>NZ_JBVIUJ010000009.1:0-197508 GCF_055596705.1 Streptomyces sp. NPDC039609
AAGGAACCTCGCCATCCGAAGATGGACGGGGTATCAACTAATCTGGCGTTGATTTTTGGCACGCTGTTGAGTTCTCAAGGAACGGACGCTTCCTTCGTACTCACCCTCTCGGGCTTTCCTCCGGGCTTTTCCCTTCGGTCTTGCGTTTCCGACTCTATCAGATCTTTCTGATCCGATTTCCTCGGTGCTTTCCGGCTTCTCGGTTTTTCCCGATCTGCTTTCCGGCGTTGATCCGACTTTATCAGAAGTTCTGAGTCGAATTCCCCGCCCCTTCCGGTCACCCGTTCAGGCACACGAAGGTGCCGGGTTCCCTTGCTGGCGGAGCCGTAAACGTACTGGAGCGGGGCGCCCCGATGCAAATCGAGGCGCCCCGCTCCGGGTTGACGCTGGTCAGGCAGCGCGAGCTGCTCAGACCTCCACGACGACCGGGAGGATCATCGGACGCCGGCGGTACGTGTCCGAGACCCACTTGCCGACCGAACGGCGGATCAGCTGCTGCAGCTGATGGGGCTCGACCACACCGTCCTGGGCCGACTTGTTCAGGGCCTGCTCGACCTTCGGGATGACGGCGTCGAACGCCGAGTCCTCGATGCCGGAGCCGCGGGCGTGGATGTTCGGGCCGCTCACGATCTTGCCCGTGGAGGAGTCGACCACCACGAAGACCGAGATGATGCCCTCGTCGCCGAGGATGCGGCGGTCCTTCAGGGAGGCCTCGGTGACATCGCCGACCGAGAGACCGTCGACGTACACATAGCCGGCCTGGACCTTGCCGACGATCCGCGCCTTGCCGTCGACCAGGTCGACGACGACGCCGTCCTCGGCGATGACGATGTGGTCCTTGGGGACACCCGTCATCGCGCCGAGTTCGGCGTTGGCGCGCAGGTGGCGCCATTCGCCGTGGACCGGCATCAGGTTCTTCGGCTTGCAGATGTTGTAGAAGTACAGCAGCTCGCCTGCCGAGGCGTGGCCCGAGACGTGGACCTTGGCGTTGCCCTTGTGGATGACGTTGGCACCCCAGCGGGTCAGGCCGTTGATCACGCGGTACACCGCGTTCTCGTTGCCCGGGATCAGCGAGGACGCCAGGATCACGGTGTCGCCCTGGACGATCCGGATCTGGTGGTCGCGGTTGGCCATCCGGGACAGCGCGGCCATGGGCTCGCCCTGGGAACCCGTGCAGACCAGCACGACCTCGTCGTCCGGCAGGTCGTCGAGGGTCTTCACGTCGACGACCAGGCCGGCCGGGACGCGGAGGTAGCCCAGGTCGCGGGCGATGCCCATGTTGCGGACCATCGAGCGGCCGACGAAGGCCACACGGCGGCCGTACTCGTGGGCGGCGTCGAGGATCTGCTGGATGCGGTGGACGTGGCTGGCGAAGCTCGCCACGATGATCCGCTTCTGGGCGTTCGCGAAGACGTTCCGCAGGACGTTGGAGATGTCCTTCTCCGGCGGGACGAAGCCTGGGACCTCGGCGTTCGTCGAGTCGGACAGCAGGAGGTCGATGCCCTCCTCGCTGAGCCGCGCGAACGCGTGCAGGTCGGTGAGCCGACCGTCCATCGGGAGCTGGTCCATCTTGAAGTCGCCGGTGGCGACGGCCATGCCCGCGGGGGTGCGGATGGCGACCGCGAGCGCGTCCGGGATGGAGTGGTTGACCGCGATGAACTCGCAGTCGAAGGGGCCCAGGTTCTCCCGGTCGCCTTCCTTCACCTCGAGGGTGTAGGGACGGATCCGGTGCTCCTGCAGCTTCGCCTCGATCAGGGCGAGGGTCAGCTTGGAGCCGATGAGCGGGATGTCCGGCTTGAGCCGGAGGAGGTACGGGACGCCGCCGATGTGGTCCTCGTGGCCGTGCGTCAGCACGATGCCCTCGACGTCGTCGAGGCGGTCCCGGATGGTGGTGAAGTCGGGCAGGATCAGGTCGATGCCGGGCTGCTCCTCCTCGGGGAAGAGGACGCCACAGTCGACGATCAGCAGCCGGCCTTCGAACTCGAAGACCGTCATGTTCCGGCCGATCTCACCGAGCCCACCGAGCGGAGTGACGCGCAGGCCGCCCTTGGGCAGCTTCGGCGGGGCGCCGAGTTCAGGATGCGGATGACTCAAAAGACTCTCCTCACCACACGCGCCACGTACCGCTTGGGCACGTGGCGCGCATGACATTCGTGCACTTGCTGTTGTCAGTCGATCGTTCACCGATCGGATATTCAGTTATGAAGTCTGTTGTTACAGCTGTACCCCGCCGGCGGCGAGATCGAGCTTGAGCTGGACGGTTTCCTCCGGCGAAAGCTCCACGAGGGGCAGGCGCAGCGGGCCGGCCGGGAGTCCCTGGAGGGCGAGGGCGGCCTTGGTGGTCATGACGCCCTGTGTGCGGAACATGCCCGTGTAGATCGGCAGGAGCCGCTGGTGGATCTCGGTGGCCTTCTGGACCTCGCCGTTCAGGTGGGCGTCCAGGAGTGCGCGCAGCTCGGGGGTCACGACGTGGCCGACGACGGAGACGAAGCCGCAGGCGCCCACGGAGAGCAGCGGCAGGTTCAGCATGTCATCGCCGGAGTACCAGGCGAGGCCGGATCGGGCGATGGCCCAGCTGGCACGTCCGAGGTCGCCCTTGGCGTCCTTGTTCGCGACGATCCGGGGGTGCTCGGCGAGGCGGACGATCGTCTCGGTGTCGATCGGGACGCCGCTGCGGCCGGGGATGTCGTAGAGCATCACCGGGAGCTCGGTGGCGTCGGCGATGGCCGAGAAGTGCCGGTACAGGCCCTCTTGCGGGGGCTTGTTGTAGTACGGCGTGACGGCGAGCAGGCCGTGCGCGCCGTCGCGCTCGGCGGTGCGGGCGAGCTCGATCGAGTGGTGGGTGTCGTTGGTGCCGATACCGGCGATGACATGGGCGCGGTCTCCGACCGCGTCCAGTACGGCTCGTACCAGCTCCGATTTCTCCGCGTCGCTGGTGGTCGGGGACTCGCCGGTGGTGCCGTTGATGACGAGGCCGTCGTTGCCTGCGTCCACCAGATGGGCGGCGAGTCGCTGGGCACCGTCGAGGTCGAGTGCGCCGTCAGCCGTGAAGGGCGTGACCATGGCGGTGAGGACCCGCCCGAAGGGGGTCTGCGGAGTGGAGATCGGAGCCATGGGTAACACGCTACTCGCTGCTCAGCGCCCGGTGCCCCCTCGGGGGACGTGTGAAAGGAGCCCGGCACTGCCTGCTCGGGGGTTCAAGCAGTGCCGGGTCCGTTTGATCAGCCTAGATGAACTTCGTGAAACGTCGCAATACGGACACTTCGCGTGACGGGATCGTACATCTGTGCTTTAAGGGGCCACACGGCCGTTCTTGTTGAACGCGGCATAGGTCAGCGGCATGAGCTGCGCCCAGTGCTGCTCCATCTTCTCGCCGACCATCTCGATCTCCCGCTGCGGGAAGGACGGAACCTTGGCCAGCTCGTGCTGGGTGCGCAGGCCGAGGAAGTGCATCAGCGAGCGTGCGTTGCACGTGGCGTACATCGAGGAGAACAGGCCGACGGGGAGGACCGCGCGGGCGACCTCGCGGGCGACTCCGGCGGCGAGCATCTCCTGGTAGGCCGCGTACGCCTGGATGTACGAGTCCTCCATGACGCGGCCGGTGAGCTCCTGCTGGGCCTCGCTGCCCTCGACGAAGACGTACTTGCCCGGGCGGCCCTCCTGGACCAGCTTCCGGGAGGCGTCCGGAACGTAGAAGACCGGCTCCAGCTCCCTGTAGCGACCCGATTCCTCGTTGTACGACCATCCGACGCGGTGGCGCATGAACTCGCGGAACACGAAGATCGGGGCGCTGATGAAGAACGTCATCGAGTTGTGCTCGAAGGGGCTGCCGTGCCGGTCCCGCATCAGGTAGTTGATGAGCCCCTTGGACCGCTCGGGGTCCTTCTGCAGCTCGTCGAGCGACTGCTCCCCCGCCGTGGAGACGCGGGCCGCCCACAGCACGTCCGAGTCGGCGGCGCTGTGCTTCACCAGCTCGACGGTCACATCGCTGCGGAAGCTGGGCTTGAGGTCTGCTGCGGGGGTGTCGGTCACCGGCGGGGTCCTTCCAAAGTGCGTCGCTCGGGCGGCGCCCACTCTACGGGGAGCCACTGACAGCGGAGTCCGTCACCTGCTCCCACACCCGCCCGGACCACTTTCTTTGGCCAATTCGGGGAAATCGGGCACCGAATGGTGACTTTGCTCGTCTCTCTCTGTGACACCTCACACCACAGAGCTCCAAGGAGAGTGGCCCTCATGTTTGGCCGGCGAGAAGCTGTCCCGTTCGCGTTCGTCGCTGATGCCGACCGCTTCCGCAGTAACGTCACTCCGCCGCCAAGGGAGCGCCTCAGCGTCTCCGAGGTCGCGGGCCGTACGCTTGTCGGGCTGACCGTCGTGGCCGGTCTGGTCGGATCGCTGCTCTTCGGAATCCCGTCGATGCAGTCGGGTGCGGCCGAGGGCCACCGGCAGCAGTCCGAGGCTTCCGACAGCCGTTGAGCAGTACGGCCCCCTGGGGTGGCCCGGTCGAGACCACCTGGGTAGCCTCACCGGGCACAGCCCCTTCGAGCGTGCTTGTGAGTGAGGATCAGTCGTGCCCCTGCCTTTTCTGACGGCCGACCGCGCTTTTGACGCGACCGACGACGTCGCGCTGCCGTACGACGACCACGACGAGTGGCGTCGTCCCTACCGGCCGGGACCCTGGCGGGTGGGGGCGGCCGCGCTCGCGCTGCTGCTCGCGTCGTTCGTGCTCTTCGCCGCGGTGATCATCGCCGCGGCTGCGGCCCCGGGTGGTGCCCTCGCGACCTTCGGGCTCGCCGCGGCGATCATCGTCTGTGCGCTGCGGGCGCTGCGCGTGGGCACCTGGGTCAGCCGTCATGGCGTGCGCCGGGTCGGCTTCTTCACGACGGCGACCGTGGCATGGCCCCAGGTGACGGAGCTGCGCACGGTGCAGCAGCCCGTGCGGTGGCTGGGGTTGCCCCGCACCGTGCAGGGCCAGGCGCTGACTCTCGTACGGCAGGGTGGTGAGCAGATCACGCTGCTCACCGACCACAACGCCGACTTCCTCTCCCGCATCGAGGCCTTCGACCGCGCGGCCGACACGGTCGAGGCGTGGAACGCCGAGTACGGCGCCCACGCCTCGCGTTGAGCTGACCGACCCGCTACGCGTTGATCGTGCGGCCCTCGTGGAGGGCGATCGCACGCTGCATCGCCTTGCGGGCGCGCGGGGTGTCGCGGGCGTCGTGATAGGCGACCGCGAGCCGGAACCAGCAACGCCAGTCGTCCGGGGAGTCCTCGGTCTCGGCACGCCGCTTCGCGAAGACCTCGTCGGCCGAGTCCCGGTCGATCCGGCCGCCGGCCGTGCGCTTCAACTCGTCCACGGGCAGGCCGTCTTCGGCCTCCAGCTCGCGGGCGAGCCGCTGCGCGTTCCGTGCGAAGGCGGTGTTCTTCCAGAGGAACCAGCCGCCCACGAAGGGCAGCAGGAACGCGACCGCGCCCATGCCCATGGCGGCCGGTTCGCCGGTCAGCAGGAGCAGGACGCCCTCCATCGCGACCACGCCGAAGACGAGGACGAGGACGGTGGCGAGGAAGACGTACGTGATCTTTCCGCCCATGGCCGTCAGCCCAGGTCCAGGAAGTGCTCCAGGCCGAAGGTGAGGCCGGGAGTGGTGACCACGCGGCGGGCGCCCAGGAGGATGCCCGGCATGAAGCTGGAGTGGTGCAGAGAGTCGTGACGGACGGTCAGGGTCTCGCCCTCGCCACCGAGCAGCACCTCCTGGTGGGCCAACAGGCCACGCAGGCGTACGGCGTGCACCGGAACGCCGTCGACGTCGGCGCCACGCGCACCGTCCAGGGCGGTCGCCGTGGCGTCCGGCTGGGCGCCGAGGCCGGCCTCGGCCCGGGCCGCGGCGATCAGCTGGGCGGTCCGGGTGGCGGTGCCGCTGGGGGCGTCGACCTTGTTGGGGTGGTGCAGTTCGACGACCTCGACGGACTCGAAGTACGGAGCGGCGATCTGGGCGAACTTCATCGTCAGAACAGCGCCGATGGAGAAGTTCGGGGCGATCAGGACGCCGGTCTCCGGGGAGGCGGCGAGCCAGGTGTTCAGCTGCGCGAGGCGCTCCTCGGTCCAGCCGGTGGTGCCGACGACCGCGTGGATGCCGTGGCTCACGCAGTAGTCGAGGTTGTCCATCACCGAGGCCGGGGTGGTCAGTTCGACCGCGACCTGGGCGCCCGCGTCGGCGAGCGTCTCCAGCTTGTCGCCGCGGCCGAGCGCCGCGACCAGTTCCATGTCCTCGGCGGCCTCGACGGCCCGTACCGCCTCGGAACCGATGCGGCCCTGGGCTCCGAGGACCGCCACGCGCAGCTTGCTCATTGCTCTCTGAACTCTCTCTAGGAGACGGATTCGTGCAGGCGTGCCGCCTGCTTGTCCTTCAGCGGCCCTATGACGGACAGCGAGGGGCGCTGTCCGAGCACATCACGGGCGACCTCGCGGACCTCGTCCGGGGTGACCGAGGCGATCCGGGCGAGCATGTCGTCGACGGACATCTGGGTTCCCCAGCACAGCTCGCTCTTGCCGATGCGGTTCATCAGCGCGCCGGTGTCCTCCAGGCCGAGGACGGTCGAGCCGGAGAGCTGGCCGATGGCGCGGGTGATCTCGTCGTCGGTCAGTCCGTCGGAGGCGACCTTGTCGAGCTCGTCCCGGCAGATCTTCAGCACGTCGTGGACCTGGTTGGGGCGGCAGCCCGCGTACACGCCGAAGAGGCCGCAGTCGGCGAAGCCCGAGGTGTACGAGTACACGCTGTAGGCCAGGCCGCGCTTCTCGCGGACCTCCTGGAAGAGACGGGAGGACATCCCGCCGCCGAGTGCCGTGTTCAGCACGCCGAGCGCCCAGCGGCGCTCGTCGGTGCGGGCCAGACCCGGCATACCGAGGACGACGTGCGCCTGCTCGGTCTTGCGGCCCAGGACCTCGACGCGGCCCGCGGTGCGGATCGTGCGCCGGCCGTCGCGGGGGGCGACCGGGCGGGCGTCCGTACGGGAGAGGGCGCCGGCCTTCTCGAAGGCGCGGCGGACCTGGCGTACGACCGTGGCGTGGTCGATGTTGCCCGCGGCGGCGACGACCAGATGGGTCGGGTCGTAGTGCTTCTTGTAGAAGCGGGCGATCCGGCCGCGGTCGAGGGCGTTGATGGTGTCGACCGTGCCGAGGACCGGGCGGCCCAGCGGGGTGTCGCCGAACATGGTCTGCGCGAACAGGTCGTGCACGACGTCGCCCGGGTCGTCCTCGGTCATCGCGATCTCTTCGAGGATGACGCCGCGCTCGGCGTCCACGTCCTCTTCGAGGATCAGCGAGCCGGTCAGCATGTCGCAGACGACATCGATCGCGAGCGGCAGGTCGGTGTCGAGGACCCGCGCGTAGTAGCAGGTGTACTCCTTCGCCGTGAAGGCGTTCATCTCGCCGCCGACCGCGTCGAGCGTGGCGGAGATGTCGAGGGCGCTGCGTCGCGCGGTGCCCTTGAAGAGGAGGTGCTCCAGATAGTGCGTGGCGCCGTTGAGCGCGGGCGTCTCGTCGCGGGAGCCGACGTTCGCCCAGATGCCGAAGGTGGCGGAGCGCACGGAGGGCAGCGTCTCGGTGACGATCCGCAGGCCGCCGGGGAGGGTGGTGCGGCGGACCGTGCCGATGCCGTCCTTGCCCGGGAGAAGCGTTTGGGTACGGGCGACGGCCCGCCCCTCCGAAGAGGGGCGGGCCGTCACACGGGAACTACGGGACGTCACTGGTCGGTGTCGTCCTTCTTGTCCTCGGCGGCGTTCTCTTCGTCCGCCATGACGGGGACGAGGGAGAGCTTGCCGCGCTGGTCGATCTCGGCGATCTCGACCTGGACCTTGGCGCCGACCGCGAGCACGTCCTCGACGTTCTCCACGCGCTTGCCACCGGCGAGCTTGCGGATCTGCGAGATGTGCAGCAGACCGTCCTTGCCGGGCATGAGGGAGACGAAGGCACCGAAGGTGGTGGTCTTGACGACCGTACCCAGGTAGCGCTCGCCGACCTCCGGCATGGTCGGGTTGGCGATGCCGTTGATCGTGGCGCGGGCGGCCTCGGCCTGCGAGCCCTGGGCGGCACCGATGTAGATGGTGCCGTCGTCCTCGATCGTGATGTCGGCGCCGGTGTCCTCCTGGATCTGGTTGATCATCTTGCCCTTGGGGCCGATGACCTCACCGATCTTGTCCACCGGGATCTTGACGGTGATGATGCGCGGCGCGTTCGGGGACATCTCGTCCGGAACGTCGATCGCCTCGTTCATCACGTCGAGGATGTGCAGACGCGCGTCACGGGCCTGCTTCAGCGCGGCGGCCAGGACCGAGGCGGGGATGCCGTCGAGCTTGGTGTCGAGCTGGAGCGCGGTGACGAAGGTCTTCGTACCGGCGACCTTGAAGTCCATGTCGCCGAAGGCGTCCTCCGCACCGAGGATGTCGGTGAGGGCGACGTAGTGGGTCTTGCCGTCGATCTCCTCGGAGATCAGACCCATGGCGATACCGGCGACGGGGGCCTTGAGCGGCACACCGGCGTTCAGCAGCGACATGGTGGAGGCGCAGACCGAGCCCATGGACGTCGAGCCGTTGGAGCCGAGAGCCTCGGACACCTGGCGGATCGCGTAGGGGAACTCCTCGCGCGTCGGCAGCACCGGCACGATGGCGCGCTCGGCGAGCGCTCCGTGGCCGATCTCGCGGCGCTTGGGCGAGCCCACGCGGCCGGTCTCACCGACGGAGTACGGCGGGAAGTTGTAGTTGTGCATGTAGCGCTTGCGGGTCACCGGGGAGAGGGTGTCCAGCTGCTGCTCCATACGGAGCATGTTGAGGGTGGTGACGCCCAGGATCTGGGTCTCGCCACGCTCGAAGAGCGCCGAGCCGTGCACGCGCGGGATGGCCTCGACCTCGGCGGCGAGCGTACGGATGTCCGTGATGCCGCGGCCGTCGATGCGGACCTTGTCCTTGATGATCCGCTCGCGGACCAGCTTCTTGGTCAGCGCGCGGTAGGCGCCGGAGATCTCCTTCTCGCGGCCCTCGAAGGCCGGGAGGAGCTTCTCGGCGGCGAGCTCCTTGACGCGGTCGAGCTCGGCCTCGCGCTCCTGCTTGCCGGCGATGGTGAGCGCCTGGGCGAGCTCGCTCTTGACCGCGGCGGTGAGCGCCTCCAGGACGTCGTCCTGGTAGTCGAGGTAGACCGGGAACTCGCCGGTGGGCTTGGCGGCCTTGGCGGCGAGGTCCGACTGGGCCTTGCAGAGGACCTTGATGAACGGCTTCGCGGCCTCGAGACCGGCGGCGACGACCTCCTCGGTCGGCGCCTCGGCGCCGCCCTTGACGAGCTCGATCGTCTTCTCGGTGGCCTCGGCCTCGACCATCATGATCGCGACGTCGCCGTCCTCCAGGACGCGACCGGCGACGACCATGTCGAAGACGGCGTCCTCGAGCTCGGTGTGCGTCGGGAACGCGACCCACTGGCCCTTGATCAGCGCGACACGGGTGCCGCCGATCGGGCCGGAGAAGGGCAGGCCGGCCAGCTGCGTGGAGCAGGAGGCGGCGTTGATGGCGACCACGTCGTAGAGGTGATCGGGGTTGAGCGCCATGATCGTCTCGACGATCTGGATCTCGTTGCGCAGGCCCTTCTTGAAGGAGGGGCGCAGCGGCCGGTCGATCAGGCGACAGGTGAGGATCGCGTCCTCGGAGGGGCGGCCTTCCCGGCGGAAGAAGGAGCCGGGGATCTTGCCGGCCGCGTACATCCGCTCCTCGACGTCCACCGTCAGGGGGAAGAAGTCGAGCTGGTCCTTGGGCTTCTTGGACGCGGTGGTGGCCGAAAGGACCATCGTGTCGTCGTCCAGGTACGCCACGGCGGAGCCGGCGGCCTGCTTGGCCAGGCGGCCCGTCTCGAAGCGGATGGTGCGGGTGCCGAAGGTGCCGTTGTCGATGACGGCCTCGGCGTAGTGGGTCTCGTTCTCCACTAGCGGTTTCTCCTACGTGTTCGTCTTTTCGTCCGTCGGCCCGTGTGGCCGGGGACGGTGGTGGAGGAGAAGCGCGCCTTCGGGTGCGGGCCGGTCTTCGATCGAAGCACCCGGGGATTGTGGGGTCCGGGGGCCACTACCGAGGACCGGCGGCGTGCCGGCGGCCTCTCGCTCATGATGTGGCGTTGTCCGACCAGACTAAGTGCCGGTCGGTACATCGCGCACGTACAGCAAAGGGAGCGGCCCCCTAAACGTGGGAACCGCTCCCTTCACGGCGTCCTTACTTGGCGCCGCCGGCCGCACCGCGGCGGATGCCGAGGCGGTCGACCAGGGCACGGAAGCGCTGGATGTCCTTCTTGGCCAGGTACTGCAGCAGGCGGCGACGCTGGCCGACCAGGATCAGCAGACCACGACGGGAGTGGTGGTCGTGCTTGTGCTGCTTGAGGTGCTCGGTGAGGTCCGAGATGCGGCGGGAGAGCATCGCAACCTGAACCTCGGGGGAGCCGGTGTCGCCCTCCTTCTGGCCGAACTCGGCGAAAATCTGCTTCTTCGTAGCGGCGTCGAGAGACACTCGGTACTCCTCTTGGTGTTCGATGCGCCCACGAGTGCCCCTGGTCTCGTTCTCAGGGGAGCTTCCGTGACTCGGAGGCGAAGGACCGATGAGCGCTGCTTCCAGAGAATTCCGGGAGCGCGTACACAGACGGCCGTCACACAGCGTACCAGCTGTCCGGAGTGCCCCTTACTTACTGGTGAGGGAGCGTGCCGCCATGAAGACGTCCAGGACGGCCAGGCAGAGCGGGACGAGGGAGAGCAGGACGAAGCCCTCGGTCAGGTCGAGGAGGCGGCCCCAGAAGGGCGAGAGGCCCTTCCTCGGGATGATCAGGCCGATCGCGGTGACCAGGGCGGCACCCGCGGCGACGGCGACGGTGAGCCAGATCGTACGGATGTCCAGGCCGCCGCGGTCGCCATAGATCAGCAGGTCCTTGACCAGGTCGGCCGGCGGGTTCAGGGAGAGGCCGAGGATCAGCAGGGCGATCGCGGCGATGCCGGCGACCAGGACACAGGCGACCTGCGAGGTGTAGCGGAAGAGCCGGGCCCGCAGCAGCATCGCGAGGCCGGAGGCGAGAGCGAGGAGCTGGCCCCAGACGTTCCCGGCGAAGCCGAGGACCGCGGCGGAGCCGACGACGACGGCGGCGCAGCCGCCGACGAGGCCGAGGAGCATCTCGTGGCCGCGCCGGGCCTGGAGGGCGATGCGCTCGCCGTCGACGGGCTGCGCATCGTCGGGGGTCTGGTTGGGGTCGGCGTGGAACTCGTCGTCGGTGGCGCTGCGCGGGGAGGCGTAGCCGATGGGCAGCCGGGCGAAGCGGGCGGAGAGGCCGGGCAGGAAGGCGACCAGGCCGACGGCGACCGGGGCACAGACCGCGGCGGTCTCGGTGGCCGAGGACTCGGAGAGGATCGCCAGGAAGGTGGCGAGGGTGCCGACGGTGGCCAGGAACGTCGCCGCGACGAAGGGCGCGTCGCCGCTCGGGGTGAGCGCGACCAGGGTGACGGAGGCGACCAGTACGGTCACGCAGCCGAGCAGGAACTGCAGCTGACCCGGGCCCTGGCCGGCGTCGGGTCCGACGATGCCCGAGCCGGCGATGAGCAGCAGCGGGAGGGCGCCGAGGCCGAGGGCGACGGCGGTGGCGCGGTCGCCGTAGACGCGGGCCCGCACGCCGGCGAAGGCGGTCAGCAGGACGCCCGCGGCGCCGGCGACGATGCCGGGGAGGCTGTGCATGTCGTGGCGCACGGGATCCGCGAACCAGAGCACGAAGCCCATCAGGACCAGCAGCAGAACTCCGCCGACGAGTCCGGCGCCGCGCAGCAGGTCGTCGCTCCACAGGTGCCGGTCACGGGTGACGGCTGAGGCGACGGCGTCGGAGACGTCGTCGAAGACGGCGGGCGGCAGCGACTGCGCGAAGGGGCGCAGCGAGAGGACCTCGCCGTCGAGGACCTGCTGGGCGGCGAGGGTGCGTGCCCCGTCGAGGACCGAGCCGTCGCGCCGGACGAGGTGGTAGCCGGTCGGAGTGCCGGCGGACTGGGTCTGGCCGGTGAGCCGCAGGATCTCCGGATAGACGTCGGCGACGGCGATGTCCTCCGGGAGCGCGACGTCGATACGACTGTCCGGCGCCACGACGGTGACACGGCAGAAGCCGGTCGCTGCGGTCGTACTCACGTGTCTGGACCCCCTGATTCGCGGTTGCGCACAATGCGCGCGCCACCCTACCGGGGACGGGCACAGGTAGCTGCAAGTAGGATCGCCGTCTCATGGGGGAGGCCGTCGCTCACGGGGGCGCCGGTGCGGAACTCCCGCACGAAGTCCGCCCGTAACAAGGGATTGATGCGCCGGTGAGCCAGATCGTCGTCAAGCGCCCGCCGAGGTCGCTTCCTCCGGAAGTACCCAGTGAGGAACTGGTCCTGGAGTCCCCACCCGAACTGCCGCGCGGGCAGCAGGAGGGCATTCTGATGCAGCTCCTGCCGATGCTCGGCATGGGCTCCTCGGTGGTGTTCTTCTTCATGCCTGGGGCGCATCCGTTCATGCGCATCATGGGCATCCTGATGCTTGTCTCGACCGTCGCGATGGTCATCGCGCAGCTCGTGCGGTTCCGGAAGGGTACGCAGGGGCAAATTGCCGATGTCCGGCGGGACTACCTCAAATACCTCGCGCAGACCCGGCGTACGGTCCGGCGCACCGCGCGCAAGCAGCGCGACGCGCAGCTCTATCTGCACCCCGCCCCCGAGCAGTTGTGGTCGGTGGTGGCCGAGGGCTCGCGGGTGTGGGAACGCCGCGTGGGCGACAAGGACTTCGGGCAGGTACGGATCGGGCTCGGCGCCCAGCAGTTGGCGACGCCCCTGGTCGCGCCGGACACGGCGCCGGTGGACGAGCTGGAGCCGCTGTGCGCGGGTGCGATGCAGCAGTTCCTGGCCGTGCACGGTTCGCTGGACGGGCTGCCGATGGCGGTCTCGATGCGCGCCTTCTACCACGTGACGGTCTCCGGGGAGCCGGAAGCGGCGCAGGCCGCGGCGCGCGGCATGGTCTCCCAGCTGGTGACGCTGCACTCCCCCGACGATCTGATGCTGGCCGTGGTCGCGTCCCGGGGCGCGCAGGAGCGCTGGGACTGGACGAAGTGGCTGCCGCACACGCAGGTGGCGGGACAGGTCGACGGCGCGGGCAGCAAGCGGCTGTTCGGCGACGACCTCGGTGAGCTGGAGTCGATGATCCGCTCGCGGCTCGACGGC
The DNA here is from genome assembly GCF_055596705.1 of Streptomyces sp. NPDC039609. Lineage (NCBI taxonomy): Bacteria > Bacillati > Actinomycetota > Actinomycetes > Kitasatosporales > Streptomycetaceae > Streptomyces > Streptomyces sp. NPDC039609. The sequence continues at coordinate 13,242 of NZ_JBVIUJ010000009.1, forward strand.
CGGCCGCGGTTCAGCCGCGACAACCAGCCGGTCCTGGACCAGCCGCATGTCGTGGTGGTCCTCGACGGCGGAATGGTGCCGCCGGACTCGCTGTTCGCGGCGCCCGAGGGGCTGCAGGGCGTGACCATCGTCGAGGTCGTCTCGGGTGAGCTCGACGAGCCGCGCGGTGGGCTGTCGGTCGTCGTACGGCCCGGGCGGCTTCGTCTGGAGTCGGGCGGCGGTTTCGCCTACGAGGGGCTGCCGGACGGGATCTCGCTGCCGGCCGCCGAGGCGCTGGCGCGGCAGCTCGCGCCGCTGCGGATGGGCGGCGGGGACGACGACGAACCGCTGCTCGCCAACCTGGACTTCACCGATCTGCTGAACCTCGGCGACGCGGCCTCGGTGGACGTGGCGCGGACCTGGCGGCCCCGGTCGGTGGCGGAGCGGCTGCGTGTGCCGATCGGTGTCGGCGAGGACGGCCAGCCGGTCATGCTGGACCTCAAGGAGGCCGCGCAGGAGGGCATGGGCCCGCACGGTCTGTGCGTGGGTGCGACCGGTTCCGGAAAGTCGGAGCTGCTGCGCACGCTCGTCCTCGGTCTCGCGGTGACTCACTCCTCGGAGACGCTGAACTTCGTACTCGCGGACTTCAAGGGTGGTGCGACCTTCGCGGGCATGTCCCAGATGCCCCACGTCGCTGCCGTGATCACCAACCTCGCCGACGACCTCACGCTCGTGGACCGCATGGGCGACGCGATCCGCGGTGAACTGCAGCGCCGTCAGGAACTGCTGCGCTCGGCGGGCAACTACGCCAACATCCACGACTACGAGAAGGCGCGGGCGGCCGGTGCCCCGCTGGAGCCGCTGGCCTCGCTGGTCCTGGTCATCGACGAGTTCTCCGAGCTGCTGACGGCGAAGCCGGACTTCATCGACATGTTCATCCAGATCGGCCGTATCGGCCGCTCCCTGGGTGTGCATCTGCTGCTGGCCTCGCAGCGGCTGGAGGAGGGCAAGCTCCGCGGCCTGGACACGTATCTGTCGTACCGGATCGGTCTGCGGACGTTCTCGGCGGCCGAGTCGCGCACGGCGATCGGTGTGCCGGACGCGTACCACCTGCCGTCGGTACCGGGTTCGGGCTATCTGAAGTTCGGTACGGACGAGATGACCCGGTTCAAGGCGGCGTACGTCTCCGGTACGTACCGCACCGGCGGGCCGCGGCTGACGGCCGGACAGATGCCGATCGAGCGGCGGCCGGCGGTCTTCACGGCCTCGCCGGTTCCGGTCGTGTACGCGGCGCCCGACCCGGCGTATCTCACGGCGCAGCGCGAGGAGGAGGACGAGGCGCTCGCGGACACCGTCCTCGACGTGATCGTGCGCCGGCTGGAGGGGCAGGGCGTGCCCGCCCACCAGGTGTGGCTGCCGCCGCTGGACTCGGCGCCGTCGCTCGACCAGCTCCTTCCGGGGCTGGCGCCGACCGCGGACCGGGGTCTGACGGCGACCGAGTACACCCGTCCCGGCGGTCTGACGGTGCCGCTCGGCCTCATCGACAAGCCCTTCGAGCAGCGGCGCGAGGTGCTGTACCGGGACTTCTCCGGCGCGGCGGGCCACATGATGGTGGTCGGCGGTCCGCAGTCCGGCAAGTCGACGCTGATGCGGACGCTGATCTCGTCGTTCGCGCTCACCCATACCCCTGCCGAAGTGCAGTTCTACGCGCTGGACTTCGGTGGTGGCGGCATGGTGTCGCTGGCCGATCTGCCGCATGTCGGCGGGGTCGCGTCCCGGCTGGACCCCGAGCGGGTGCGCCGTACGGTCGCGGAGGTGCTCGGCGTGCTGAACCGGCGCGAGGAGTTCTTCCGCTCGCACTCGATCGACTCGATCTCCACCTACCGGCGCAAGCGCGCCGCGGGTGAACTGCCCGGCGAGGCCTGGGGAGACGTCTTCCTGATCGTCGACGGCTGGGGCGGTTTCCGCAACGAGTACGACGGGCTGGAGCCGGTCGTCTCGGACATCGCGGCGCGCGGTCTGGGCTATGGCATCCACGTGGTCATCACCGCGGCGCGGTACATGGAGGTGCGGGCCGCGCTGAAGGACCAGATGCTGGGGCGTCTGGAGCTGCGGCTCGGCGACGTCATGGACTCCGAGTTCGACCGCAAGGTCGCGGCGAACGTCCCGCCGGGCGTGCCCGGCCGTGGACAGGTGCCGGAGAAGCTGCACTTCATGGGCGCGCTGCCGCGGATCGACGGGTCGAGCTCGTCGGTGGACCTGTCGGAGGGCACGACCGCGTTCGTGCAGGCCGTGAAGAGCAGCTGGGCGGGCGCGCCCGCTCCGGCGGTGCGGCTGCTGCCGCGCCGGCTGCCGGCGGAGCAGCTGCCGAAGGGCTTCGAGTACCCGCAGCACGGCATCGCGATCGGTATCGACGAGACGAACCTGGAGCCGGTGTTCGTCGACTTCGAGACGGACCCGTTCTTCCTGATCTTCGGCGAGAGCGAGACCGGCAAGACGGGCCTGCTGCGGCTGATCGCCAAGCAGCTCTGCGAGCGGTACACCCCGGAGCAGGCGCGGATCGTGGTCGGCGACTACCGGCGCACGATGCTGGAGGCGGTCGCGCCCTCGCACCTGCTCGAGTACGCGCCGATGGCGTCCGCCATGCAGATGCACATGGACGCCATCAACACGGTGATGACGAAGCGGGCACCGAAGCCCGACATCACCCCGCAGCAGCTGCGGGACCGCAGCTGGTGGACGGGCCCTCAGCTGTACGTCCTGGTGGACGACTTCGAGCTGGTGGCGACGAACTCGGGCAACCCGCTCCAGGTGTTGGTGGAGAACCTGCCGTTCGCGCGGGACGTCGGCATCCGCTTCATCGTCGCGCGCAGCTCGGCGGGCGCGTCGAGGGCGATGTACGAGCCCTTCATGCAGCGTGCCAAGGAGCTGGGCGCCCAGGGCGTCATCCTCTCCGGTGACCCGGGCGAGGGCGACATCCTCGGCAACGTCCGCGCCCGTCCGATGCCCCCCGGCCGCGGCACCTTCGTCTCCCGCAAGCGCGGGACGCCGCTGGTGCAGCTGGGGTGGCTGCCGGAACAGCACTAGGGAGCGGTGGGTTTCGGCGAGCTGTGGGGGCAGGCGCGCGGCGAGTCCATGGAGCGGGTGCTCAGGGGCTCGGCGGAAGCGCCGCCTCCCCGGTCACCGTGCGCCGGCCCGCCGCCCCTGCCGGGGCCGGCGAGGCGGTTCCCGGGGCGCTCACGGCGGCGGCGGTGTACCTGCCGGACGAGGGCGCGGACATCGCCGTCCACACGGACGCCGACGGTCGGTTCGTCCCGGTGCCCACCCGTGAACGGGGCGGAGTCGGCCCGGCCGTTCCCGCCCGACCCGGCGCTCGAACTCAACCCCGATGGTCGGGTCTCCGTGCGGGTTCCCGTCTCCTGCGTACGGGCCGCGGGGGGCCGGCTCGGCCACTAGGCTGATCCACACGCTCGATCACAGCACGAGGCTCGTTCACAGCACAGATAAGGATCGCGCCGATGGCCGACGCCAGTGAGAAGGAACGACAGAAGGAAGAGCTCTACGCGCTCGACATCTCCGACGTCGAGTGGCAGGGCCCTCCCGGGACCTCTCCGGACGAGGAGCGGGTGGAGATCGCCCATCTGCCCGAGGGGGCTGTGGCGATGCGGTCGTCCCTCGACAAGGGCACCGTGCTGCGGTACACGAAGGCCGAGTGGGACGCGTTCGTCCTGGGTGCTCGTGACGGGGAGTTCGATCTCCGCTAGGCGCGGCGCATACGCGTGAGGGGGTGGCCCGTACGGAACGGGCCACCCCCTCATGCTTGTCCGCGGGATGTCACATCATCATGCGGAACCGGGCCGCGTTGCCCTTGTCGGTGTCGCGGTAGCCGATCACGGACTCGTCGAGCAGCTGCGCGATGCGCTGCAGGTCCTGGTTGATGGCGGCCTGGTCGTTGGTGATGCGGCTCTGGCTCTCCTGGTAGGCCTGCTTGGCCTCACCCTCCCAGTTGGAGGCGACGCGGTTGACGTCCCTCATGAGGTCGGAGAGCTTCTGGGAGAGCTGGGAGGCGGTGAGACGGACGTCGCCGGCCGCCTGCGTCACGGTGTCGTAATTGACGGCAGTCGTCATGTTCTTGGCTCCTGGAGTGAGAGATGCGCGAAGGCGAGAAGGTGTGGACGGGCCCTGAGGCTCAGGCCATGCCGAGGATGGCGCTCTGGCCCTGGCTGGTGTCGTCCATCTTCCGGAAGCCGCGGATGCGCTCCTCCTCCTCGGCCGTGAAGCCGTCGGCGCTCATCCGCATGAACTCCTCGAGCTTGATGAGCTCGACGCGCATGTTCTTCAGGCGCAGGTTCAGGTCGCCCTGCACCCGGTCGAACTCCTTCTGTGCCGCGCCCTGCCATCCGGCCTGGATGCGGTCCACCACGCCGTTGAGCGAGGTGATGCGGGCCTGGATCTCGTCGTGGAAGTCCTGGATCCGGCCGGCCAGCTTGGTCTGTTCGGCACTGGTTACGTTCAGGTTTGGATTCGACATCTTGCCCCTTCTTCCTTCGGTGGCTCTCGACGGTCCCTGCCGTCGGGCCTTCCGGTCGTGATATGGACGGGAATCTCTTGATGCCGCCCCCGTGCAGGGTCACTTCACTGCCGTGCCCCCGACAGTCACTCTAGCCATTTGGTACGACAGTTCCAACTGCAAAGGGCCGAACTGGTACATGACTGTTTCGGCTCATCGGGCGACCCCCTGGCGCCGCCGGCCGTCACGGATCACGATGGCCGTGCCGGCGACCACGGCCACCAGCACACCACCGATCCCCAGCGCGTATGTGGCGAGTCGTTCGGTGCGCTCCTGAGGCGTCTCCGTGACCGCCAGATGGGCGGCTTCGGGTGCCGGCGGCTTCGGCGGCCCGGGGTCCTCGGTGGGCGCCATCGGCTGCGGTTCCGGCCCGTCGGCGAGTGCCCTGACCGGGTCGACCACGCCCCAACCGACGTGGTTGTCCCGACCGTTGACGGAACGTACGGCGGTCTGCTCGATACGGGCCACGACCTGGGCGGGCTTCCAGTCCGGGTGCTTCGCCCGCAGCAGGGCGGCGACGCCGGCGACGTACGGGGCCGAGAAGCTGGTGCCGTTGTCGACGCACTGGCCGCCGCCGGGGACGGTGGAGACCATGTCGACGCCGGGCGCCGCGACGCCCACCATGGTCCCGGACTGGGAGAACGGGGCCCGTTCGTTGTTGCGGTCGGACGAGGCGACGGCGAGCACCCCGGGGAAGGCCGCGGGGTAGGTGAACTTGAGTTTGCCGTCCATGCCGTCGTTGCCCGCGGAGGCGACGACGACGACGTTCCTCTCCAGAGCCCGGGCCACCGCCTTGCCCATCGAGGAGTTCGGGCTCTGGATCTGCGTGGTGTCCTGCGAGATGTTGATGACGTGGGCGCCCTTGGCGACGGCGTGGTCGATCGCCAGCGCCATCGTGTCGGACTTGCCGCTGTTCTTCTCGTCGTTCTGCCGGATCGGGATGATCGTCGCCTCGGGGGCGAGCCCGACGAAGCCGGTGCCGGAGCGGGGGCGGGCGGCGATGATGCCGGCGACCTTGGTGCCATGGCCGACCTCGTCCACCGTGCCGTCGGTCTTGCCGCGCTGCTCGTCCCCGGGACCCGGGTTGTCCTTGTCGGGCTTCAGGTAGTCCTTGCCCGCCTTGGCGTCGACCGCTGTCTTCAGCTGCGGGTTGACGTCGTCGACTCCGGTGTCGATGACGGCGACGCGGATGCCCTTGCCCTTGGTGTCCTGCCAGAGCTCGTCGAGCAGCACCCGCTGGAGCGACCAGGGGATGCCCTCGATCTGCTTCTTCATCGGGAAGGTGCACTCGCCGCTGCCGTCGAGGCGGACGTCGTGCGGCTCCGCCGCGACCGCGGGCGTCGCGGCGAGGATCCCCGTGAGGGCCGTGGCGGTGAGCAGGGCCGCCGTTCGGTACGTCACCACTGCCACCTCCTTACGAACCCTGCGGCTGACGCGCGCTGTTGGTGTCGAGCCTCGGCCCCTTGGAAAGGAACTCCGACCACGTGATCGGCACGAGGAGCGGGGTGACCTTCTCGTAGCCGAGACGAGTCTGTGCCTCGCTCGGTTCCGGGCGGCCGTCGGTCTGCTTGCCGTCCTGGTCCCCGGTGCCGATGTCGGAGCGGGCGGCGTCGCTGTCGCCGTTGGCCTGCACGGCGTAGCGCAGGCCGGTGTCGGTGACGAGGAAGAGCGAGCCGTCGGGCTTGCTCTGGTTGCCCTGGATCTGGGTGTAGAGCAGGCCGCTGCCCGGGGTGACGTACGTGCTGGTGCCGCCGGCGGTGATCTCGGCGGGGTACTGGGGACCGGCCCAGGTGGTCAGCGTCGTACGGCCCTTGTCGTCGACCTGGTTGAGCACGCTGCACAGGGTGTCCCGGGCGCCCGCGCCGGCGACCGTGTTGACCTGCTCGGACTTGCGGGTCGGCCACCGGTACTGCGCGCCGAAGGTGACGGAGTCCGGGGTGAACGAGGCCGCGTCGACGGTGGTCGCCTTGCCGTCCATGTCGAGGGCGTCGGTCTGCGGCGAGTTGATGAGCAGCCAGGCGGTGAAGTCCGAGACCGGCTGGACCTTTCCGGGCAGGACCACGTAGTGCTGCGGCCCGGAACCGGTCTGGCCCAGCAGCACCATGCCGACCCGGTCCTCGGTCTGGCTGAGGTTGCCGCCGCCGATGCCGGCCGGGTCGCCGACCTTGCCGGGGATCTGCGGGAACTCGATGGGGCTGCCGGTGTGCAGGGTGGCCAGCCAGTCGTCCGTGACCTGCTGGGGCTCCTTGTTGAGGCCGACGAGCGCCGTGGTCAGACCGGCGGACTCGGCCGGGTCACCGGGCACCCGGTACTTCGTACCCCGGTGGTCGATGAGGTAGCGGGCCTTGTCCTTCTGGCCCTGGACGTACATCATCTGCCCGTCCTTGAGCTGCCCGCTGCCCTCTGTGCGCTGGAAGTCCCGCTGGGCGAAGACGAACGTGGCCTTCTGGACGCTGGATCCCTTGCCGCCGCCGGGCTGTTCGCACACGGCCCAGCGCTTGGCCTTGCCCGCCTCGTCCGCGTTGGGGAGCCGGTCGGGGGCGTACGGGATGCCGAGGATCGGGCCGCGCGGCGGCTTGCCCGCGTCGAGCAGCTTGTCGTCGACCTGGATGACCGCGAACTCCTGCGGCGTGAGCAGGAGCCGCGCCGATGCCAGGTTGAGGACCGGGTGGAGCAGGGTCTTCTTGTCCTTGCCCTTGCCGGTGGAGAGCACGACGTACCGGGTGGTCGACTGCTTGCCGACGATCACCTTGCTGCCGGGCTTGTCCCAACCCTTGGGGGCCTTGGGGCTGAACATGCCCCAGGCGCCGAACCCGGCGAGCACCACAGCGCCCACGATCAGGCCGGGGACGATCGCCCGCAACGGCCTCGGCGCTCCCTCCTCCGTGCCCGAGGGCGAAGGTTGGAGGAATGCGGCCACCGTGCGCTTCTTCGCAAAGGTGTACGCGTTGAGCTCATCCCGCCGTGATGCCATGAGTCCCCATTTTCGTCAGGCGCAGTCTTCACCGACGAGACCGGGGGGCATGGCACCCGGGCTCCGGCTGTCGGACCGGCCCCCTACTATGCCTGCTGTCCGGTGGTGCTTGTGGGGCGGGTAGGGTGAACCAGCCGCCAAAGCCCTGGCGGGCCAGGGTGATCGGGACGAATTGGGGGGATTCTCCATGATGGCATCCGCTACGCGGACGCGGACGCGGCGTGCGGCGGCCGCACCCTCCTCGGCGCCTCCGGCGCAGACCTCGGCGGGCGCGCCGTCGGCGGTCTCGCCTCGACTTCAGGCACGTCCGGGACACTTCGGATCGTTCCGATTGCAACAGCTCGTACTGATTGAGGTCGCGGCGGCGCTGCTGCTCGTGGCCTGGGTCGTCGAGCCGCTGCTGCTGGTGCCCGCCGGTGTCGTCGCCGCGCTGCTGGTCCTGCTCGCGGTGGTGCGCAGACACCGTCGCTCGATGCCGGAGTGGCTCGCCACCTACCTCGCCCTGCGCACCCGTACGCGCCGGGCCGCCTCGCTCGTTCTCCCGGAGGGCACGGAGCCCGGCCTCGCACCGGTCGTGGAGTGCGATCCCGCGCTGCGCACCTACGCGTACAGCGACCGGGACCGCCGGCCGGTCGGGATGGTCGGCGACGGCACCTTCCTCACCGCGCTGGTGCGCGTCGAGTCGGAGGCCACGGCGCTGCGTCCGGACCGTGCGGCACGCCCGCTGCCGGTCGCGCTCGTCCGAGACGTCCTGGACGTGGACGGGATCAGGCTCGAGTCGGCGCAGATCGTGCAGCACACGCAGCCGGCGCCCGCCCCGCATCTGCCGGAGCAGTCGATGGCCAAGCGGAACTACGCGCCGCTGCAGGCGCAGACGGGTTCGCCGGCGCTGCGGATCACGTGGGTGGCACTGAAGTTGGACCCGGAGCTGTGCCCGGAGGCGGTCGCCGCCCGCGGCGGCGGCCTGGAGGGCGCGCAGAAGTGTGTGGTGCGGGCCGCCGACCAGTTGGCGAGCCGGCTGGCCGGCGCCGGGTTCAAGGCGACCGTGCTCACCGAGCAGGAGCTGATCGCCGCGCTGGCGACGTCGTCGTGCGCGAGCCCGATGGCGATCGCGCAGGCGGGACGCGGCCAGGCGCAGGCGCGGCGGACCCAGGAGACCGCACGGACCTGGCGGGTCGACGACCGTCGCCATACGACGTACTGGGTGGGGCGCTGGCCTCAGCTGGGGAGCACGGGTGGCGCGGGTGCGTCGATGCCTCAGCTGATCGCGCTGCTGACCTCGCTCCCGGCGCTCGCGACGACGTTCAGTCTGACGCTGAGCGGCGGTGACCGTCAGGAGGTGACGGTGGCCGGGCACGTACGGATCACCGGTCGCAGCGACGAGGAGCTCGTGGCCGCGCGGCACGAACTGGAGCGTGCGGCGCGCGGGGTGAAGACGGGTCTGGTGCGGCTGGACCGCGAACAGGTGCCGGCCATGCTGGCTTCGCTGCCGCTCGGGGGTGCGCGCTGATGTCCTTCTCCACCACGCCTTCTTCTTTGCCTTCTTCTTCGCCTTCTTCTCAGCCTTCTCCCGGCACTCGGGGTACGGACGCCGGTTCCGGCAGACGCGGCGCGTCCGGACGCGGTGCGGGTAGGGCCGCACGGCCCAGATTCGGCTTCGGGCTTGTCGGGCCGCGCCGCGACCGGCACGCGGTACCGCTGGAGCAGCTCGGCGCGCTCGGCCTTCCGGTCGGCGACGACGGCATGGTCATCGGCGTGGACGCCGAGGGCCGGCCCGCGGTGCTCGGCATCAACCGCCCCACGGCGTACGACGTGACGCTGATCGGCGGTCTGTGGACGGCGCAGGTCATGGCGTTGCGCGCGGCGGCGACCGGGGCCCGGGTGGCTGTGGAGACCGGCCGGGCGCAGGCGTGGACCGGGCTCGCGCAGGCCGCGGGCGGTGGTCAGCCGTGCATCACGCTGCACGATGTCGGCCGGGTCCCGCCGCAGGGTGCGTCGGCCGGCAGTCCGGTGGTCGTGGTGCGGGACTGCGGAATGCGTCCGCCGCGCGGCCGGGTCGTGTCCGGCCCGTGGCAGTCGGTGGTGACGCTGCTGCCGTACCTGAGCCCGGTGGCCCCGCGTCTCCTGGAGAAGTCCTCGCTGGTCGGCGTCCAGCGGGTGTCCCCGGACGAGGCCACGCAGATCGCCCGCATCATGGGCCTGCCGCGTGCGGAGTCGGAGGCACTGTCGACGCTCGCCGACGGTGTGACCCTGTGGTGCACGCCGAGCGACCGGCAGTTCGTGATGACGCAGGCGACGGATGCCGAGACCGGATTGTTGGGCAGCGCGCGCCGGATGGACTGACGGCGCGACAATTTCCCATCCCGTCCATTTTTGTACGGGTTTGAATCGCCACGTGGTCACCGGGGGTTCACTCTGCGGTGCCGGTAGGTCACTTGGGGGCGAGACGTGATCTACGGGACAGACGTGGGCGGGCAGCCGGGCCTGCCCCACGGACACGGTTGGCGTTTAGGGTGGGTAGGGCCCGCCCACGACAGCACAAGGGTGCGCGACCACACCAGGAGGCAAAGTGAACGGCGATCGGGACGAGATCCACGGGGGTTGGAATCCACCCGCCGATGATCAGTCCGACGCGGATCCCGCCGAGATGACGGGTGAGTTCACCATCGACTACACCCCTCCGGCCTGGTACACGCAGAACGCGTCGGAATCGGCCGGCGCCGGGACGTCCGGCGGCGCCGGGGGTGCGACGCCACCGCCGCCGAGCGGTGCGCCCGTCGCCGTTCCGGGGCTCCCGTCCGGCAGTGGTTTCGAGCCCAACTGGGCGCCTCAGGCGCCGGTGCCGCCGGCTCCGGCCCCGGCCCCGGCCCCGGTTGCTCCCGCTTCGGTCGCGCCCGCCCCGGTCGCCCCTCCCGCGCCTGCCCCGGCACCTGTTGTGCCCGCACCGGCCGTTCCCGCCGACGGTGGGTCGTTCGGGGGCGGCGACCTGGAGAGCGGCGCCACCATGCGCTTCTCCCCCGCCGCGCTGAAGCGTGAGATGGCGGAGATCTCCGAGCGCGCGGCTACCGCCTCGACCGAGAACGCACCCGGCACGGATACCGGCGTGGGCTCCGCCTCCGGTGAAGCGGCGGGCCATGGTTCCGTCGATGGTCAGGCGCAGCCTTCGCCGGCCGTACCGACCGCGACGGACGGCCCGATGGACCCCGGTACCGGCGCGGGCACGCCGTCCACGTTCGACACCCACGGAACTCCCGCCGCGGCCCCGGCCGCATCCGAGGGCGGATCCACGGAGGCCGGCGCGGGCGACCGGAGTGTTGCCGAGGGCGGCAGCCCCGGCCTGCCGGAGAAGGACGAGTCGGCCGCCACCGGCGCGTCCGCGGGCAAGCTCTCGCCGGCGGACGCCGAAGGCTCCGCACCGGCGGACGACGCCACGGGCACGGCGCCGGTGGCCGACGAGGCGCCCGGCACCCCGGCCCTGCCGGCGGGCGAGAGCGCCCCGCGGGACACCTCCGAAGCCGGCGACAGCGCGGCGCTCGCGCTTCCCTCGGGCGACTCCCCGTCCGCCGACGCGCCGTCGGACGAGGCGGGTGACGGAGCCGCGCTCGCGCTGCCGGCCGCCGGCACGCCCGAGGACGCCGCCAACGCCGCCCCCGAACCCCAGGACGCGGTCCCCGCCGCGCTGCCGCCCGCCCTGCCTCCGGCGCCCGAGCCATGGAGCCCCGCCGCGCCGCAGGGCGGCGCCGGGCTGCCGCCGCTCCCGCCGTCGTTCCAGCCCGCGGCCCCCGCGGCCGCGCCGCAGTGGCCGGCCCCGGCTCCCACGGGCGACCAGTCGACGCCGCCGGTGGCCCCGCTGCCCGCCGCGGCCTCCTGGCCGGCCCCGACGCCCCCGAACGCACCCGTGCCGCCGCAGGGCACGCCCGGTGGCTACGGCTTCCCGCAGCCCGGTCAGCCGCTGCCCGCACCCGTCCCGCCGCAGGGCCAGGGCGCCTACGGGTTCCCGAACCCGGCCCTGCAGCCGGCGCCGCAGACGCCCGAGGCCAACGCCCCGGCCCCGCAGGGCGGGTACGGCTTCCCCCACCCCGGCGCACAGCCCGCACCGCAGGCACCCGAAGCCGGCGCTCCGGCGCCGCAGGGCGGCTACGGCTTCCCCCACCCGGGAACTCCGGGCGCGCAGCCGGCACCGCAGGGCGGGTACGGCTTCCCGCACCCCGGCGCACAGCCCGCACCCCAGACACCCGAGGCCAACACCCCGACGCCGCAGGGCGGGTACGGCTTCCCCCATCCCGGCGCGCAGCCCGCACCCCAGGCACCCGAAGCCGGCGCTCCGGCGCCGCAGGGCGGGTACGGCTTCCCGCACCCCGGCGCACAGCCCCCGCAGAACCCGCAGGTGCCCGGGCAGGTGCACCCGGATCACCAGGTGCCGCCCCACCAGGCGCCCGTTCCGCCGCAGGCCGGGCAGCAGCCGCCGGTCGATCCGCGGACCGGGGCCGCCTGGCCCACCGCGGTCACGCACGACCAGCGCGAGCGCTCCGTGCCGGGTGCCCCGCTCGGGTACAACGCGGCCGTGGAACTCTCCTCCGACCGCCTGCTGCGCAACAACAAGCAGAAGGCCAAGTCCAGCCGGAACCCCGGCGCCTCCGCCCGCTTCAAGATCGGTGGCAAGAAGGAGGAGGCCGAGCGGCAGCGCAAGCTCGACCTGATCCGTACGCCGGTCCTGTCCTGCTACCGGATCGCGGTCATCTCCCTCAAGGGCGGTGTCGGCAAGACCACGACGACCACCGCGCTGGGCTCGACCCTGGCCACCGAGCGGCAGGACAAGATCCTGGCGATCGACGCCAACCCGGACGCGGGCACGCTCGGCCGCCGGGTGCGGCGCGAGACCGGGGCCACCATCCGTGACCTCGTGCAGGCGATCCCGTACCTCAACTCGTACATGGACATCCGCCGTTTCACCTCGCAGGCGCCCTCCGGTCTGGAGATCATCGCCAACGACGTGGACCCGGCCGTCTCGACGACGTTCAACGACGAGGACTACCGGCGCGCGATCGACGTCCTGGGCAAGCAGTACCCGATCATCCTGACCGACTCCGGTACGGGGCTGCTCTACAGCGCGATGCGCGGCGTGCTCGACCTCGCCGACCAGCTGATCATCATCTCCACCCCGTCCGTGGACGGTGCCTCCAGCGCGTCGACGACGCTCGACTGGCTCTCCGCGCACGGCTACGCGGAGCTGGTGCAGCGCTCCATCACGGTCATCTCCGGAGTCCGCGAGACCGGCAAGATGATCAAGGTCGACGACATCGTGCAGCACTTCCAGACCCGCTGCCGCGGGGTCGTGGTCGTGCCGTTCGACGAGCACCTGTCGGCGGGCGCCGAGGTCGACCTCGACATGATGCGGCCGAAGACGCGCGAGGCGTACTTCAACCTGTCCGCGATGGTCGCCGAGGACTTCGTGCGGGCGCAGCAGGCGCAGGGGCTGTGGACCGGTGACGGCCAGGGCGGCGTTCCGCCGCACATGGCACCGCCGATGCCTGGTCAGCCCGGTCAGCCGATGCCCGGTCAGCCGTACGGCGGTCAGCCGGCACCCGGTCAGCCGTACGCGCCCCAGGCACCGCAGCCGGGTCAGCCGTACGGAGGCCAGCCGGGCCAGCAGCCGTACCCGCAGGCACAGCCGCAGCCGTACCCGCAGCAGCAGCCCTACCCGCAGCAGCCCGGTCAGCCCGGTATGCCGCAGGGCTGGCAGCAGCCTCCGCAGGCACCGCCAGCCCCTCAACAGTAAGGCGTCAGAGGACTGGACCAATGAGGCTCCGCACCGCTCCCCGGTGCGGAGCCTCTTGGCATTCCCGCAGCCCACAAGGGGTTTGAGTCATCGTTGACGCCGCTCCGTCACCGCTGATAAACCTTCGCTTCACCAGTTGGCGCCCCAAGATCGACGACAGAACCCCAACGCGAGGTCACGTCCCATGGTCAAGGTCACGAAGGTTCCCTCCCGCCAGGTCGCCCCCCGAAGACTCCCCCGGCTGCTCCTCGCCGCAGGTGTCGCCGCCACCACGCTCGTGGTCGCGCCCCAAGCAACCGCCCGGACCACCGCCCAAGCAGCCGACGAGAACAGCACGCTCACCGTCGCGGTCTCGCAGAGCGTCGACTCCCTGAGCCCCTTCCTCGCGCAGAAGCTCGTCTCCACCAGCATCCACCGGTTGGCCTACGAGTACCTGACGAACTACGACGCGAACGACGCCAAGCCGGTCCCGGGCCTGGCGACCGAGTGGAAGTCCTCCCCCGACAAGCTGACGTGGACGTACACGATCCGCAAGGACTCGAAGTGGTCCGACGGGAAGCAGGCCACGGCCGAGGACGCCGCCTGGACCTTCAACAAGATGATGACGGACGAGAACGCCGCCACCGCGAACGGCAGCTTCACGTCCAACTTCAGGAAGGTCACCGCACCCGACCCGCAGACGCTCGTCATCGAGCTGAAGAAGCCCCAGGCCACGATGACGGCGCTGGACGTGCCGATCGTGCCCAAGCACGTCTGGGAGAAGGTCGGCGACTTCTCCAAGTTCAACAACGACCAGCAGTTCCCGATCGTCGGCAACGGCCCGTTCGTCATCACGGACTTCAAGGTCGACCAGTACATCAAGCTGAAGCCGAACAAGGACTTCTGGCGTGGCACGCCCAAGTTCGATGAACTGGTGTTCAAGTACTACAAGGACGGTGACGCGGCCGTCGCCGCGCTGCAGAAGGGCGAGGTGTCCTTCGTACCGAACCTGACGCCCGCTCAGGCCGCGGCCCTGAAGTCCGCGAAGAACATCAAGGTCAACGACGCCCCCGGCCGGCGCTTCTTCGCCCTGGCCACCAACCCGGGCGCCCGCTCCAAGGACGGCAAGACCTTCGGCAACGGCCACAAGGCGCTGCTCGACCCGGTGGTCCGCAAGGCGCTCTTCCTCGCCGTGGACCGGACCACGATCGTCGACAAGGTCTTCCAGGGCCACGCCGTCGAGGGCGAGGGCTACATCCCGCCGCGCTTCGCGTCGTACTTCTGGAAGCCGGAGGCCGCGCAGAAGCTGGCCTACGACCCGGCCAAGGCCGGGCAGCTCCTGGACCAGGCCGGTTACAAGAAGAACGGCGACGGCAAGCGGGTCGGCAAGGACGGCAAGCCGCTGGACTTCCGGATCCTGTGTCACGCCACCGACCCGAACGACAAGGCGATCGGCAAGTACCTCCAGGAGTGGTGGGGCGAGCTCGGCATCGGGCTGAAGGTCGAGTGCCTCGACAACGTCGGCGACCCGTGGACGAAGGGCGACTACGACCTCGCCTTCGACGGCTGGTCGGTCAACCCCGACCCCGACTACGTCCTGTCGATCCACACCTGCGGCACCCTGCCGGCGACCCCGAAGGACTCCGGGGCGACCGACAACTTCATCTGCGACAAGCAGTTCGACGCCCTGTACGCGCAGCAGTCGGTGGAGTACGACGCCGCCAAGCGGGCGGATCTGGTCAAGCAGATGCAGTCACGGCTGTACGACACCGGGTACATGAATGTCATGGCGTACCCGAACGCACTCGAGGCGTACCGCACGGACCAGATCAGGTCCATCACGACCATGCCGGCGGCCGCCGGCAACCTCTACGGCCAGGACGGCTACTGGAGCTGGTGGTCGGCCGTTCCCACCACCGCTGCCGCGGGCTCCGCGGCGGACGGCGGATCGAGCGGCTCCGACAGCGGAGTGATCATCGGCATCGGTGCCGCCGTCGTGGCCGTGGTCGCTCTCGGTGTCTTCCTCGGCATGAAGCGCCGGTCCACCGCCGACGACCGCGAGTAGTCCGTGACGACCGCAAGCACCCCCGCCGACGTGGTGCGGACCGAGAAGGTCCGCACCACGGACGGCGCCTCCCGCACCGGTACGACCCTCCAGTACCTCCGCTACGTGGCCGGCAAGCTGGGCGGCGCGGCCGTCTCGCTGCTCGCCGTGCTCGTCACCAGCTTCTTCCTCTTCCGGATCATCCCGGGTGACCCGGTCAAGGCGATGACGCACGGTGTGCCGACATCGGCCGAACAGCTGGCGACCCTGCGTCGGCAGTTCGGGCTCGATCTGCCGCTCTGGCAGCAGTTCACCGACTACTGCGCCAAGGCGCTGAGCGGCGATCTCGGCACCTCGTACCAGTTCCACGCCCCGGTCGGCGATCTCATCGCCACGAAACTGCCGGCCACCCTGCTGCTCACCGGCGTCGCCGTGATGATCTACTCGGCGCTCGGGCTGTGGCTCGGCACCCGCTCCGCCTGGCACCACGGCGGGCTGGGCGACAAGCTCAACACGGGCGTCGCGCTGACCCTGTGGTCCGTGCCGTCGTTCTGGCTCGGACTGCTTCTGATCATCGTGTTCTCGGTGGGCATCGGCCCGATCCCGGGACTCTTCCCGACGGGCGGCATGGAGTCGGGCGCGGGCGAGACCGGCTTCGCGTACGTTCTCGACGTCGCGCACCACATGGTGCTGCCGGTCCTCACCCTGGTGGCCGTCGGCTACGCGCAGACCCTCCTGGTGATGCGCTCCTCGCTGCTCGACGAGATGGGCAGCGACTATCTGACCACCGCGCGGGCCAAGGGGCTCCGGGACGACGTCGTACGGCGCCGCCACGCGGTTCCGAACGCGCTGCTGCCGACCGTGACGATGGTCTTCATCAACCTCGGCCATGTGGCGGCGGGTTCGATCCTGGTGGAGACCGTGTTCTCCTGGCCGGGGCTCGGCGGGCTGTTCTACCAGGCGCTCAGCGTGCCCGATCTGCCGCTCGTCCAGGGTCTGTTCGTGGTCTTCGCCGGCGCGATGATCGTGATGAACCTGATCGCCGATCTGCTCTATCCGCTGCTCGACCCCCGGGTGGGCCGATGACCTCTCTCACATGGGAACGCCGACGCGGTACCGTGTCCCGCTTCTGGAAGCAGTACCGCACCCACCGCGCCGGTCTCTACGGTCTGGCCGGGCTCGCCGTCATCGCGCTGCTCGCGCTCGCCGCCCCGCTGATCGTCGGCGCCGACGTCCAGTCGGTCACCAATGCGCCGGGTACGGCCCTGGAGCCCCCCAGCGCCGAATTCCCGCTCGGAACCGACCAGTTCGGCCGCTCGCTGCTCGGCCTGCTGCTCTGGGGAGCGAGGATCTCACTGCTCGTCGGCCTGCTCGCGGCGGCGCTGTCGGTCGCCATCGGCACGCTCGTCGGCATCATCGCCGGCCATTACGGCGGCTGGTTCTCGACCGTCGTCATGCGGATCACCGACTGGTTCCTGGTGATGCCGACGCTGGTCCTCGCGATCGTGCTGGCGACCGTGCTGTCCCGGTCGATGTGGACGGTGATCCTTGCGATCGGCGTCACCACCTGGCCGACCACCGCCCGGCTGGTGCGGGCCCAGACGATCGCGGTGGAGTCCCGGCCGTACATCGAACGGGCCACCGCGCTGGGCGGCGGACACGGGCACATCATGAGCCGGCACGTGCTGCCCAACGTGATGCCGCTGGTGCTCGCGCAGACCACGCTCGGCATCTCCACCGCGATCCTCACCGAGGCGACGCTCGCCTTCCTCGGCCTCGGCGACCCGACGGTGGTGTCCTGGGGCGGAATGCTCCAGGACGCGCGGGAGGCGGGGGCGGTCTCCTCGGGTCACTGGTGGTACCTCGCCCCGCCCGGGATCGCGATCGCGCTGGTCGCGCTCGCGTTCACGCTGTGCGGGCGGGCGGTCGAGTCCGTGCTGAACCCGAAGCTGGGAGTGGGTCGATGAGCCTGCTGGAGGTACGGAATCTGAGCGTGACGTACGGGTCGGGGGCGGCCGCCGTCCCCGCCGTGCGGGGGGTCGATCTGACCCTGGCCGCCGGGCAGAAACTCGGGGTCGCGGGCGAGTCGGGCTGCGGGAAGTCGACGATGGCGCTCGCCCTGCTGCGC
Source organism: Streptomyces sp. NPDC039609 (assembly GCF_055596705.1). Taxonomy (NCBI): domain Bacteria; kingdom Bacillati; phylum Actinomycetota; class Actinomycetes; order Kitasatosporales; family Streptomycetaceae; genus Streptomyces; species Streptomyces sp. NPDC039609. The sequence continues at coordinate 30,695 of NZ_JBVIUJ010000009.1, forward strand.
CTGCTGCCGCCGTCGGCCCGGCTGACCGGGGAGATCCTGCTCGACGGCGAGGACGTCCTCGCCATGAAATGGGGACGGCTGCGGGCCGTGCGCTGGGCGGGGGCGTCGATCGTCTTCCAGGGCGCGATGCACTCGCTCAACGCGGTGCACCGGATCGGCGACCAGATCGCCGAGCCGCTGCTCACCCACGGGCGCTCCACCCCGGCGGCGGCCCGCAGGCGGGTCGGGGAGCTCCTGGAGCACGTAGGGCTGCCGCCCGCGCGGGCGGCGGGCTATCCGCACGAACTGTCCGGCGGGCAACGCCAGCGGGTGATGATCGCGATGGCGCTCGCCTGCGATCCCCGGCTGATCGTGGCCGACGAGCCGACGACGGCGCTGGACGTGATGATCCAGGCACAGATCCTGCGGCTGATCGAGCGTCTGGTGGCCGACGACGGGATCAGCCTGCTGATGATCAGCCACGATCTCGCCGTGCTCGCCGACACCTGCGACCGGCTCGCGGTGATGTACGCCGGGCGGGTGGTGGAGGAGGGCCCGGCCCGGGCCGTGTACGACGCGGCCGAGCACCCGTACGGGCGGGCGCTGTCCTCGGCCTTCCCGAGGATCGGCGACCCGGCGTCCCGGCGGGCTCCGCGCGGGCTCCCGGGCGATCCGCCGGACCCGGCGGATCTGCCGGTCGGCTGCGCGTTCCACCCGCGCTGCCCCATGGCGGTGGAGGTGTGCGGCGAGCAGGACCAGGAACTGCGGGAGGCGGGCGCGGGGCGCCGGGCGGCCTGCGTACACGTGGGGAGTGGCTCGTGAATCCGTTGACACCTGACGGCGGCGCGTCCGAGGCGGGCTCGCCGGTTCGGGCCGGGGCGTCGAGCGCCGCGCCACCCGCGCCCGTGCCGTCGAGTCCCCTGTTGTCGGCGGCCGGGCTGAAGGTCACCTTCCCCGGGCGGCGGGGCGCGCCCGCCGCCCGCGCGGTGGACGGGGTGGACCTGGACATCGGCGCGGGCGAGATCGTGGCGCTGGTCGGCGAGTCGGGGTGCGGCAAAACCACGCTGGCCCGTTCGCTGCTCGGTCTGGTGCCACCGACGTCCGGGACCGTCACCTTCGCCGGGCAGCCGCTGTCGTACAGCTCCCGTGCCCTCAAGGCGTACCGGAAGCGGGCGCAGTTGGTCCTCCAGGACCCCAGCGGCTCGCTGAATCCGCGCCACACGGTGTACGACGCCGTGGCCGAGGGGCTGCGGATCCACGGCTACCCGGGGGACGAGCGGGCCGCCGTCGGGGAAGCCCTGTCACGGGCCGGGCTGCGCCCGCCGGAGCGCTTCTTCCTGCGCTACCCGCACGAGCTGTCCGGCGGGCAGCGTCAGCGGGTCGTCATCGCGGGCGCGCTGGTCCTCCAGCCCGAGCTGATCGTCGCGGACGAGCCGGTGGCCTCGCTGGACGCCTCGGTGCGGGGCGAGATCCTGGCGCTGCTGCTGCGTCTGCGGGACGAACTGGGCCTGTCGGCGCTGGTCGTCACGCACGACCTGGGTCTCGCGTGGAACATCGCGGACCGGGTGGCGGTGATGTACCTGGGACGGATCGTGGAGACCGGCACGGTGGAGTCCGTCCTGACCTCACCTCAGCACCCGTACACCCGGGCGCTGTTGTCGGTCCTGCCGGAGTCGGAGGGCGAGCCGGTGGTCCTGACCGGCGAGCCCCCGGACCCGGCCCGCATCCCGTCCGGGTGCCGCTTCCACGCCCGCTGCCAGGTCCTCGCCTCGGGGGAGGCGTCCGCCGTCGCGGAACGCTGCCGGGGCGAGGAACTGCCGGTGCTGGGCGGCAGCGGGGCGCGGGACGTGGCGTGTCACTGGGTGCGTGACGGGGCGGAGGTCACGAGCGGGCGCTGACGCCCGCCGGAGGCGTCTGCGCGGCGCAGAGCCGGAGCTGCGGGGGCGGGCTCGCCCCGGACCTCCGGCGCGGCCCCGGTCAGCCCTTCCGGTCGTACGCCTCGGTCAGTTCACGGCAGCGCTTCACATCGCCGGCCATCGCTTCCAACAGGTCGTCCAGGGTGTCGAACTTCAGCATCCCGCGGACGTACGCCAGGAAGTCCACGGCCACGTGCAGGCCGTACAGGTCGAGCCCCTCGCGGTCGATCGCGTACGCCTCGACGGTCCGCTCGGTGCCGTCGAACTGGGGGTTGGTGCCGACCGAGATCGCGGCCGGCATCCGCTCCCCCGCGGCCGTCAGCCAGCCGGCGTACACGCCGTCGGCCGGGATGGCGGTGTGCGGCAGGGTCTCGACGTTGGCGGTCGGGAAGCCGAGCTCGCGGCCGCGCTGGGCGCCGCGGACGACGATGCCCTCGACGCGATGCGGGCGGCCGAGGATCTCGCCGGCGCCTTCCATGTCGCCCTCGGCGACCAGGCGGCGGGTGAGCGTGGAGGAGAACGGCTCGCCGCCGCCCGCCGTACCGCTCACGTAGAGGTCGACGACCTCGACCTCGTAGTCGTAGGTGGCGCCGAGCTCGGCCAGGAAGTCGACGTTGCCGGCGGCCCGGTGGCCGAACCGGAAGTTCGGGCCCTCGATGACAGCCTTCGCGTGCAGCTTGTCGACGAGGACCTTCACGATGAAGTCCGCCGGGGAGAGCTGCGAGAACTCGGCCGTGAAGGGCAGGACGAGCACGGCGTCCACGCCCAGCTTGGCCATCAGCTCCGCGCGCCGGTGGTGCGGGGCGAGCAGGGGCGGGTGGCTTCCGGGCCGTACGACCTCGGAGGGGTGCGGGTCGAAGGTGACGACGACCGAAGGGACGCCGAGCTCGCGGGCGCGGTCCACCGCCCGTCCGATGATCAGCTGGTGCCCGCGGTGCACACCGTCGTAGGAGCCGATGGTGACGACGCTGCGCCCCCAGTCCTGGGGGATGTCCTCCAAGCCACGCCAGCGCTGCACTGTGACCGCTCCTCGTCCGCCTGTTCGCCGATTACGCAGGTCTAAGACTGCCATGCCCACGGCCGTCGTCCCGCATCGGCATGGAACTGCCGAGGCTCAGGACCGTACGGCGGGTGCCGGGGCCGACGACGGAGGCCCATTCCGCGGGGCTGGCGGTGAGCCAGCCGGCCAGCTGGGCCGCGAAGGCGGGGACTTCGCGGGCGAGCTCGCCGAGGCGTCTGTCGAGACAGGTGGCGCCCTCGGGGGTGCGGACGAGGAGGAGGCCGGCGCGGTGGACGAGGTCGCGGGTACGGACCTCGGTGCGCCGCTCGCAGCCGAGGGCGGCGGCGCGCAGCAGGGCGTCGAGGACGGCCAGGTCCCGGGCCTCGTACCGCTCGTGGTCGAGCAGGAGGTCGAGGAGTTCGGTACGCAGGAGGCGGGAGGCGCCGGTGCCGGGGGCGGCGAACACGGGGGCGAGGGCGCTGCGGACCTGGACGGATCGGTTCTTGAGGAGGCCGGTGACGAGCGGGAAGAGGATCGCGCGGGCGGCCGGTCCGTGTTCGAGGCGGCGGTCGACGAAGGCGGCGGCGTGGCGGGCGCCGTCGGGGTGGTGGTCGACGTACTCGCGCACGAGGGCGGCGGCGCGGCGGGCGAGAGCGGGGGTGGTGACCTCGGCGAGGGCGCGGAGCACCTCGCCTGCGGCCTCCCCCGGGCCGTGCAGGCGGGTCTGGAAGGCGGCGAGGACCGGTTCGGGGTGGGTGGGGAGCGCGGCGACGAGCGCGCACGCGGGGACGCCGGCGTCGGTGAGGGCGCGGGGCAGATGGCGGGAGCGGGTGTGCGGGTCGCGGACGAGGAGGCCGAGGGCGGGGCCGTGCAGGGCGGCGTCGCCTGGGCGGGCGAGCAGGGCGAGGGCCGTGTAGCGGAGGAGTTCGCGGTCGGGTCCGGTCGTGACGCGCTCGGCGACGAGGCACCCGTACGCGGCGGCGGCGGCCCGACGGGCGGGGCGCCCGTCGTCGTGGGCCCACCGGTCGACGGCCCGGCACACGGCGGACGGCTCGTCCTCGACGAGGGCGGTCAGCAGCCCGTCGGCGAGCGGATGGGCGGTGGCGACGAGGGCCTCGCAGAGGTCGTCGACGGCGAGGCTCCGATGGGTGTGCAGCAGCGCCTGCGCGGCGGTGGCGACGGTGGCGTCCGGCGCGGCGGCCAAGGCGCGCGTGTCGCCGAACCAACGGCAGAGCAGCGGCTGAACACCCCGGGGCTCGGCGACGAGCCGAGCGGCGACGGCATCGAGAAACCGTGGCACCCGATCGCCCCCGGGCGCGGCATCGGCGGGGACGACCCGCCGCAGGAGGTCCATCCGCTCCCCTTCCCCGATGCGCAACGCTTCCCAGAAGACGGGCCCGAAGGGGGCGAAGGCACCGGCGAGGGGGGCGGGGGCGGGCGGGTCGGCGGGCGCGGGCAGGTCGGTAGGTCCAGGCAGATCGGCCGGGGGACGCGGCCCGGGCAGGTGGGTAGGTCCAGGCAGATCGGCCGGGGGACGCGGCCCGGGCAGGTGGGTAGGTCCAGGCAGGTCGGTAGGTCCGGGCAGGCCGGGCTGACGCGGCCCGGGCAGGCATTCCGGCTGACGCGCCTGCCGCCTGCCGGGTGACCCGGTCGGCTCGTGTGCCTGCGGCCCGCCCGGCGGGTCGGGCGGGCCCGACGGCCGGGACGGCGCGAGGGCCCGCTGGGCGGGCAGGAGCCTGGGAGCGGGTGCCTGCGGCGGGGGTGGTGGGCTGGTGCCGATGCGGTCGGCGAGGTGGCGGAGGACTGGGAGGTAGGGCTTGAGGTCCGGGAGGCGTAGCAGGGTCTGGGACAGGAGTTGGGCGCCCCACCAGGCGGCGTCGGTGGACTCCCGGCCCGCGGCTGACAGGCGGTCGAGGGCGTCGGCAAGGGCCGTCAGGCGCGGCCCGAGCACGGCAGGACCCTGCTCGCGGTCCAGGAGGAGCAGGGCCTGGACGACCGGGCCGATCCGGTGGCGGGGCACGGGAAGCGAGCGCGCCGGCTCCTCGCCGGTGCCGTGCGCGCCGGGCGGCGGGGGTACGTGTCCTGTCGGCATGGCGCGCGGCGCCCCGGGGCGGGACGGGAGCCCGACCGGCGGGCTCTCGTGCCAGCGGTGGACGAGCGCGTGCAGGGCGCCGTCGACGTCCAGGTGAGCGCCCTGGATCCAGTCGGCGAGCTCCTCGTGACCGAAGCGGTAGCCGGATCCGGCGGGAACGACGAGGCCCTCCGTGAGGACGGCGGACGCCCAGCCGGTCCGCCACGGGAAGATCTCCTCGAAGGACTCCCGGTCCAGTTCCCCCTGCCCCGGCCCGAGGCACCGACGCGCGGCCTCGTGAACCTGTCCGGCCACCCGTGCCGCGAGCCGTCGTACGGCGGTACCCCGTGGGAGTGGGCGGGACCCGGCCGCGATCCGTACCGCGACGCGCAGACACATCAGGTCCAGGTAGGCGCCGAAGATCTCCTCCCGCCCGGGGCGTCCGGGCACATCGCCGGGCAGCGCCTCGCGCACCTCGGCGAGCAGCCGCAGCGCGAGCGGATGCCGCGCGTCGTCGATCCCCGGATCGGTCCCACGGAGCCCGTATCGCCCCAGGGCCAGGGCCGCCTCGCCGTGGGCCAGGTCCCCGATCGGCACCCCACCGGCGGCACAGGCCGGGAACCCGAGTACGTGCACCGGCGTACGCCCGCCGATGCCGGGCTCCGCGCCGGCCGGGCCCGAGCCTTCGAGCCCGGCCGGGCCGGTCGGCCCCCAGCCCCCCGCACGGCCGAGGTCGGGCCATCCGTGTCCGGCATCGCCCTGCGGGCCCGACCCCTCACCCCCGCGCCCCGGCCCGCCTCCATGCAGGGACTCCGGCGCGTACAGGCCGCTCGCCTGGTCCCAGTGTTCCGGGCGGCAGCCGAGCATCAGGCGGGTGCCGTGGGTGTGCAGCCAGGATTCCGTGCCTTTCGTCCAGGCGGGGAGGCGGTGGGCGAGTGTCGGGGGCATCTCCTCCGGGCCGTCGAGGATCACGAGCAGCGGGCGGCCCGCCTCACGGGCGAGGGCGGCGGCCCGTTCCGGGGTCGCGGTGGTGGCGTCACCGCGCGTGCCGGTCGTCGCGACGATCCGGCCGGCCTGGCGCAGGACGCGGGCGACGGCGTCGGCGACCGAGGTGTCCTCCGCGCGCAGGTCCGCGCCACGCAGCCAGACGGTGGGCGCGGGCTCGGCGCCCCGGGCGCGGTCGGCGCAGTGGGCCGCGAGCGCGGTGGTGCGGCCGGTGCCGGGCGCGCCGACGAGCGCGAGGACCACGGCGCCGCCCTGGGCGAACGCGGCGAACTCCCGGACGCACACGGCCCGTTCGACGGGCTCGCCCCATCCCCTGGGGCCGCCGGCCGAGCCGAGGGAGGTGGCGGTGAGTTCCAGGACGCCCGCCAGGTTCAGGTCCTGGCCGTAGCAGGGGACCGTCGCCGCGTTCCGCCGCAGCAGCGCGGCCAGCGGCTCCACGGCCGCGAGGGACACCGCGTACCCGGCCGCGTCCCGGCGGTCGCCGTGCAGCGAGGTACCGAGGACCGCGACCACGGCCCCGGTCGCGGGGTCCACGACCGGGCCCCCGGCGGCCCACCCACCGAGACGGAGCGCCTCCGCGCCCTCGGTGCCGATGGCCAGCTCCAGGGCGTGGTCGAGGACATGGAAGCGATCGGTGGCGGTGTACGTGACGGACGCACTGCCCAGGACCCGCGCCTCGCGCCAGCCGTGCGCTGCGATCCGCACGTACGTCCCGGCCTCGATCCGGGTCCGGGACGAGACAGGCAGCGGGCGGACCCCGAGCCCCTCGGTCCGTACGAGCGCGAGACCGGCCTCGGGGAGGGCCGTGATGGCGTCGGCCTCGGCGAGGCACATCCGCTCGTCGGCGGCGTGCAGCACGATCCGTACGAGCCCGTCGACGGCCTCGTGGCTGGTGACGACGGTCCCCCGGTCGTCGGCGACGAAGCCCGTTCCGCGCGGTCGGCCCGCCAGATCGCAGATCCGTACCAGCGTCGCCAGGTCCCCGCGTCCCATGGTGTCGACGGTAGGTCGGCGGTGATCACTCCGAGAAGCGCACCGGACGAACGCGCCCCCCAGCGCTCCCCCGTTTCACTCCGAGCGCCTGCCCGAAGGGGTGAATGAGGGGTTCGGAGTGGATAGACAGTCCCCGGAGGGGGATCGTGGAGCGGGCACGCGCGCGTGCCCGCTCCACCATGATCAGGGCCGTCGGCCCCTGTGCGAAGGCCGCTCAGCCGAAGACGGCCAGGCTCTTGGCCTTGCCCTTCTGCTCCTCCACGAGCGCCAGCAGCCGGCCGTCCGGGGCGAAGACCGCCACGGGGCCCGCCGGATAGGACGGCATCTCCAGACGGACGCCGTTCAGCAGCAGCCGGGCCCGCTTCTCGTCGACGTCCCAGCGGGGGAACGCCGCCCCGGCCGCCTCGGCGACCGGCATGACCGTCAGCTCCTCCTGGAGCTGGTCGAGGGTCCTGGCCGAGTCCAGCTTGTACGGGCCGACCCGGGTCCGCCGCAGCGCGGTCAGATGACCGCCCACACCGAGCCCGGCGCCCAGGTCGCGGGCGAGCGCCCGGATGTACGTACCCGAGGAGCAGACCACGGAGACGACGAGGTCGACGACGGGCGTGCCGTCCTCGGCGGTGGCCTCCCGGACGTCGTACACCTGGAAGGACGAGACCGTGACCGGCCGGGCCGGGATCTCGAACTCCTCGCCGCCGCGTACCCGCGCGTACGACCGCTTGCCGTCGATCTTGATGGCGGAGACCTTCGACGGCACCTGCATGATGGCGCCGGTCAGCTCCGCGACTCCCGCGTCGATCCCCTCGCGGGTCACCTTGGACGCGTCCACGGAGGCCGTGATCTCGCCCTCGGCGTCGTCGGTGATCGTGGTCTGGCCGAGGCGGATGGTGCCGAGGTACTCCTTCTCGGTCAGCGCGAGGTGACCGAGCAGCTTGGTCGCCCGCTCCACGCCGAGGACGAGGACGCCCGTCGCCATGGGGTCGAGCGTGCCCGCGTGACCGACGCGACGGGTCTTGGCGATCCCGCGCATCTTGGCCACGACGTCGTGCGAAGTGAAGCCCGACGGCTTGTCGACGATGACAAGGCCGTCGGGCGTCTTTGCGGTGCTCATCAGGCGGTGGTGCCCTCTTCGTCCTCGTCCTCGGGCTTGCGGTACGGGTCGGCCTCGCCGGCGTACTTGGCGCCGGAGGACGCCTCGCGCACCTTGGCGTCCGAGGCCCGCGCCTTGTCGAGGAGGTCCTCGATCGTCTTGGCGGTCTCCGGGAGGGCGTCCGCGACAAAGGTCAGCGTCGGCGTGAACTTCGTCCCGGCGGCGGCACCGACGGCGGAGCGCAGGATGCCCTTGGCGCTCTCCAGCCCGGCGGCCGCGCTGGCCCGCTCCTCGTCGTCGCCGTAGACCGTGTAGAAGACCGTGGCCTCCCGCAGGTCACCGGTGACGCGGGTGTCCGTGATGGTCACGTGCGTACCCAGGCGCGGGTCCTTGATGCCGCGCTGCAGCTTCTCGGCGACCACCTCCCTGATGAGGTCCGCCAGCTTCTTCGCCCGCGCGTTGTCGGCCACTGGTCCTTCTCCTTCTTTGCCTTGCTCATTCAGTCTTCATCAGTGTGGAGCCTGCGTCGCACCGACAGCAGCTCCACCTCGGGCCGCGCCGCGACCAGCCGCTCACAGCGGTCCAGTACGTCCGATACGAACCCCGGGTCCCCGGACACCAGCGCGACGCCCAGACGGGCCCTGCGATGGAGGTCCTGGTCGCCCACCTCTGCCGCGCTCACGGAGAACTTGCGCTGGAGCTCGGCGACGATGGGCCGGACGACGGAGCGTTTCTCCTTCAACGAATGAACGTCGCCGAGGAGCAGATCGAAGGACAGAGTCCCCACGTACATGTAGTGCCGGATGTCCCGCCGGTTCGGGTTCGGTGGCCTGCCACGCCGTCGCTTGGCAGGAACACCAGAACCGTACACGCAACGGCCGGGGCCGATCGACGGAATAACTCCCGCCGACCGGCCCCGACCTACCGCTGCGCTCAGGCGCGCGGCTTCTCGCGCATCTCGTACGTCGCGATGACGTCGTCGATCTTGATGTCGTTGAAGTTTCCGAGGTTGATACCGCCCTCGAAGCCTTCGCGGATCTCGGTGACGTCGTCCTTGAAGCGGCGCAGACCGTGGATCGTGAGGTCCTCGGCGATGACCTTGCCGTCGCGGACGAGGCGCGCCTTGGTGTTGCGCTTGACCTCGCCGGAGCGGATGAGGACACCGGCGATGTTGCCCAGCTTGGACGAGCGGAAGACCTCGCGGATCTCCGCCGTACCGAGCTCGACCTCTTCGTACTCCGGCTTGAGGAGACCCTTGAGGGCCGCCTCGATCTCCTCGATGGCCTGGTAGATCACCGAGTAGTACCGGACGTCGACGCCCTCGCGCTCCGCCATCTGCGCCGCGCGGCCCGCAGCGCGGACGTTGTAGCCGATGACGATGGCGTCGGAGCCCATGGCCAGGTCGATGTCGGACTCGGTGACCGCACCCACACCGCGGTGCAGGACACGGATGTCGACCTCTTCACCGACGTCGAGCTGGAGCAGCGAGGACTCGAGAGCCTCGACCGCACCGGACGCGTCGCCCTTGATGATGAGGTTGAGTTCCTGGACCAGACCGGCCTTGAGCACCTTGTCGAGGTCCTCGAGGGACACCCGGCGGACGCGCTTGGCGAAGGCGGCGTTGCGCTCACGCGCAGCGCGCTTCTCGGCGATCTGACGGGCCGTACGGTCCTCGTCGACAACCAGGAGGTTGTCGCCGGCACCCGGCACGTTGGTGAGACCGAGCACCAGGACGGGAGTCGACGGGGTCGCCTCCTCGACGTTGTTGCCCTTGTCGTCGAGCATCGCCCGGACGCGGCCGTACGCGTCGCCGACCACCACGGTGTCGCCGATGCGCAGCGTTCCGCGCTGGACCAGGACGGTCGAGACGGCACCGCGACCGCGGTCGAGGTGGGACTCGATCGCAATACCCTGCGCGTCCTGCTCCGGGTTGGCCCGCAGGTCGAGCGAGGCGTCGGCGGTGAGGACCACGGCCTCAAGCAGCGAGTCGATGTTCAGACCCTGCTTGGCGGAGATGTCGACGAACATCGTGTCGCCGCCGTACTCCTCGGCCACCAGACCGAACTCGGTCAGCTGACCACGGACCTTGGTCGGGTCCGCGCCCTCGACGTCGATCTTGTTGACCGCGACCACGATCGGCACGTCGGCCGCCTTGGCGTGGTTCAGCGCCTCGATCGTCTGAGGCATCACACCGTCGTTGGCCGCCACCACGAGGATCGCGATGTCGGTCGACTTCGCACCACGGGCACGCATGGCGGTGAACGCCTCGTGACCCGGGGTGTCGATGAAGGTGATCTTGCGCTCTTCGCCGTTGACCTCGGTACCGACCTGGTAGGCACCGATGTGCTGGGTGATGCCACCGGCCTCGCCCGCGACGACGTTCGTCTTGCGGATCGCGTCGAGAAGTCGGGTCTTACCGTGGTCGACGTGACCCATGACGGTGACGACCGGCGGACGGGAGACCAGAGCCTCTTCGCCGCCCTCGTCCTCGCCGAACTCGATGTCGAAGGACTCGAGGAGCTCGCGGTCCTCCTCCTCCGGCGAGACGATCTGAACGGTGTAGTTCATCTCCTCGCCGAGCATCGTCAGCGTGTCGTCGGAGACGGACTGCGTGGCCGTGACCATCTCGCCGAGGTTCATCATCACCGCGACGAGCGACGCCGGGTTGGCGCCGATCTTCTCGGCGAAGTCGGTGAGGGACGCACCGCGCGACAGGCGAATGGCTTCGCCGTTGCCGCGAGGCAGCATCACGCCGCCGACCGACGGGGCCTGCATGGCCTCGTACTCCTGGCGCCTCTGACGCTTCGACTTGCGACCACGACGCGCGGGACCGCCGGGACGACCGAAGGCGCCCTGCGTGCCACCACGGCCACCGGGGCCACCGGGACGGCCACCGAAGCCGCCGGGACGACCGCCGAAGCCGCCGCCACCGCCACCGGGGCCACCCGGACGACCGCCGCCGCCACCGGGACCACCGGGACGACCGGCGAAGCCGCCGCCGCCACCGCCGGGACCGGCCGGACGGCCGGCGAAGCCGCCGCCGCCACCGGGACGACCGCCGCCGCCACCCGGACGACCACCGGGGCCACCGGGGCCACGGCCGCCGGGGCCACCACCGGGACGCGGGCCGGCAGCGGGACGCTGCGGCATCATGCCCGGGTTCGGACGGTTACCGCCGGGCGCGCCGCCCGGACGGGGAGCCTGCGGACGAGGCATGCCACCGGGGGTCGGACGAGCGCCGCCCTGACCCTGGGGACGCGGGGCGCCGCCGGGGCCGCCCTGCGGACGCGGGGCACCCGGAGCGGCACCGCCGCCGGGACGGGGGGCACCGCCACCCGGACGGGGCGCCTGGGGGCGCGCCATTCCGGTGGAGCCACCCGAGGTGAAGGGGTTGTTGCCCGGACGCGGACCGGCCGGACGGGCACCGCCCGGACGCGGAGCGCCCTGGCCCTGCGGACGCGGGGCACCCTGGCCCTGCGGACGCGGCGCGCCCTGACCCGGACGGGCGGGACGCTCGCCGGTGGGACGGGGTCCCGGGGCCGCGCCACCGGGACGCTGACCGGCGGCGGGAGCCGACGGGGGCGCGGTGAACTCGGGGGCGGCCGGAGCCGGCGTGACCGGCTTGGGCGCGGGCTTCGGGCCCGGGCGGGGGCCCGAGGCGGCCGGAGCCGGAGAGGGGGTGCTGCTCGCGGGCGCGGCCGGAGTGACCGGGGCCGGCGCCGCAGGCGCGGCGGGGGCCGGCTTGGGGGCCGGGGCGCCGGGCTTGGGGGCAGCGGGACGTGCCGCGGCGGCCGGAGACGGCGCCGCGGGCTTCGAGGGGGCGGCCTTGCGAGGCGCGCCAGGCTTCGCAGCGGTCTTGCCGGCGCCACCGCCGGGACCCTGCAACGCATCAGTCAACTTGCGCACGACCGGCGCCTCGATAGTCGAGGACGCCGAACGGACGAATTCACCGAGTTCTTGGAGCTTGGCCATGACGACCTTGCTCTCCACACCGAACTCCTTGGCGAGTTCGTATACCCGGACCTTAGCCACTTCGCTCCTTTTAGGTCCGGTTACCGCCGGACCGTCGCTACTTCATGGGCGTACTCATCGCGTACTCATCGAGTGCTCATCGCAATCTCGACCTACTTCCAACTCGCGAGGTACCTGACCGCACGGTCTTCCGTGCCGTACTTCTTCTTACAAAGCCTGCCGCTCTACGTGATAGCGAATATCCGCCGTTTCGAGCGGACCCTGGACCCTGAAGGCCCTCGGGAACGCCCGGCGGCGGACCGCCAGGTCGAGGCAGACCGAGGCGGGATGCAGATACGCACCCCGGCCGGGCAGCGTACCGCGATGATCGGGGACACATGCGCCCTCGACCTCCACGATGCGCAGCAGATCGCTCTTGGCCGCTCGCTCCCGGCATCCCACACAGGTTCGCTCAGGGCACGCTCGGTCTTGCGTCCGGCCAGACACGGCTAAGTCTACCTCCCCGTAGCGACCTCACCCGTTTGGGGCAAAAATCGAACGGTCGTTTGTCGTGATCTCGCCCTCACACAACGTGACGAGAGCGGGAGCTGTTCCCTGCGGCAGCCCTGCGGCGCGACTCAGTCGCGGTCGCGCTGCTCGTCGGCCGGGTGCTCCGTGTCCGGACGGATGTCGATGCGCCAGCCGGTGAGGCGGGCGGCGAGGCGGGCGTTCTGCCCTTCCTTGCCGATGGCCAGCGACAGCTGGTAGTCGGGCACGGTCACCCGGGCGGAACGGGCGGCCAGGTCGACGATCTCGACCTTCGAGACCCGGGCCGGGGAGAGCGCGCTGGCCACCATCTCGGCCGGGTCGTCGGACCAGTCGACGATGTCGATCTTCTCGCCGAGCAGCTCCGCCATGACGTTGCGGACACGGCTGCCCATGGGGCCGATGCAGGCGCCCTTGGCGTTCAGGCCCGAACGGGTGGACCGTACGGCGATCTTGGTGCGGTGACCGGCCTCACGGGCGATCGCCGCGATCTCGACGGAACCGTCGGCGATCTCGGGGACCTCCAGCGCGAAGAGCTTCTTCACCAGATTGGGGTGCGTGCGCGAAAGGGTGACGGACGGACCGCGGACACCCTTGGCGACCCGGACCACGTACGTGCGCAGCCGCAGGCCGTGCGTGTACTCCTCGCCCGGCACCTGCTCCTGCACCGGAAGGATGGCTTCCAGCTTGTCGTCGAGCTTGACGAGGACGTTCTTCGGGTCCTTGCCCTGCTGCACCTGGCCGGCGACGATGTCGCCCTCGCGGCGGGCGTACTCGCCGAAGGTGACGTCGTTCTCGGCGTCGCGCAGCCGCTGCTGGATGACCTGGCGGGCGGTGCTCGCCGCGATCCGGCCGAAGTCCGACGGGGTGTCGTCGAAGTCCTTGGGCTCCTGGCCCTCCTCCAGTTCGGAGGGGTCCTCCTTGGCCCACACCGTCACATGACCGGTCTGCCGGTTCAGCTCCACGCGCGCGTGGCGGCGGGCGGACGGGGTGCGGTGGTACGCGATGAGGAGGGCCGACTCGATCGCCTCGACCAACAGGTCGAAGGAGATCTCCTTCTCTTGTGCCAAGCCCTTCAGGAGCTTCACGTCGATGTCCACGGCTACGCCTCCTCTTCCTTCTTGTCCTTGCGGTTGAACTCGATCTCGACACGCGCCTTGGCGATGTCGGCGAACTCGACCCGGCGGGCGGTGGGCTTGCGCCCCTTCACGCCCGGCACTTCGAGGTCGATGCCGTCGTCGTCCACGGTGAGGATCCGCGCGACGAGCTCTCCACCATCGTTCAGCTGCAGCTTGGCAAGGCGGCCTGTGGCGCGCACGTAGTGGCGGGGCTCGGTGAGCGGGCGCTCCGCGCCCGGGGTGCCGACCTCGAGGGTGTACTCCCCCTCGCCCATCGCGTCCGTCTCGTCCAGCTTCGCCGAGAGCGCGCGGCTCACATCGGCGACCTGGTCCAGGTCGGCTCCCTCGTCGGAGTCGACGACGACGCGCAGCACCCGCTTGCGTCCCACGGAGGCCACCTCGAGCTCTTCGAGATCGAGTCCCTGCGAGGCGATGAGCGGCTCAAGGAGTGCTCGCAGCCTGTCGCTCTGGGTGGTGCTCATCCGGGTGACTCCTCGGCCGCGTGTGCTGTTGTGGGTTCGTCGCGTGTCAGACCAAAGGGTATCCGGTCCCGGGGGGTGTTGCCGTCCACGGGGCCGGGGGCCGCGGGTACGCTCGCCTGCGGTGATCTTCGACCGAGGCCGAGGGAGTGGATGTGGGGCGCACGGGGACCGTGGGCAGGCGGGCGCTCCTGGCGGCGGGGGCGGTGACGCTGGTCGGCTGCACGTCCGACCCGGGTGGCGGTGAGCGGCCGAAGAAGCAGACCGCGGCCGAACGGGCGGCGCTCGCGGAGGCGGCTCTGCGCCGCGGATCGGTGACAACAAGCCTGACCCTGCTGGAACGTTACGACGCGGTGCTGGCCGCGCACCCCTCGCTGACGGAGCGGCTGACCCCGCTACGACGCGCGGTGGCCGCGCACGCCGCCGCCCTGGCCGAAGGTGTGACACCGCTGCCGACCGGCGGGGCCACCGCGAGCGGGGAGCCGCGCGATTCCGAAGGCACGGAGGCCAAGGCCGCCCCTTCGGCGGACACCCGACCGGCGGACACCCCCGGTGCCGCCGCGTCCGCTCCCGGTGCCACCGCGTCGGGCCCCGCGGCCGTTGCGGCCGACCCGGCGGTCGCCCTCAAGGACCTGGCGACCGCCGTCCGCAGGACCGCCGACGCACACACGGCCACGCTGCTCGACGCACCGCCCGAGTACGCCCGGCTGCTCGCCTCGGTGGCGGCCGCCGGCGCGGCGCACGCCTATCTGCTGACCGAAGGAGGCCGGGGATGAGCGCCCTGGACGCGGCGCAGGCCGCGCTCGCCGCCGAACACGCGGCGGTGTACGGGTACGGGGTCGTCGGCGGCCGGATTGGTACCGAACGGCGCGCGGATGCCACCTCGGCGTACGAGGCGCACCGGGCCCGGCGGGACGGGCTGCGCAGGACCGTACGGGACCTGGGCGGGGAGCCGGCCGCGGCGGCGGCGGGCTACGAGCTGCCCTTCCCGGTGCCGGACACGGCCGCGGCCGTACGGCTCGCGGCGGTCCTGGAGGACCGGGTGGCGGGGGTGTACTCCGATCTCGTACGGGCCGCCGAGGGACCGCTGCGGCGGGACGCGGCCGCCGCGTTGCGCGAGGCGGCGGTACGGGCCGTTCGCTGGCGTGGCACCGACGTAACCTTTCCTGGGCTCGCCGAGCGGGTGTGAGTCCGGCTCTGACGGCCCTACCAGGCTCCAGTACTGCAGAAGGAACAACGTACGCATGGGTTTCGAACCGCCGCAGCGACTGGTACGGGTGCTCGGCGAGACGTACGGGAACGCCGTCGCGGCCGAGTGGCTCGGGAAGCTGCCCGAGCTGGCGCGGACCGCGCTGGAGCACGCCTCCCTGGAGAGCGAGCGGGTGGTGGCGCCCGGCGGACGCAGCAGCCTGGTCGTCCTCGTACGGCGGCAGGACGGCTTCCCGGCGGCTCTGAAGATCGCCCCCGAGCTCGCCCGGCCGGACCTGGAGCGGGACGCGCTGGCGCACTGGAACGGCTGGGGCGCGGTACGGCTCCTGGAGGCGCCCGAGGACGGCTCGCTGGTCCTCGAACGGCTGCACACCGAGGTGTCGCTGCGGTCCCTCCCGGAGGCGAAGGCGCTGCTCGAGGCGGCGGGCACGGTCCGGAAGCTGTGGGTCGAGCCGCCCGCGGAGCACGGCTTCGAGTCGGTGGCCGAGCGCACGGCCCGCCAGGCGACGGCGATGGAGCCCTACCGTGCCGACGCCGAGGCCGGCGCACTGACGGCCGCCGCGCTGGCGGCACGCGAGGAGCTGGTCGCCGACTCCCCCGAGACGCTGCTGCTGCACGGCTGCTTCCGGCAGGGCAAGGTCCTGGCGGGCGAACGAGCGGCCTGGCTGGCCGTGGGCCCCGAGCCGCTGGTCGGCGAGCGTGCCTACGATCTGGCGCGGCTCGTACGGGACCGGGTCGAGGACCTGGTGGCGGCCTCGGCCGGGGCGTCGGCGGCCCGTCGGCGGGTCAACAAACTGGCGGACTCGCTGGAGGTGGACCGGGAGCGGCTGCGGGGCTGGACGCTCTTCCGGGCGGTCGAGTCGGGTACCCGGGCGCTGACGGCGGGGCGCCATCAGGACGCGGAGCTGTTGCTGGAGTTCGCGGGCTGGCTGTAGGGGAATACCCTTGCTGTAACGCTCTGCTCGGACCTCAGGGGGCCGTGATGCTCGAGGAGCTGTTGACAGCGGCGGCGGCGACCGCAGTGGCGGTCGTGGTGTACGCGGGTGCGGCCGCGCGCGTGGTGAAGCAGTACGAACGGGGCGTGGTGTTCCGCTTCGGTCGGCTGCTGAACGATGTCCGCCAGCCGGGGTTCACGATGATCGTGCCGGTCATCGACCGGCTGCACAAGGTGAACCTGCAGATCGTGACGCTGCCCGTGCCGGCGCAGGAGGGCATCACCCGGGACAACGTGACGGTGCGGGTGGACGCGGTCGTGTACTTCAAGGTGGTCGACGCGGCGGACGCGCTGGTGCGGGTGGAGGACTACAAGTTCGCGGTTTCGCAGATGGCGCAGACGTCGCTGCGGTCGATCATCGGCAAGAGCGACCTGGACGACCTGCTGTCGAACCGGGAGAAGCTCAACCAAGGGCTCGAGCTGATGCTGGACAGTCCGGCGATGGGCTGGGGTGTCGCGATCGACCGGGTCGAGATCAAGGACGTCTCGCTGCCGGAGACGATGAAGCGCTCGATGGCGCGGCAGGCGGAGGCGGACCGGGAGCGGCGGGCGCGGGTGATCAACGCGGACGCGGAGCTGCAGGCGTCGAAGAAGCTGGCGGAGGCGGCGGCGGTGATGTCGGAGCAGCCGGCGGCGCTGCAGCTGCGGCTGTTGCAGACGGTGGTGGCGGTGGCGGCGGAGAAGAACTCGACGCTGGTGCTGCCGTTCCCGGTGGAGCTGCTGCGGTTCCTGGAGCGGGCGGCGCCGGCGCAGGGCGCGGCGGCCTCGGAGTCGGCCGCGCCGCATGTGCCGGTGGCGGCACCGGAGACCTTCCAGGACCCCTTGCCCGGCCTCCCTGGGGAGCCCCGCCCCACGAGGGACCTCCCGGACCTGTCGGACCTGGTGGACCTCCCACCCCTACCGGACGAGACAGTCGCGGGGCCCCCGGCGGACCCGATCCCACGGGACGAAGCGGCGTAGGGCACGCGGGGGTCCGACGCCGGGCGCCACGGGCGTACGCGGGCGTGCCACGTGGGTTGTGCGCAGGCGAGTGTGGCGCCCTCCGCCGGGCCCTCAAGGGCGCTCCACAGGACGCCGCCCGCCCGCAACCTCTGCCCCACCAGGTTGTGGGCGGGGGGTGAAGGGAAGCCGCCCCCTGCGGGCAGGGGGCGGCTTGGGGCCGAATTGCTACGCGCTCAGGCGGGCGATCGCCTCGGCCACCGGGAGTTCCTCGCGCTCACCCGTGCGGCGGTCCTTCAGTTCCACGACGCCCTCCGCCGAGCGGCGGCCGGCGACCAGGATCTTCGGGACGCCGATCAGCTCCGCGTCGGTGAACTTCACGCCCGGCGAGACGCCCGCCCGGTCGTCGACCAGGACCCGCAGGCCCGCGGCGCGCAGCTGCTCCGAGACCTCGAGCGCGAGCTCGGTCTGGAGGGCCTTGCCCGCCGCGACGACGTGGACGTCGGCCGGGGCGACCTCGGCGGGCCAGCACAGGCCCTTCTCGTCGGCCGACTGCTCGGCCAGCGCGGCGACCGCGCGCGAGACACCGATGCCGTACGAGCCCATGGTCACGCGGACCGGCTTGCCGTTCTGGCCGAGGACGTCGAGCTTGAGGGCGTCGGCGTACTTGCGGCCCAGCTGGAAGATGTGGCCGATCTCGATCGCGCGGTCCAGCGTCAGGCCGGTGCCGCACTTCGGGCACGGGTCGCCCTCCTGGACGACCACGACGTCGACGTACTCGTCGACCTCGAAGTCACGGCCCGCGACGACGTTCTTCGCGTGCATCCCGTCCTTGTTCGCGCCCGTGATCCACGCCGTGCCGGGCGCCACGCGCGGGTCGGCGATGTACGTGACCTTCTCCAGGCCCTGCGGACCGACGTACCCGCGGACGAGGTCCCGGCGCTCGGCGAAGTCGGCCTCGGTGACCATCTCGACGGTCGCGGGGGCGAAGTGCTCCTCGACCTTGCCCATGTCGACCTCGCGGTCGCCGGGGACGCCCACCGCGACGATCTCGCCGTCGACCTTCACCAGGAGGTTCTTGAGCGTGGCGGAGGCCGGCACACCGAGCGAGGCGGCCAGGGTCTCGATGGTCGGGGTGTCGGGGGTGGGGATCTCCTCGAGCGCCGGGACGGCGGAGCCGTCGACCGGCTTGAGCTCGTAGGAGATCGCCTCGGTGTTGGCGGCGAAGTCGCAGTTCGGGCAGTCGGCGAAGGTGTCCTCGCCGGCCTCGGCCGGGGCGAGGAACTCCTCGGACTTCGAGCCGCCCATGGCGCCGGCGGTGGCGGCGACGATGCGGTAGTCGAGGCCGAGGCGCTCGAAGATGCGCTTGTAGGCCTCGCGGTGCAGGGCGTAGGACTGGGCGAGGCCCTCGTCCTCCGTGTCGAAGGAGTACGAGTCCTTCATCTGGAACTCGCGGCCTCGCAGGATGCCGGCGCGCGGGCGGGCCTCGTCGCGGAACTTCGTCTGGATCTGGTACAGGATGACCGGCAGGTCCTTGTAGGACGAGCACTGGTCCTTGACCAGGAGCGTGAAGATCTCCTCGTGGGTCGGGCCGAGGAGGTAGTCGCCGCCCTTGCGGTCGTTGAGGCGGAAGAGCTCGGCGCCGTACTCGTCCCAGCGCCCGGTCGCCTCGTAGGGCTCACGCGGCAGCAGGGCGGGGAGCAGCACCTCCTGGGCGCCGATGGCGTCCATCTCCTCGCGGACGATGCGCTCGACGTTGGAGAAGACCTTCTTGCCCAGGGGCAGCCAGCTCCAGATGCCGGCGGCCGTGCGACGGACGTAGCCGGCCCGGACGAGGAGCTTGTGGCTGAGGACCTCGGCGTCCGCCGGGTCGTCGCGCAGCGTCTTCGCCATCAACTGGGACATGCGCTGGACCGGTACGTTGGCCATGGTTCTCGTACTCCTGCCGGGTAAGGGTGATGGCAGGAGGTTAGCCGGGCGGCACCGGCTCGGTGAAATCAGTTCCGTGGCGAACCGGTTGCGCGGAGTCCGTTCCGGCGCGGCAACGGCAGCGGGGCGCCCATGACGGCGTACGGACGGGGCGCGCTGGGGAAGTGGACCTGGCGGGCCAGGTCCTGGTAGCCGAGGGCCCGGTACAGACCGCGGGCCGGGCTCTCCGTGTCGATCGCCGAGAGGATCGACCGGGGCAGGTCCGACTGGTCGGTGATGGCGGTGATCAGCTCACGGCCGATACCCCGCCCCTGGTAGGAGGGGTGGACATGGAGCTCGGTGATCACGAACGAGTCGTCGAGCCAGTCCGCGGTGCCGCCGGCGCGGAGGTACGGCTCCACGATGCCGGACCACCAGTGGGTGCGGTCGTTGGGCATCCCGTACACGAAGCCGACCAGCCGGCCGGCGGCGTTGGTCGCGCCGTAGGCGCAGGCGCCGGGGTTGAGCAGATGACGGAGCACGATGTGGCGTCGTACGACGATCTCGTCCTCACTGAGCCCGAAGGCGAGCGCTTGGACGGCGAGGGCGTCGTCCACCCGCGCGGCGAGATTGACCGGTCCGATCGTGACGTCAGCGGCATCCATGCGCGCACCTTACAAGTGCCTCAGAAGAGCACGCTCATGAAGGCCCCGACCTCGCGGAAGCCGACGCGGCGGTACGAGGCCCTGGCCGGGGCGTTGTAGTCGTTGACGTAGAGGCTGACGACCGGGGCGACGTCGGCGAGGGCGTAGCGCAGCACGGCGGCCATTCCGGTCTCGGACAGGCCTCGGCCGCGGAACTCGGGGGCCACCCAGACGCCCTGGATCTGGCAGGCATGGCGGGTGGCGGCGCCGATCTCGGCCTTGAAGACGACCTTGCCGTCCTCGATACGGGCGAAGGAGCGGCCGGCGCCGACGAGTTCGGCGACGCGGGCCTGGTAGAGCAGTCCGCCGTCGCCGGCCATCGGCGAGATGCCGACCTCCTCGGTGAACATGGCCACGCACGCGGGCATGATGACCTCCATCTCCTCCTTGCGGATGCGACGGACGAGGGGGTCTGGCTCGACGGTGGCGGAGGGCTCCTCGGTGACCATCAGGGGCTGGTGGCCGCGGACGTCGCGGGCGGGGCCCCAGCTGGGCTCGAGGAGCCGCCAGAGCTGGGTGGTGGGCTCGGAGGGGCCGACGATGGAGGAGCAGCGGCGGCCGGTCCTGCGGGCGCGGTCGGCGAAGGCGCGGACGGCGTCAGGGGTGGCGCAGATGGGGACGAGGTTGGCGCCGGAGTAGCAGAGGGAGCGCAGCTGTCCGTCGGCGTACCAGCCCCACATCTCGCCGCCGAGGCGCCAGGGGTCGAGGCCGGCCGCTTGGACGCGGGCGGCCACGAAGGCGTTCTCGACGGGGGCGCTCTCGAGGACGGCGAGCGCGGCGCCGAGGTCGGCGGGTTCGAGGACCCGGGTGGTGGTCTGCGTCAACACGAGGGGGCCTCACCATGCGGTCTGCTGATCTCCGCACTGTACCTGGAGCGTCGCGGAGGTGTCGGGCGAGCGCGACGAAGCCCCGTCGGGGCCCGGTTCGACGGGCGGCGCGACGGGGCTTCGTAGGGGTGCTCGGGCCGGTCAGACGCCGATGGCGACCGTCGGCTCGCCGGACATCACGCCGTCCTTCTCCATCTGCTCGGCGATCTTCATCGCCTCTTCGATGAGGGTCTCGACGATCTTCGACTCGGGGACGGTCTTGATGACCTCGCCCTTGACGAAGATCTGGCCCTTGCCGTTGCCGGAGGCGACGCCGAGGTCGGCCTCGCGGGCCTCGCCGGGGCCGTTGACGACGCAGCCCATGACGGCGACGCGCAGCGGGACCTCCATGCCCTCGAGGCCGGCGGTGACCTCTTCGGCGAGCTTGTAGACGTCGACCTGGGCGCGGCCGCAGGACGGGCAGGAGACGATCTCCAGGCGGCGCGGCTTGAGGTTCAGCGACTCCAGGATCTGGTTGCCGACCTTGACCTCCTCGACCGGCGGCGCGGAGAGCGAGACGCGGATGGTGTCGCCGATGCCCTCGGAGAGCAGCGCGCCGAAGGCGACGGCGGACTTGATGGTGCCCTGGAAGGCCGGGCCGGCCTCGGTGACGCCGAGGTGCAGCGGGTAGTCACAGGCCGCGGCCAGCTGGCGGTAGGCGTTGACCATGACGACCGGGTCGTTGTGCTTGACCGAGATCTTGATGTCGCCGAAGCCGTGCTCCTCGAAGAGGGAGGCCTCCCACAGCGCGGACTCGACCAGCGCCTCGGGGGTGGCCTTGCCGTACTTCTTCAGCAGCCGGGCGTCGAGCGAGCCCGCGTTGACGCCGATCCGGATCGGGGTGCCCGCGGCCTTGGCGGCGTGCGCGATCTCCTTGACCTTGTCGTCGAACTGCTTGATGTTGCCGGGGTTGACGCGGACCGCGGCGCAGCCGGCGTCGATGGCGGCGAAGACGTACTTCGGCTGGAAGTGGATGTCCGCGATCACCGGGATCTGCGACTTCTTGGCGATGGTCGCCAGCGCGTCGGCGTCGTCCTGGGTGGGGCACGCGACACGGACGATCTGGCAGCCGGAGGCGGTCAGCTCGGCGATCTGCTGGAGCGTGGCCCCGATGTCGGAGGTCCGGGTCGTCGTCATGGACTGGACAGAGACGGGTGCGTCGCCGCCCACGGCCACCGATCCGACCTGGATCTGGCGGCTCTTGCGCCGCTCGGCGAGCCTGGTCGGAACGGACGGGATACCGAGAGAGATCGCGGTCATCAGCTGTACAACCCCAAGGTGTGGTTCATCGGGCTCAGGTCTTCGAGATTACCGCCCCGGCGGCGGGTGGCCGGACACCCAGGGGGTCCGGCCACCCTCTCGTCACGTCAGCTTCACCGGGTTGACGATGTCCGCGGCGAGGACGAGGAGCGTGAAGCAGACGAACACTCCCGCCACCACATACGCGGCCGGCATCAGCTTGGCGACGTCGAACGGGCCCGGGTCGGGGCGCCGGAAGATCCGCGCGGTGTGGCGGCGTACGGACTCCCACAGGGCGCCCGCGATGTGCCCGCCGTCGAGCGGGAGCAGCGGCAGCATGTTGAACAGGAACAGCGAGACGTTGAACATGACGACCAGCTGCAGGAAGAAGACCAGGATCGTCTGCGGGGGCGCGTCGATGTTCATCAGCTCGCCGCTGATACGGGCGGCGCCGACGACGCCGACCGGGGAGTCGGCCTTGCGTTCCCCGTCGCCGAAGGTGGCGTCCCACAGGTCCGGGATCTTGCCGGGCAGGGCGAGCACGGACTCGGCGCCGGCCTGGAGCTGGTCGGTCATGCGGGAGGCGGACTCGCCGAAGGTGAGCGGGACGACCTCGCGGCCGGACTCGAAGCCCAGGTAGCCGGCGGTGACGTACTGCAGCGGCTGGACGACCTTGCCGTCCGCGTCCTTCTTGAGCACCTTGTTCTCGAGGAGCGTGGCCTTGAGATCCATCTCCTTGCCGTCGCGCTGGACGGTGACGGTGGCGGCCCCGGTGGTGGCGCGGATGCGGTCGGAGAGGGTGTTCCAGTCCGAGACGCGTTCACCGTTGAAGGCGACGATGCGGTCGCCCTCGAGGAGTCCGGCGGCCTTGGCGGGTGACTCGGGGTCGCCGGCCTTGCAGGTGTCGCGCTTCTCGCTCTGGTCGATGACGCAGTTGGTGACGCCGGCGACCTTGGTGGTCTGGGTCTCGAACCCGACGGCCATGGCGCTGCCGAAGAACAGCAGGACGGCGAGGATCAGGTTCATGAACGGGCCGGCGAACATCACGATGACGCGCTTCCACGGCTTGCGCGTGTAGAAGAGCCGCTTCTCGTCGCCGGGCTGGAGCTCCTCGAAGGAGGCCTCGCGGGCGTCCTCGATCATGGAGCGCCAGGGCGAGGTGGAGCGTGCCTCGATACGGCCGTCCCTGCCGGGCGGGAACATCCCGATCATGCGGATGTAGCCGCCGGCCGGGATGGCCTTGATGCCGTACTCCGTCTCGCCCTTCTTCTTCGACCAGATGGTGGGGCCGAAGCCGACCATGTACTGCGGCACGCGGATGCCGAAGAGCTTGGCCGTGGAGAGGTGGCCGAGTTCGTGCCACGCGATGGAGACGAGCAGCCCCACCGCGAACAGCGCGATGCCGAGGAGCGTGAGAAGTACGGTCATGCGCGCGCCTCCGCGGTTGCGTTCGCTGCGAGTTCTGCCAGTTCACGGGCCCGGGCGCGGGCCCAGGTCTCCGCTTCGAGGACGTCCGACACCGTGAGGGAGGTTCCCTGGGTGGGCTTTCCGTGTTCGGTGACGACTGCCGTGACCGTATCCATGATTCCGTTGAACGGCAGCCTGCCTGCGAGAAACGCCTCCACGCACTCCTCGTTGGCGGCGTTGAAGACGGCGGGGGCGGTGCCGCCCAGTTCGCCGACGTGGCGGGCCAGGCCGACGGACGGGAACGCGTCGGTGTCGAGCGGGAAGAACTCCCAGCTGGACGCCTTGGTCCAGTCGAAGGCGGGGGCGGCGTCCGGGACGCGCTCGGGCCAACCGATGCCGAGCGCGATCGGGCCGCGCATGTCGGGCGGCGTGGCCTGGGCGAGGGTGGAGCCGTCGGTGAACTCGACCATCGAGTGGACGTACGACTGGGGGTGGACGACGACCTCGATGCGGTCGAAGGGGATGTCGTAGAGGAGGTGCGCCTCGATGACCTCCAGGCCCTTGTTCACGAGGGTGGCGCTGTTCACCGTGATGACCGGGCCCATGGCCCAGGTGGGGTGGGCGAGCGCGTCCTCGCGGGTGACATGGGCCAGCTCCGCCCGCGTACGGCCGCGGAAGGGGCCGCCGGAGGCGGTGACGACCAGCTTGCGGACGTCGGCGCGGGTGCCGGCGGCGAGCGCCTGGAAGAGGGCGGCGTGCTCGGAGTCGACCGGGATGATCTGGCCGGGCTTGGCGAGCGCCTTGACCAGCGGGCCGCCGACGATCAGCGACTCCTTGTTGGCCAGGGCGAGGGTGCGGCCGGCTTCGAGGGCGGCGAGCGTGGGCGCCAGGCCGATGGATCCGGTGATGCCGTTGAGCACCGTGTGGCAGGGCGAGGCGGCGAGCTGAGTGGCGGCGTCGGCCCCCGCCAGGATCTCGGGCAGGGGCTCGGCGCCGTACAGCTCCTTGAGCGCGTCGCGCAGCTCGGGCACCACGTCCTCACGGGCGACGGCGACCGCGGCGACCTTCAGCCGGTGCGCCTGCTCGGCCAGCAGCCCGACACGGCCGCCGGAGGCGGCGAGGGCGGTGACCCGGAACCGGTCGGGGTTGCGCAGGACCAGGTCGATGGCCTGGGTGCCGATGGATCCCGTGGAGCCGAGGACGACGATGTCCCGGCGGCCTTCGACCGGTGCGAAGACGATGTGCGGGTCGGCGAGAGGAGAGGGGCGGTCGCTCATGCCCCCCATTCTTGCCGCAAAGACTGTGCGGTCTTCACGGGGTGCCTCTCGTGGGTGTCTTCGCCCGGTGTGGTCACTCTGCGGAGGCGGCCGTTCCGAAGGCCTCGCCGAAGACGCGGTGGAAGTCCGGGAAGGTCTTCCGTACGCAGCCGGGGTCGTCGAAGGTGATGCCGGGCGTGCGCAGACCGGTCACCGCGAAGGACATGACGATCCGGTGGTCGCCGTGGGTGGCGATCTCGGCGGGGCCGGCCGGGGTCCCGGGCTGGATCTCGATCCAGTCGTGGCCGGTCGCGACCTCGATGCCGAGGCGGCGGAGGTTCTCGGCGCAGGCGTCGAGGCGGTCGCACTCCTTGACGCGCGTGTTGGCGACGTCCTCGATGCGGACGGGTCCGTCGGCGAAGGGCGCGAGGGCGGCGAGGGTCGGCATGGTGTCGGAGATGTCGCGCATGTTCACGGTGAGGCCGCGCAGCGTTCCCGTGCCGCGGACGGTGGTGGCCGTGTCGGTGATCTCCACGTCCGCGCCCATGCGGCGCAGGACGTCGACGAAGCCGAGGTCGCCCTGGAGGGCGCCGGTGCCGAGGCCGGGGACGGTGACGGTGCGGCCGGGGTGGAGAGCGGCGGCGGCGAAGAAGTAGGAGGAGGTGGAGGCGTCGGGCTCGACGGGGTAGGTGGCCGCCTTGTAGCCGGTGGGGGCGACGGTGTAGGTGCGGTCCTGCCGGGTCACCTCGGCGCCGAAGGCGCGCATCATCGCGAGGGTGATCTCGACGTACGGCTCCGAGACCAGGTCGGTGACGGTGATCGCGAGGCCCTCGGCGGTCAGCGGGCCGAGCATGAGGAGGGCGGTCAGGTACTGGGAGGACTGGCCGGCGTCGAGGGTGAGCGCGCCGCCCTTGATGCCCCGGGCGGCGACGGTGAGCGGGTGGTGGCCCTCGTTCTCCTCGTGGCGGAGGTCGACGCCGAGGGTGCGCAGGGCGGTGGAGAGGGGGCCGAGGGGGCGGCGGCGCATCTGGGGCGAGGCGTCGAAGCGGAAGGTGCCGTGGCCGGCGGCGGCGAGGGTGGGGAGGAAGCGGGCGGTGGTCGCGCCGTCGCGGCAGTACACGTCGGCGGCGCCGACGGCGGGCCCGGCGGGCCGGCCCTCGATGTGCCAGGCCCCCGGCTCCTGCCGGACCTCGTATCCGAGGGTCTTCAGCCCTTCGGCGAAGCCCTCGGTGTCGTCGGAGAGGAGCGGCCGGAGGAGGGTGGTGGTCCCGTCGGCGGCGGCGGCGAGGAAGAGCGCGCGGGCGGTGACGGACTTGGAACCGGGAATCTCTATGACGGTCACGGGACCATCCTGCCGTGGCTTCCGCCGTCGTGGGCCATCGTTCCGCAGGACGGGACACCTGCGGCGCGATGGCCCACGCCTCCGGTCAGGGGATCTTGCGGTGGACGTTCTCCTCCGTCGAGGCGCCCGGTGTCGCGTCCGCGATCCAGGGGCCGTCGTCGCTCGGGTCGACCACCCCGGCTTCCAGCCACTCGTAGCGTCCGGCGAGGACCCCGTCCACGACCCGGCGGTCCAGGTCGTCCGTGTTGGACCAGAGGCGGCCGAAGAGCTCCTCCACCCGCAGCCGGGACTGGCGGCAGAACGCGTCGGCGAGCGCGTACGCCTCCTTGCCGTGGTCGTCGGTGGACCGCAGCAGTTCCGCCCGTACGCACGCCGCGCTCATCGCGAAGAGCTCCGCGCCGATGTCGACGATCCGCCCGAGGAAGGCCTGCTTCAGCTCCATCCGGCCCTGCCATCGCGACATCGCGTAGAAGGTGGACCGGGCGAGCTTCCGCGACGTCCGCTCCACGTACCGCAGATGGGTGGCGAGGGCGCCGAACTCCCGGTACGCGCCCGGTACCTGCCCCTGCCCGGTGACGAGCTTCGGCAGCCAGCGGGCGTAGAAGCCGCCGGCCCGCGCCCCCGCCTTCGCCTTGTCGCCCAGCGACTTCTCGGGGTCGATGATGTCGCCGGCGACGGCCAGATGCGCGTCGACGGCCTCGCGGGCGATGAGCAGGTGCATGATCTCTGTCGAGCCCTCGAAGATCCGGTTGATCCGCAGATCGCGGAGCAACTGCTCCGCCGGTACGGCCCGTTCCCCGCGCGCCGCCAGCGAGTCGGCGGTCTCGTATCCGCGTCCGCCGCGGATCTGGACCAGTTCGTCGGCGATGAGGCAGCCCATCTCGGAGCCGTAGAGCTTGGCGAGCGCCGCCTCGATGCGGATGTCGTTGCGGTCCTCGTCGGCCATCTGCGAGGAGAGGTCGACGACCGCCTCCAGGGCGAACGTGGTCGCCGCGATGAAGGAGATCTTCGTGCCGACCGCCTCGTGGCGTGCGACCGGCTTGCCCCACTGTTCTCGTACTGTCGCCCATTCGCGGGCGATCTTCAGCGCCCACTTGCCGGCGCCGACGCACATCGCGGGGAGCGAGAGCCGGCCGGTGTTGAGCGTCGTCAGCGCGATCTTGAGGCCGGCGCCCTCCGGGCCGATGCGGTTCTCGGCGGGGACCCGGACGCCGTGGAAGCGGGTGACGCCGTTCTCGAGCCCTCGCAGGCCCATGAAGGCGTTGCGGTGCTCGACGGTGATGCCGGGCGAGTCCGCCTCGACGACGAAGGCGGTGATGCCGCCCCGGTGGCCCGGCGAGGCGGGGACGCGCGCCATGACGACGAGCAGATCGGCGACGACCCCGTTGGTCGTCCAGAGCTTCACCCCGTCGATGACATAGGCGTCGTCGCCGTCCGGTACCGCCGTGGTGGCGAGCCGGGCCGGGTCGGAGCCCACGTCGGGTTCGGTGAGCAGGAAGGCCGAGATGTCGGTGGAGGCGAGGCGGGGGAGATAGGTGTCGCGCTGTTCCTGGGTGCCGAAGATCTTCAGCGGCTGGGGAACGCCGATGGACTGATGGGCCGAGAGCAGTGCGCCGATCGCGGGGCTCGCGGACCCGACCAGGGCGAGGGCGCGGTTGTAGTAGACCTGGGTGAGGCCGAGCCCGCCGTACTTCGGGTCGATCTTCATCCCGAGCGCGCCGAGTTCCTTGAGGCCGGTGACGACCTCGTCGGGGATGCGGGCCTCGCGCTCGATGAGCCGGCCGTCGATGTGTGTCTCGCAGAAGGTGCGCAGCTTGGCGAGGAAGGCCTCGCCGCGCCGGACGTCCTCCTGGGACGGGAGGGGATGGGGGTGGATGAGGTCGAGTCGGAAGCGGCCGAGGAAGAGTTCCTTGGCAAAGCTGGGTTTGCGCCAGTCCTGCTCGCGCGCTGCCTCGGCGACCTGCCGGGCCTCGCGTTCGGTGACCTTGGGTCGCTGGGTGGGTGCGGACATGAGGAGCTCACCTCGCCGCTCGTAGGGGGCCATGTGGCTACTCGTCCGTAGTACCCGATTTCCGGGCGCACCGATAGACGAGAAGACGGCCGGAGCCCCCGCACAGTGGGCTCCGGCCGTCGGTCTCAGGGATCCGTACGACTTCGCACGGACTACTGAATACGGGTTACAGCGCGAGGCCCGTGAGGACCAGGACCCGCTCGTAGGTGTAGTCGTCCATGGCGTACTTGACGCCCTCGCGGCCGACGCCGGACTTCTTGGCGCCGCCGTACGGCATCTGGTCGGCGCGGTAGGACGGGACGTCGCCGATGATCACGCCGCCGACCTCGAGCGCGCGGTGGGCGCGGAAGGCGGTCTGGAGGTCGTGGGTGAAGACGCCGGCCTGGAGGCCGAAGTCCGAGTCGTTGACGGCGGCGAAGGCCTCGGCCTCGCCGTCGACCCTGGCGATGGTGAGGACCGGGCCGAAGACCTCGGCGCGGGCCAGGGTGACGTCGCCCGGGAGGTCGGTGAGGACGGTCGGGGCGTAGGTCGCGCCCTCGCGCTTGCCGCCCGCGAGCAGCTTCGCGCCCGCCGCGACGGCCTCGTCCACCCAGGCCTCGACACGCTTGGCGGCGTTCTCGTCGACGAGCGGGCCGACGTCGGTGGCGTCGTCCGCCGGGTCACCGGAGACCTGCGCCTCGACGGCGGCGACGACCTTGGGGACGAGCCGGTCGTAGACCGAGGCGTCGGCGATCACGCGCTGCACGGAGATGCAGGACTGGCCGCCCTGGTAGTTGGAGAAGGTGGCGATACGGCTCGCCGCCCAGTCCAGGTCCTGCTCGGACGCCCAGTCGCCGAGGACGACGGCGGCGGCGTTGCCGCCGAGCTCCAGGGTGCAGTGCTTGTGCGGCACGGACTCCTGGATGGCGTAGCCGACCTTGTCGGAGCCGGTGAAGGAGATGACCGGGAGGCGCTCGTCCTTCACGAGGGCGGGCATCCGGTCGTTCGGCACGGTCAGGACGGACCAGGAGCCGGCCGGCAGGTCGGTCTCGGCCAGCAGCTCGCCCAGGATCAGGGACGAGATCGGGGTGGCCGGGGCCGGCTTGAGGATGATCGGGGCACCGACGGCGATGGCCGGGGCGACCTTGTGGGCGCTGAGGTTCAGCGGGAAGTTGAACGGAGCGATGCCGAGGACGACGCCCTTGGGGATACGGCGGGTGATGGCCAGCCGGCCGACGCCACCGGCCTCGGTGTCGAGACGCTGGGCCTCGCCGCCGTTGAAGCGGCGGGCTTCCTCGGCGGCGAAGCGGAATACGGAGACGGCGCGGCCGACCTCGCCGCGGGCCCACTTGATGGGCTTGCCGTTCTCGGCGGAGATCACCTGGGCGATCTCCTCGGTGCGCTCGGCGAGGCGCTTCGACACGTGGTCGAGGGCGGCGGCGCGGACGTGCGCCGGCGTCGCGGCGAACTCGTCGACCACGGCGTGCGCGGCGGCGACGGCTTCCTCGACCTGGGCTTCGGTGGGCACGCTGACCTTGCCGACCAGACGTCCGTCGAAGGAGTTCGTGACGTCGAAGGTGGCCTCGCCGGTGGCCTCGCGGCCGGCGAGCCAGAAGGCGTGGGTGGTCGTCATTGCGTCCCGGCCCTTTCCGTATCGGGGGTGCGAGCGATCGCTCTCGTGCCACGTTAGGGCGAAGCGGGCGCAATGGCGCTTGTCCGCCGTGGAGTGGTGCACGGGGGCTCCTGTCCGCTTTGGCGGAAGGAGACCCCGAACCTCATCCGAGCGCGATGATCATGCCCGTCGTTCCGTCGAGACGATCAGACAGACCCCGCCGACGACGATCGCGCCGCCGAGCGCGATGGGCCAGGTCAGGGCCTCACCGAGGACGAGGGCACCCAGGAGCACGGCGACGACCGGGTTGACGTAGGCATAGGTGGCGACCAGGGAGAGCGGAGCGGTCTGGAGGAGCCAGGCGTACGCGGTGAAAGCGATCAGCGAGCCGAAGACGACGAGGTAGCCGAGGGCGATCCAGGAGCGGGTGGAGACGTCGGCGAGGTCGAAGCCGTGGTGCTCGCCGCGGACCAGGGCGACGCCGAGGCCCCCGAGCCCACCGGCGAGCATCTCGTACGCGCTGGCGGTGAACGGGTTGGCGGGCATCGGAAGCCGGCCGGAGGAGAACGATCCGACGGACCACAGGAGCGCGGCGACGACGACGAGGAC
Organism: Streptomyces sp. NPDC039609; assembly: GCF_055596705.1. Classification (NCBI taxonomy): domain Bacteria; kingdom Bacillati; phylum Actinomycetota; class Actinomycetes; order Kitasatosporales; family Streptomycetaceae; genus Streptomyces; species Streptomyces sp. NPDC039609. The sequence continues at coordinate 60,918 of NZ_JBVIUJ010000009.1, forward strand.
CACGCCTCCGATCCTGACCTCGCCACTGAGACCGGGGAGGGTCAGGACGCCGAGGCCGACCAGGCCGAGGGCGACGCCGGCGAAGGCGCCGCGGCCCGGACGCTCGCCGGCGACGGCACGCAGGACGACCACCCAGGCGGGCACGCTCGCGACGAGGAGCGCGGCGAGGCCGGAGGGGATGTCGGTCTCGGCGAGGACGACGAGCGCGTTGCCGCCGACGAGCAGCAGCACGCCGACCACCACGGCGGAGCCGAGTTGGCGCGGGGTCACCTTCAGCGCGGCCGGGCCCTGACGCCAGGCGATGAGCGCGGCGAGCAGCAGGCCGGCGACGACGTAACGCATCCCCGCGGAGAGGAACGGCGGCATCGTCTCGACGACGATCCGGATCCCGAGGTAGGTGGACCCCCAGACGACGTACACGATCCCGAGCGCGAGCCAGACGGCGCCGGAGATGCGGCGGGGAGCGCGTCCGGGGGCGGCGGGGGTGGAGGTGCGTTCCTCGGAGGCGGGATCGACCGCGGGGCTTGTCATGCCCAGGAGAGTAAGGAGTTTTCAGGCGAATGATCAATGATCCTGCCCGCGATCGGGCAGGAATGGCGCCGTCGAGGCGGTGCGGCAGGTGAAATGGGCCCTACCGCTCCTCCGCGTCCGCCCCCGTCGCCTTCAGCGCCAGCCACAGCTCCATCCGTACGTCCGGGTCGTCGAGGGAGCGGCCCAGGATCTCCTCCACCCGGCGCATCCGGTAGCGGAGGGTGTGGCGGTGGACGCCCAGGTCGGCCGCCGCCGCGTCCCACTGGCCGTGGCGGGAGAGCCAGGCCCGCAGCGAGGCGACCAGGTCGCCCCGGCCCGTCGCGTCGTGCTCGTACAGGGCGCGGAGCATCCCGTCGGCGAAGGCGCGGACCGCGTCGTCGGCCAGCAGCGGCAGGACCGATCCCGCCGCCAGGTCCTCGTGCTCGACCAGCGCCCGGCCGCGCCGCCGCGCCACCGACAGCGCCTGCTCGGCCTGCTTGTACGCGGCCGCCGCCGCGATCGGCCCGGCCGGGGCCGAGAGGCCGACGACGACACCGGTCTCCTCCGCGTCCCGCTCCGCATAGCTCTCGCAGGCCGTGACGACCGCCCCGCCGTCCCCGGCCAGGACCAGGAGCCGCTCCTCGCCCTCCGGAACGGTCAGGACCGTCTCGCCCGCCCGGGCGGCGGCGGACTCCAGCTCCTCCGCGAGGACCGGAAGGGGCGGTTCGCCCTCCCGCTCCCCCGCCACCGTTTCGGCGATCAGCAGCCGGAAGGGCGCGTCGAGGAGTCCGCCGTACAGGTCGCCGGCCACCGCCCGGGCGTGGTCGGGCTGGCCGGACAGCATCATCCGCAGCACCGCCGCGCCCAGCCGCGCCTCGGCCGCCTGGAGCGAGCGCGAGCGCTCCGTGGTGAGGGTCAGCAGGGCGATCGCGGAGTGCACGGCGTACCGTTCCGCCGTGCCGAGCGGGGCGCCGGTGCCGACCGCGAGGGCACCCCTGACCCGCCGTCCGGTTCCCAGCGACTGGAGCTCCACCCGGTCGTCCGTGCCTCCGACGACCGCGCTCGCGGGCGCGGGCCGCTCCCGGAGCCGTTCGACGTCGGGCGTGAGCCGGGCGGCGCGGCGCGTCGCCCACTCGGGCGACACGGACAGGACGGTGCCGGAGGTGTCGTACAGCGCCGCCCATCCGTCGACATGGGCCGCGAGCCGCGCGATCACCGCGTCCGGCCCCTCGGCGAGCGCGGCGCGGGTCAGCTCCCGCTGGGCCTCGAAACCGGCCGTGACGGCCCGGTACTGATCGGCCGCGATCGCCGCCGAGACGGCCTTGCTGATCGCGAGGAACGGTGTGCGCCTCGGTACTTCGAGGAGCGGGAGCCCCTCGGCCCCCGCCGCGTCCACGAGGGGCTGCGGGATGTTGTCGTAGTTGACGCCGACGGCGAATCCGAGCCCCACGACGCCCGCGGCGAGCAGCCGCCGGACGTAGCGGTGCATCGCCTCGGAGTCCTCGGCGTCCAGGGTGAGCGCCGTGGTGAGCAGCAGCTCGCCGCCCTCCATGTACGGGACGGGGTCGGCGAGCTCGCTGACGTGGGCCCAGCGCACGGGGGTGTCGAGGCGGTCCTCGCCGGCACGGACGGTGAGCTTGAGCGCCGAGTGCTGGACGAGTGAGGCGAGGGTGGGCGGCATTGGGGACCGTCGGACCTTTGGGGAGGGGGCGCCGCTCAGCCGAGCGGCGCCCTCGATTGTGCCAGGGCCCGCCGATGGCCGCTCCGGCTCAGCTGCGGAGGTCCACGAGCAGGGGCGGCGTGTGCTCGCCCCGCACATGGGTGAGGGACAGGACGGCGTGCCCGGCGGGGACGGCATGGGCGAGGTCGGAGGCCGACCAGCGCTCGCGCTCCACCTCCCGTACGGTCACGGCCTCCGCCGTCGCCGCCTTGCCGGTCACGAGGCGTCGCATGAAGTGCAGGGCCTTGGTGAGGGGCTCGTCGGAGATGATCTGCCGGTTGGTGACGTCGCGGGTCTGCACCCATTCGGTGCCCCAGGTCTCGGCGAACCGTCCACCGTCCCAGGGAGCGATCCCGGCGAACGCCATCCGGCAGCCGACCGCCCCGAGCAGCGGCCCCCGCAGCGCCTCGGGCACGTCCTCCAGGCTGCGCAGCGCGAGGACGACGCCGGCGTTGGCGGAGCGGAGCCGCTGGATGGCGCGTACGGAGTCGGCGGTGACGGTGTACGTGGCGTCGTCGAGGACCAGGCAGGCGAAGAGGGAGCGGTCGCGGCGGGCGAGGGCGGCCTCGGCGAACTGGGCGAGCAGCAGCCGGGAGACGATCCGGGAGGCTTCGGCGTGGCCGCGTTCGGGGAGGTCGACGCGGACGCGGAGCGGGTGCTCGACGGCGCGGAGGGAGAACTGCGGCGCTTCGTCCTGGCGGTCCGTGCGGAAGAAGCGGGCGAAGGCGGGGCGGTCGAGGAAGGCGATGCGTTCGGCGAGGAGGACGCCGACGTCGTCGCCGCGATCGGCCTGGCGCTGCCGGGCATCGAGCTCGCGCAGCTGGGCGGGGTCGCCGGCGACGGCTTCGCGAAGCGCGGCGAACGCCTCGGGCGTCCCGCCGAGCAGCTCGCGCAGCTCGGGCACGCCGGGGAAGCGCCCGTGCGCGGCCCGGAACGGCCCGATGAGCTGCGCGAGCGCGGTCGCGGCCCGCCGGCTGTCGGCGAGGAGGTCCCCGACGAGCGCCTCGGCGAGGATCCGCGCGGCCTCGTCGGGGTCGTCGGCGCCGCCGTACAGGTCGAGGTCGTGGGTGGACTCGGCGCGCCCGACGGAGACGACGACGTCGAAGCCCTCGTCGGGGCCGAGCGCGGCGCCGTGGGAGGTGACGGCGACGACCGCGGCGCGGTTGGCGAGCGCCTGCAGACAGAGCGACTCGACGACGGGCCGCACCACCCGCACGGTCTTCCCGGCCCCCGCGGGCCCGACGGCGACCAACGAGGTCCCGAGCAGCCCGGGGTCGAGGGCGACGCCGGTGGTGCGGCGGGGGTAGGGGTTGCGTTCGCCCGGATGTACGGTGCCGATTTTCACCTGGTGCGCGTAGAGGTCGTGCCGTGCCGACCGCATGGGCAGGTCTCGGACGCCGGACGGATGCGCGAAGGCGGCCGCGCCCTGCCGGAGCACGGCGTCGACGAAGGGGCCGAGGCGGGAGGGGTTGACCTGGACCGTGTGCCAGGCGCGCACGATCCTGGCGTAGTCGACGTCGCCCATCCGGCCCGACCGTGCTTCCTCGGCCAGCCGGTCGGCGGCCGCAGCCTGCCCGGCGGCGCGCAGTTGCGGCCACTGCGCGGGGTCCTCGGGGGAGCCTTCCAGGACGGGGCGCGGGGGCTTGGGGCCCGCGTCGGCGCGGCGTACACCGAAGAGCGGCAGCAGATACCGGCGGCCCACCTCGCCCCAGCGGCCGACGCGGTAGAAGAAGGCGACCAGGCCGACCAGCAGGGCGATGTCGATGATGCCGCCGATGATCCCCTTGATCACCGCGTCGTCGCTGAGCTTCACCAGGGCGCTGGTCCAGTACAGCGGGTCCAGCCAATAAGGGATGTAGTAGTTGGCGTGCAGCGACCACAGCAGGAGACCGGCAAGGAAGGAGATCAATGCCCCGCTCAGGAGCTGCCGCCCGGGCACTTCGTCTGGCGCTTCGGCCGGGCGTGGCACGTGCCCGTAGCGCCAGACGCCGGGCTCGGCCTCGGGGCGCGGCACGCGCAGCCAAGTGCCCAGGGATGTTCCGTGCGTGGGGGCGGGCGCGTGGGCGGGCGCCGGCGGGACTCCAGGTCCCTGAGGCGGCCGTGGTGCATGGCGGCCGGTCGGCTCCGGAACCTGCCCGGTCGGTGGTACGACCGGCTGTGGAGCCGTGGGCGGAGCCGGCGGCGCCGGACGGGGCACGCCGCTCCCCCGCGTGTCGCGTGACTCGTACGTGCCTTCGGTCTCCATGAAACCCCTGCCCCCTGACCAGCCAGGTCGCCGCATCTGTGCCACCGTCAATCTAGTGGGCCCGGGACGCCCCGGAGTGGTTTCACGGCCGCCATGTCCACCACGGACAACGACACACCCCCCAACACTCCCGATCGGCGCATGCCCACGCCCCTCCCCCGCGCCTAGCCTGCGGAAGAAACCCACAAGTGCGTCCAGAACACCCCCAGGAGCCCCGCATGAACGCTGTCCCGCAGGAGCGGCGCGTCGTCACCGCCATCCCCGGTCCGAAGTCGCAGGAGCTGCAGGCCCGCCGCCTCGACGCCGTGGCCGGCGGCGTGGGCTCCGTGCTGCCCGTCTTCACCGCGAAGGCCGGCGGCGGCATCATCGAGGACGTCGACGGCAACCGTCTGATCGACTTCGGCTCCGGCATCGCCGTGACCTCCGTCGGCGCCTCCGCCGAGGCCGTCGTCCGCCGCGCCGCCGCGCAGCTCGCCGACTTCACGCACACCTGTTTCATGGTGACGCCGTACGAGGGCTACGTCGAGGTCTGCGAGGCGCTCTCCGAGCTGACCCCGGGCGACCACGCCAAGAAGTCCGCGCTGTTCAACTCGGGCGCCGAGGCCGTCGAGAACGCCGTCAAGATCGCCCGTTCGTACACCAAGCGCCAGGCCGTCGTCGTCTTCGACCACGGCTACCACGGCCGTACGAACCTGACGATGGCGCTGACCTCGAAGAACATGCCGTACAAGCAGGGCTTCGGCCCGTTCGCGCCCGAGGTCTACCGCGTGCCGGTCGCCTACGGCTACCGCTGGCCCACCGGTGCCGAGAACTGCGGCCCCGAGGCCGCCGCCCAGGCGATCGACCAGATCTCCAAGCAGATCGGCGCCGAGAACGTCGCCGCGATCATCATCGAGCCGGTCCTCGGCGAGGGCGGCTTCATCGAGCCGGCCAAGGGCTTCCTGCCGGCGATCGTGAAGTTCGCCAACGACAACGGCATCGTCTTCGTCGCCGACGAGATCCAGTCCGGCTTCTGCCGCACCGGCCAGTGGTTCGCCTGCGAGGACGAGGGCATCGTCCCGGACCTGATCACCACCGCCAAGGGCATCGCGGGCGGTCTGCCGCTCGCCGCCGTCACCGGCCGCGCCGAGATCATGGACTCCGTCCACGGCGGCGGCCTCGGCGGCACCTACGGCGGCAACCCGGTCGCCTGCGCCGGTGCGCTCGGCTCCATCGAGACCATGAAGGAGCTCGACCTCAACGCCAAGGCGAAGAAGATCGAGTCGCTCATGAAGGCCCGCCTGGCCGCCATGCAGGAGAAGTACGAGATCATCGGCGACATCCGCGGCCGCGGCGCCATGATCGCGATCGAGCTGGTCAAGGACCCGGCGACCAAGGAGCCGAACCCGGAGGCCGCGGGCGCGCTGGCGAAGGCCTGCCACGCCGAGGGCGTGATGGTCCTGACCTGTGGCACCTACGGAAACGTGCTGCGTTTCCTGCCGCCGCTGGTGATCGGCGAGGACCTGCTGAACGAGGGTCTCGACGTCATCGAGAGCGCGTTCGGCCAGATCTGACGCCTCTTCGGCACAGGTGTGAAGAAGCTGTGGGGGGCCGATGGCGGGATGGAGTTCCGGCTGTCGGTCCCCCTTTCTCTGCCGTACGGTTTCTGCAGATGAGAGAAACACCCCGCTCACAGGAGACTGCGGGCGACAACAGGGCGGAGCCTCCCCAGCCCCGCCTTGATCGTGCCTTCGCGCACACCACTGGAGCCTCCGGCTCCGGAACTCCTCACCGATCGGATGGCCGCCCGCCCCACACCCCCCGGGGCGCGCGGTGGCCCGATCAAGTCGGCCTCCCCGGAACCACCCCCCCTGTTCCGGGGAGGCCGACTGTCTTCTCGGCGATCGTGACCCTCGCCCTCGTCACCTGGCAGGTCCTCGTCGGTGGGCCTCTCGCCCGTCTCGACGAACGCCTCTCGCGCGCTCTTGTCGACACCGTCCCAAGGCGGCTCTCCGAACTGGGCGCCGATCTCGGCAATCTGACGGTCGCCCTCCCGGTCCTCGTGTGCGCGATGACGTACGCGATCCTCCGCGGCCGGCGCGCCCAGGCCCTGTGCGCGGGGGTCACCATGGCCCTCGTACCGGCCCTCGTCATCCCCCTCAAGGAGTGGACCGCCCGACCGGGCCCGCTGGAGCCCTGGGCCGCGGGCTACTACCCGTCGGGCCACACGGCGACGGCGATGGTGGCGTACTTCGGGGCGGCGTTCCTCGTGTCGAACCGCCTGATCCCGGTCGCCGCCCTCCTGACGGCGTTGACGGGCATCGGCCTGATCCTGCGCGGCTACCACTGGCCGCTGGACGTGCTGGCCTCGCTCGCCCTGTGCGTGCCCCTGCTCACCTGGCCCGTCGTGGCCGAGCGGTACGGTCGCCCTTCACGTTCGTGACCGACGATCCGGAGAGCAGGATGACGATTCAACGGCCGGGACTGCCGGGAGACTTGCCGTCCCCGGAGCTGCTGTGGGCCCGCTGGGCGCTGGTGGCCGCGCTGGAGGCGACCACCGAGGCGGAGGAGAGCACGGGCTACCGGACCGGCCATTGGATCGACGAGGAGGGACTCCACCTCGACGACTGCGGCTGCACCTGGTGGACGTTCTCCCGTGTCGGCGAAGGCCGGTACGTGCTCTTCGGCGAGGACGAGTCGAGCGGCGTCAAGTGGCACCGGACGCCGATCGACATGCTGGCGGGCGGCCCCGACTGGCTCCCCTACGAGGAGCTGCGCGACCGGCTCGCGGGGAACGAACTGGGCTGTGTCTACTGGTACGAGAACGGCGCCTGGGCCCGCGCCCCGTACCCCGACGACCTGGACGACGACGGTCTCGACTGCGGGATGAGCCGCTTCGTCGACCGGGACGACGCGATGGGCCTGCTGGCCGATCACATCCGGCACGACGGCCCGAGTGCGGAGATCCTCATGGACCACGCCGAGGGGTACCGGCTGACGCCGGAGCTGTTGGAGTCCTACGCCGCCCCCGAGGACGGGAGCGCCCCGGACCTCCCGGCCATGGGCCGGGCTCTGCGCCGGGCCGGGCTGACGCCGCGGACGGCCACGGCCGGCTGAGCTCGACAGCGCGCGGCCGGCCGCGCGAGCGGTCACACGGCCGGCCGGGCAGGTCGCCTTCCGACCGTCAGCTCCAGTTGTAGGCGTCGAAGTTCCGGCTGAACTCCCAGGCGTTGAACCGGTCCCAGTTGATCGACCAGGTCATCAGGCCGCGCAGCGCCGGCCAGGTGCCGTGGGTCTGGTAGGTGCCGCAGTTCGTCTTCCTCGTCAGGCAGTCCAGTGCCTTGTTCACCTCGGACGGTGTCGTGTGGCCGTTGCCCGCCTGGGTGGAGGCCGGGAGGCCGATGGCGACCTGTTCGGGGCGGAGCGCCGGGAAGACGCGCTCGGTGTTGCCGGCGACCGGGAAGCCGGTGAGGAGCATGTCGGTCATCGCGATGTGGAAGTCCGCGCCGCCCATGGAGTGGTACTGGTTGTCGAGGCCCATGATCGAGCCCGAGTTGTAGTCCTGGACGTGGAGCAGGGTGAGGTCGTCCCGCAGTGCGTGGATGACCGGGAGGTAGGCGCCGGCGCGCGGGTCCTGGCCGCCCCAGGGGCCGGAGCCGTAGTACTGGTAGCCGAGCTGGACGAAGAAGGTCTCCGGGGCCATCGTCAGGACGAAGTCGGAGCCGTACTTGGCCTTCAGGGACTTCACCGCCGAGATCAGGTTGACGATCACCGGGCTGGTCGGGCTGCGGAAGTCGGTGTCACCGGTCTGGAGCGAGAGGGAGTGGCCCTCGAAGTCGATGTCCAGGCCGTCGAGTCCGTACTCGTCGATGATCCTCGAGACGGAGGAGACGAAGGTGTCGCGGGCGGCCGTGGTGGAGAGCTGCACCTGGCCGTTCTGGCCGCCGATGGAGATGAGGACCTTCTTGCCTGCAGCCTGCTTGGCCTTGATGGCCGCCTTGAAGTCCGCGACGGACTCGACGTTCGGGCATTCGGTGGCCGGGCAGAGGGAGAAGCGGATGTCTCCGGAGGTCACCGAGGTCGGCTCGCCGAAGGCGAGGTTGATGACGTCCCAGGAGTCGGGGACGTCGGCCATCCGGGTGTAGCCGGAACCGTTGGCGAAGCTGGCGTGGAGGTAGCCGACGAGCGCGTGGGCGGGGAGGTCGCCGCCGGGGTTCCCGCCACCGCCGGACGTCGTGGTGGCCGAGACGGCCGCGGACCTGGCCGACTCGCCCGCGCTGTTCACGGCGGAGACCTGGAAGGTGTACGAGGTGGAGGGTGCGAGGCCGGTCGCGGTGTACGAGGTGCCGGTCGCGGTCCCTGCCAGTGTCCCGCCGCGGTAGACCTTGTACGACGTGGCACCGGCGACGGCGGGCCAGGACAGCGGCACGGAGGTGGAGGTCGGGGAGCCCGCGGCGAGACCGGTGGGGGTGGCCGGTATCTGGACGGGGTCTCCGCCGGGGCCGACGAGGGAGACGTCGTCGGCGTGGTAGGCGCCGGTGCCGTACCAGCCGTGGCTGTAGATGGTCACCGAGGTCGTCGAGGCCCCGGTCGTGAACGTGGTGTTCAGCTTCTGCCAGTCGGGGGCGGACTGGGTCCAGGTGGAGACGTCGGAGGTACCGGTTCCGGACGCGCCGAGGTAGACGTAGCTGCCGCGCACCCAGCCGCTCAGCGTGTAGGCGGAGTTCGGCTTGACGGTGACGGTCTGGGAGCACTTGGCGTGGTCGCTGCCGGCGGGGGTCGCCTGCAGCGCCTTCGTCCCGCCGTGCACGGGTGAGGAGACGACGGCTCCGCTGCCCGCCGTACAACTCCAGCCGTCGAGACCGGATTCGAAGCCGCCGTTGCGTGCGAGGTCGGGGTCGGCGGCCTGGGCCGCGGGGGTGAGCGAGACGAGTCCGCCGGCGGCGAGGACGCCCGCCAGCAGAAGCGTGAGAGGTCTGGTGCGGTCCACAGCTGCCTCCGGGGGTGGGGGAATCGAGGTGGAGCGCGCCACAGCATGGTCCAGACCAATCAAGTGGTCAAGACCTCTGCTCCCCTTCCCCCCGCGCCAGCTGGCCCACCGCCTCGTGCATCGCCAGTTCCAGGAGCGAGGCGTCGTTGAGCGTCCCGCTCCCGTCGGGCGGGATCAGCCAGCGCACACCGCCGGTGGCCCGCCCCGGGTAGGGGACGACGATCCAGGTGCCGCGACCGGCGCTGCGCACCCCGGTACCGAGCCAGCGCGCGGCCGTGCCGGGCGGCACGAAGAATCCCGTACGGGCCTCGCCGAAGTCGGCGAGCACCGGCCCGGGCCGTGCCACCAGCCGGGTGAGCACGTCGAGCGTGGGACAGCCGAGCTCCCCCGGCAGGATCAGCACGTCCCAGCGCCTGCCCGCGGGCAGCAGCGCCACCCCGTGCGGGTTGCGCTCCCATTCCCACCGGCAGGCGTCGGGATCCGGTGCCACCGATGCCAGCCATTCCACTGCGGTCCTGGCCCCCGAACCGGTCATTGCCCTTGGCCTCCATTCCGTGTGCGGACGCGACGTCCACACGCAGAGAGCGGGGTCGGCGACGATCATTGCGCGGGTTCGGGCCACGGGTTGGTAGTGAACTGGGTCACATCGCGACCGACTGGTGTGCGCGGGGGGCGCACACCCGGCGCACGCCCTGGGATCGAGGCCGGCCGGGACGCGCCCGATCGGGTGGACGGTGGCGGGCCGGGTCGGCGGCTTCCGCGGCTCGCCGACCCCTGCGTGTTCGTATGGGCCTCCGCGCCGCCCTCACCACGGGAGTATCCATGCCCTTCCCGCCGTCTTCGGGTACCGCACCCGGCAGCCGAAGCACCGGCAAGAAGGGGCTGCTGTGGCGGCTGGGCGCATGGTGCGCCCGCCATTTCGTCACCGTGATCGCGGCATGGATCGTCGCGCTGGCCGGCCTGTTGGTCCTTCAGCACGCGTACGGCGGGGAGTACTCCGACAACTACTCACTGCCCGGCACCCAGTCCCAGGAGGGGCTCGACGTCCTCCGGGAGCACGAGCCGGCCGCCGGCGGTTACAGCGCCCAGGTGGTGCTGTACGACTCCGCGAAGCCGCTCACCGAGGTGAGCGACCAGATCTCCTCGACGGTCACCGCCCTCGGGAAGCTGCCGGAGGTCCTGAGTGCGCAGAACCCGCTGCCGGCGCCCGGCGCCACACCACCGGCCCCGCCACCGGGCACCCCGAACGTCGGACCGCTCTCGACGGACGGCAAGACCGCCTACATCACGATGCGCTTCAGCGTGCAGCCCTCCACCCTCGGCGACGACTATCTGGACGGTGTGGACAGCGCCGTGGAACCGCTGCGCGCCGCCGGTGTCGAGGTCGAGTACGGAGGTTCGCTGGGCGAGCTGGCCCGGCCCGAGCCGGACGACCGGACCAGCGAGGCGATCGGTTTCGGGGTCGCGATCGTCGTCCTCCTGATCGGCTTCGGCAGTGTGCTGGCGGCCGTGCTGCCGCTGGTCACCGCCCTGTTCGCGGCCCTCTGCGGGATCGCGGTGCTCGGGCTGCTCGCCTCCGTATGGACCTTCGCGACGGTCTCCCCGACCCTGGCCACGATGATCGGCATCGGCGTCGGCATCGACTACGCGCTGTTCCTGATCACTCGCCACCGCCAGCTGTTGATGAACGGCATGGACCCGGTGGCCGCCGGCGGGGCGTCCACCGCCACCAGCGGCCGGGCCGTCCTGGTCTCGGGCTGCACCGTCATCATCGCCCTCTCCGGACTCTGGGTCTCCGGGCTGACCTTCATCGGACTGCTCGGACTCGCCGCCACCTGCACCGTCGTCACCGCCGTGATCGGCGCGCTCACCCTCGTACCGGCGATGCTCGGGCTGATCGGGCGGCGGATCGACAAGCTGAAGGTGCGCAAGCCGATCGCCGAGACCGACGCCGAGACGGGCGTGGAGCAGGGGACCTGGCACCGCTACGCCCTGCGCGTCGAGCGCCGGCCGTGGTGGTTCCTGGCCGCGGGCGTCATCGTGCTCGTGGTGCTCGCCATTCCCATGTTCTTCATGCAGCTCGGGCACATCGGCGACGGCGCCGACCCGAAATCCTTCACCGACCGGCGCGCCTTCGACCTGATGTCCTCGGCCTTCGGACCCGGCTCCAACGGCCCGCTGACCCTGGTCATCGACCAGACCTCGGTACCCGCGGCCGACCGGTCCGCCCTCGCCTCGCAGGCCCAGAAGGCCCTCACCGGGGTGCCGAACGCCGTCCTGATCACCCCGCTGCAGCCGACCTCGGACGGCGACGTCCTGCTCGGCACCGCCTACTCGGTCGCCGCGCCGCAGGACGAGCGGACGACGCAGCTGGTCAACGACCTGACCGGCACCGTCCTTCCGAACGCTGTCTCCGGGACCGTGGCCACCACGTACGTCACCGGCACCACCGCCGCCCAGGTCGACTTCCTCGACATCGTCTCCAGTCGACTGCCGCTCATCATCGCCGTGGTCGTGGCCCTGGCGTTCCTCGTCATCCTGGTCGTCTTCCGCGGGCCGCTCGTCGCGGCCAAGGCCGCCATCCTCAACCTGCTGTCGATCGGCGCCTCGTACGGAGTGGTGGTCGCCGTCTTCCAGTGGGGCTGGGGCGGCCCGGCTCTCGGGGTCTCGGGCAAGGTGCCCATCGAGAGCTACGTGCCGATGATGATGTTCGCGATCGTCTTCGGTCTGAGCATGGACTACGAGATCTTCCTGCTGTCCCGCGTCCACGAGGCCTGGCTGCGCACCGGCGACGCGAAGGCGAGCGTCGCGCACGCCCTGGAGATCACGGCGCGCGTCATCACCTGCGCGGCGCTCATCATGGTGAGCGTCTTCGCGGCCTTCATCATCAGCGACAACATCGTGGTGAAGATGCTGGGTCTCGGCCTGGCCGCAAGTGTGCTCATCGACGCGACGGTCGCGCGTCTGCTGCTGGTGCCCGCCGTGATGACGCTGCTCGGGGCGAAGGCCTGGTGGACCCCGCACTGGCTGGACCGGATCCTGCCGCACGTGGACACCGAGGGCGACAGCGTGCTGGCGGAGGCGGGCGCGAACGGCACGGCGGGGCCGCGGCAGACGCCGTGACCCCGCCGTCCGGGCCGCCCGACCGGGGCCCGGCGCTGTCCGGTGGACGGACCCTAGCTGTCGAAGCCCAGGCCCAGGCGGTCCATCGCCTTCAGCCACAGATTGCGACGGCCGCCGTTCTCGTCGGCCCGGGCCATCGACCACTTGGTGATGCCGATGCCGGCCCAGGCGATCGGCTCCGGCGGGAACGGCAGCGGCTTGGAGCGGACCATCTCCAGCTCCGTACGCTCCGTGCGCTCACCGGCCAGCAGGTCCAGCATCACGTCACCGCCGAAGCGGGTGGCGCCCACACCGAGGCCGGTGAAGCCCGCCGCGTAGGCGACCTTGCCCTGGTACGCGGTACCGAAGAAGGCGGAGAAGCGCGAGCAGGTGTCGATCGCGCCGCCCCAGGCGTGGCTGAAGCGGAGCCCCTCCAGCTGCGGGAAGCAGCGGAAGAAGTGTTCGGCGAGCTTCAGATACGTCTCCGGGCGGTGGTCCATCTCGGCGCTGACCCGGCCGCCGAAACGGTAGATCGCGTCGTAGCCGCCCCACAGGATCCGGTTGTCGGCGGTGATCCGGAAGTAGTGGAACTGGTTGGCGCTGTCCCCGAGCCCCTGGCGGTTCTTCCAGCCGACGGCGGCGAGCTGCTCGGGGCTGAGCGGCTCGGTCATCAGGGCGTAGTCGTAGACCGGGACGGTGTAGTGCCGGACCCGCTTGACCAGCGAGGGGAAGACATTGGTGCCGAGCGCGACGCGGCGGGCGAGGACCCTGCCGTAGGGGGTGCGCACCCCCATGCCCGCGCCGACGGAGACGAGGTCGAGGCCGGGGGTGTTCTCGTAGATCCGCACCCCGAGGTCGGCGCAGGCCCGCTTCAGGCCCCAGGCCAGCTTGGCGGGGTTGAGCATGGCGACGCCGCGCCGGTCCCACAGGCCGCCGAGGAAGGTCGGGGAGTCGACCTCCGCGCGGACCGCGTCGCCGTCGAGGAGGTCGAGGCCGTCCGCGAGACCGAGACGCTCGATCTCCGCGTACACCTCGGTGAGTTCCTCGACCTGGTACGGCTCGGTGGCGACGTCGAGCTCGCCGGTCCGCTCGAAGTCGCAGTCGAGCGAGTAGCGGGCGACCGCCGCCTCGATGGCGTCGAGGTTGCGCTCGCCGAGCTCCTCCAGCTTCGGCAGCTCGCCCGGCCAGCGGGCGAGTCCGTTGCCGAAGCCGTGGGTGAGGGAGGCGGCGCAGAAGCCGCCGTTGCGGCCCGAGGCGGCCCAGCCCACCTCGCGCCCTTCGATCAGGACGACATCCCTGGAGGGGTCGCGCTCCTTGGCGAGGAGCGCGGTCCACAGTCCGCTGTATCCGCCGCCGACGACGAGAAGGTCGCACTTCTCGGTGCCGGTGAGAGCGGGCAGCGCTCCGGGCTTGCCGGGGTCTTCCAGCCAGAAGGGGACGGGCTGGGCGTCGGAGAGAGATTGTGCAGCGAGACGCATGGCGACTGGGGCCATGGTTTCCAACTCCTTCAGGGCTTGCTCAGGTTGTCGCTGTTTTCTTGCGCCGGTTCGTAATGATCTGTCCGGCTACCACCACCAGTACGGCAATGATGAACATGGCCGTGCCGATGACGTTGATCTGGACGGGCGTGCCACGCTGTGCCGAGCCCCAGACGAACATGGGGAAGGTGACGGTCGAGCCCGCGTTGAAGTTGGTGATGATGAAGTCGTCGAACGAGAGCGCGAAGGCGAGCAGCGCTCCGGCGGCGATTCCGGGGGCGGCGATCGGCAGCGTGACCCGTACGAAGGTCTGCACCGGGCCGGCGTAGAGGTCGCGCGAGGCCTCCTCCAGACGCGGGTCCATGGACATCACCCGCGCCTTGACCGCCGTCACCACGAACGACAGACAGAACATGATGTGGGCGATCAGGACCGTCCAGAAGCCCAGCTCGGCGCCCATGTTGAGGAAGAGTGTGAGCAGGGAGGCGGCCATGACGACCTCGGGCATCGCCATCGGCAGGAAGATCAGCGAGTTGATCGCGCCACGCGCCCGGAAGCGGTAGCGGACCAGCGCGAAGGCGATCATCGTGCCGAGGAGCGTCGCGCCGAGGGTGGCCCAGGCGGCGATCTGGAGGGAGAGCGTCAGCGAGCCGCACAGGTCGGCGACGCCGCACGGGTCCTTCCAGGCGTCCAGGGAGAAGCGCTGCCAGGCGTAGTTGAAGCGCCCGTTCGGCTTGTTGAACGAGAACACCATCACGACGATGTTCGGAAGGATCATGTACGCGAGCGTCAGCAGGCCCGCGAGGGCGACAAGGTTCCGACGGATCCAACGCATCAGACCAGGTCCTCCGTTCCCGCACGGCGGATGTAGACGGTGACCATGAGCAGCACGATCGCCATGAGGATGAAGGACAGCGCGGCGGCCGTCGGATAGTCGAGGACCCGCAGGAACTGCGACTGGATGACGTTGCCGACCATCTTGGTGTCGGTCGAGCCGAGGAGTTCGGCGTTGACGTAGTCGCCGCTGGCCGGGATGAAGGTGAGCAGCGTGCCGGAGACCACGCCCGGCATGGAGAGCGGGAAGGTCACCTTGCGGAAGGTGGTGGCCGGGGACGCGTACAGGTCCTTCGCCGCCTCGTGGAGCCGGCCGTCGATCCGCTCCAGCGAGGTGTAGAGCGGAAGGATCATGAACGGCAGGAAGTTGTACGTGAGACCGCAGACCACCGCCATCGGGGTGGCGAGCACCCGGTCGCCCTCGGTCCAGCCGAGCCAGCTCGTCACGTCCAGGACGTGCAGGGCGTTGAGCGCGTCGACCACGAGGCTGTCGTCCGCGAGGATCGTCTTCCACGCCAGCGTCCGGATGAGGAAGCTGGTGAAGAACGGCGCGATCACGAGGACCAGCAGGAGGTTGCGCCACCGGCCGGCCTTGAAGGCGATCAGATACGCCAGCGGATAGCCGAGGAGCAGGCACAGCAGCGTGGCGGTACCGGCGTACAGCAGGGAGCGGACGAACTGCGGCCAGTACTCCTGGAAGGCGTTCCAGTACGTCTGGAAGTGCCAGGTGACCTCGAAGCCCTTCTCCAGGGAGCCGGTCTGCACCGAGGTGGAGGCCTGGTAGACCATCGGCAGCGCGAAGAAGACGAGCAGCCAGACGATGCCGGGCAGCAGCAGCCAGTACGGGACGAGCCGCTTGCGGGTGGAGGGCTTGCGCGTCACCGGTGCTCCGGCCGGCGCGGTCTCCTCCTCCTTGGTGAGGGTGGAAGTGCTCATCCGGCGGCCTCCACCGTCTCCACGCCCGCGTCGATGTCCTGGGCCGCGTCCAGGCCGAACGTGTGCGCCGGGTTCCAGTGCAGGACGACCTCGGCGCCGGGCGCCAGACGCGCGTCACGCTCGATGTTCTGCTCGTAGACCTGGAGCTCCGCCCCCGCCGGCGAGTTCACCACGTACTGGGTGGACACGCCGATGAAGGAGGAGTCGGCTATGCGGCCGGTGACCTTGTTGCGGCCGTCGGCGATCTTCCCCGCGTCGTCGGCGTGCGCGAGCGAGATCTTCTCGGGGCGGACGCCGACGAGGACCTTGCCGCCGGTGCGTACGGTCGCCGAACAGCGGTCCGCGGGCAGCCGGAGCTTGCCGCCGCCGGCCGTCACGACCAGGTCGGAGCCGCCGTTCTCGACGACCTCGGCCTCGATGAGGTTGGAGGTGCCCAGGAAGTTCGCCACGAACGTGGTCCGCGGGTTCTCGTACAGGTCGGCGGGGGCACCGAGCTGCTCCACCCGGCCGCCGTTCATCACCGCGACCTGGTCGGCCATGGTCATGGCCTCCTCCTGGTCGTGGGTGACGTGGACGAAGGTGATGCCGACCTCGGTCTGGATGCGCTTGAGCTCCAGCTGCATCTGGCGGCGCAGCTTGAGGTCGAGGGCGCCGAGCGGCTCGTCGAGGAGGAGGACCTGCGGGTGGTTGATGAGCGCCCGGGCCACGGCGACGCGCTGCTGCTGGCCGCCGGAGAGCTGGTGCGGCTTGTGCCGGGCCTTGTCGCCGAGCTGGACGAGCTCCAGCATGTCGTCGACCTGCTTCTTCACCGACTTGATGCCCCGCCGGCGCAGACCGAACGCGATGTTCTCGAAGACGTCCATGTGCGGGAAGAGCGCGTAGGACTGGAAGACGGTGTTGACCGGCCGCTTGTACGGCGGGAGGTCGGTGACGTCCTTGTCGCCGAGGAACACGGTGCCGCTGGTGGGCTCCTCCAGGCCGGCGATCATGCGCAGCGTGGTGGTCTTGCCGCAGCCGGAGGCGCCCAGGAGGGCGAAGAACGAGCCCTGCGGGATGCTCAGGTCGAGCGGGTGGACGGCGGTGAAGGAGCCGTAGGTCTTGCTGATCCCGGTGAGACGGACGTCGCCGCCGCCCGCGTTCTTTCCAGTGTGAGCAGTCTTGTCAGTCATGGGTTGCGATCCCAGGTTCGTAAGAGGTGGACGACGATGGGTGCGCCCCCGCGCTTGCCGCTGCGGGGGATCAGGCACCGATGAGCTTGGCGAACTTCTCCTCGTACGCCGTCTCTTCCTCACTGGTGAGCGAGCGGAAGGCGTGCGACTTCGCGGCCATGGCCTTGTCCGGCAGGATCAGCGTGTTGCTGGCCAGCTCCGGGTCGATCTTGGCGAGCTCGTCCTTCACCCCGTCGACCGGGCAGACGTAGTTGATGTACGCGGCCAGCTGCGCGGCGACCGGGAGCTCGTAGTAGTAGTCGATGAGCTTCTCGGCGTTGGCCTTGTGGCGCGCCTGGGCCGGGACCAGCAGGTTGTCGCTGGAGGTGATGTAACCGGCGGACGGTATCGCGAACTTGATGTCCGGGTTGTCGGCCTGCAGCTGGATGATGTCGCCGGCCCAGGCGAGACAGGCCGCGAGGTCGCCCTTGTCCAGGTCGGAGGTGTAGTCGTTGCCGGTGAAGCGCCGGATCTGCTTCTTGTCGACGCCCTTCTGCAGCCGCCCGATCGCCTCGTCGTACTCGGCGTCGGTGAACTTCCCCGGGTCCTTGCCCATGTCGAGCAGCGTCATGCCGACGGAGTCGCGCATCTCGGTGAGGAAGCCGACCCGGCCCTTGAGGGAGGGGTCGTCCAGGAGCTGGGTGACGGAGTCGACCTTCTTGCCGCCGGTCGCCTTGGAGTTGTAGGCGATGACGGTGGATATGCCGGTCCAGGGGTAGGAGTAGGCACGGCCCGGGTCCCAGTCGGGGCGGCGGAACTGGGCGGAGAGGTTCGCGTAGGCGTTGGGGAGGTTGGCCGCGTCCAGCTTCTGCGCCCAGCCGAGCCGGATGATGCGCGCCGCGAGCCAGTCGGTGACGCAGATCAGGTCGCGGCCGGTGTCCTGCCCGGCCGCGAGCTGCGGCTTGATCTTGCCGAAGAACTCGACGTTGTCGTTGATGTCCTCGGTGTACTTGACCTTGATCCCGGTGCGCCTGGTGAAAGCCTCCAGGGTGGGGCGGGACTTCTCGTCCTCGCTGACGTCCATGTACTCGGTCCAGTTGGAGAAGGCGACCTGCTTCTCCTTTGCCGAGAAGTCCGTGGACGCGGGGCCGCCCTGGCCCTCCCGCTTGGCCGGCGGGATTCCACAGGCGCTCAGGGTCGCGAGGCCGCCGACCGTGAGCGCACCGACGCCACCGGCGCGCAGCATCGAACGGCGGGTGAGGGCGCCCCGGCCACTCGTCAGACTGCGTCGCATCGCCGCGAGTTGTGCGGCGGACAGGCTGTCGGGCTCGTACTGCTCCATGCGCTGTACCTCTCGGGGGTTGGGGAGGACTACCGGTCTCCGAAGATCGTGCGGTGCCAGTCCTTCCTGGCCACCGCGGTGTTTTCGTACATCACATGCTTGACCTGCGTGTACTCCTCGAAGGAATACGCCGACATGTCCTTTCCGAACCCGGAGGCCTTGGAGCCGCCGTGCGGCATCTCGCTGATGATCGGAATGTGGTCGTTGACCCAGACGCAGCCCGACCTGATCTCGCGGGTGGCGCGGTTGGCCCGGAAGACCTCGCGGGTCCAGGCGGAGGCGGCGAGGCCGTAGGGGGTGTCGTTGGCGAGCCGGATGCCGTCGTCGTCGGTGTCGAAGGGCAGGGCCACCAGGACCGGTCCGAAGATCTCCGACTGCACGACCTCGCTGTCCTGCGCGGCGCCGGTGATCAGGGTCGGACGATAGTACGCACCGTTCTTCAGCTCCCCGCCCGGGGCTTCTCCGCCGGTGACGACGGTGGCGTAGCCGCGGGCGCGGTCGACGAAGGCGGCGACGCGGTCGCGCTGGGCGTGGCTGATCAGCGGGCCGAGGTCGGTGGACGGGTCGAACGGGTCGCCGAGGCGGACGGTCTCCATGAGTTCGGCGACCCGGGCGACGAAGGCGTCGAAGAGCGGGCGCTGGACGTACGCGCGCGTGGCGGCGGTGCAGTCCTGGCCGGTGTTGATGAGCGAGGCGGCGACGGCGCCGTGGGCGGCGGCCTCCAGGTCTGCGTCGTCGAAGACCACGAAGGGGGCCTTGCCGCCGAGTTCGAGGTGGAGCCGCTTGACGGTGGACGTGGCGATCTCGGCGACGCGCTTGCCGACCGGGGTGGAGCCGGTGAAGGAGGTCATCACCACGTCCGGGTGGGCGACGAGGTGTTCGCCGGCGGTGCGTCCCGCGCCGTTGACGATGTTGACGACACCGTCGGGGATGCCCGCGTCGGTGGCCGCCTGGGCGAACATCAGCGAGGTGAGCGGGGTGAGTTCGGCCGGCTTCAGGACGATCGTGTTGCCGGCCGCGATCGCCGGGAGGATCTTCCAGGCGGCCATCTGGAGCGGGTAGTTCCAGGGGGCGATGGAGCCGACGACACCGATCGGCTCGCGCCGTACGTACGAGGTGTGGTCACCGCTGTACTCGCCGGCCGACTGGCCCTGGAGGTGACGGGCCGCTCCGGCGAAGAAGGCGGTGTTGTCGACCGTGCCGGGCACGTCGAACTCGGTGGACAGCTTGATGGGCTTGCCGCACTGAAGGGACTCGACGCGGGCGAAGTCCTCGGCCCGCTCGGCGAGCACCCCGGCGAACCGGTGCAGCGCGTCCGAGCGCTCGCCGGGGGTGGCGCCGGCCCAGCCCGGGAACGCGTCCTTCGCGGCGGCGACGGCGGCGTCCACGTCCGCGGTGGACGCCAGTTCGTACGTGTAGACGCTCTCGCCCGTGGCCGGGTCGACGACGCTGTGCTCCTCGCCCGAGGTCCCGGGCCGCAGACGGCCGCCGATGTACTGTGCGCCGTCCGCGAAGCGGTCCGTCACCTGGAAGCGGTTGCCCATGACGCTCTCCGTTGTTCCAGCTCGAATTGAGTGCCGATCCTGACAGAGCTATACCAGGCCAACAAGTGATTCCGTTGTTGCCTTTTGGTTACGCGACGGAATCGGTCGACCATGTGTCGAGGGGTCGGGTAAATGACCGTACGGAATGTCCGTGGCGGCTGCCAGAATCGCATGCATGGGGAAGATCGACGAGCTGACGCAGCAGGTCAGTAGGGGCGACAACGTGAAGTGGCTGCACTTCTGGGGCCACCGCCCGAGGCCGGACGGACAGCTCTCCGCGAGCTGTCTGAGCCAGTGGTGGGCGTCACCCTTCGAGGTCGACGGGGTGCGGTACGCGACGGCCGAACACTGGATGATGGCGGCGAAGGCCCGGCTCTTCGGCGACCCGGAGGCCGAGCGGGCCGCGCTGTCGTCCCGCACGCCCGCGGAGGCCAAGAACGCCGGACGGCTGGTGCGGGGCTTCGACGAGGCGGTGTGGCAGCGGGAGCGCTTCGGGATCGTCGTGGAGGGCAGCGTCCACAAGTTCGCCTCGGACGACGCCCTGCGGGCGTTCCTGCTCGGCACGGGCGGCCGCGTCCTGGTGGAGGCGAGCCCGCTGGACCGCGTCTGGGGCATCGGTCTCACCGCCGACGATCCGCGCGCGATGGACCCCGCCCGCTGGCGGGGACTGAACCTGCTGGGCTTCGCGCTCATGGAGGCGCGGGAGCGCCTGCGCGGCGCATAGACGCTGCGCAGCGTCTACACCCGGCGCAGCGCATAGACGCGGCGCAGAGGGAGGGCCCCGCAGCCGGACGGCGCGGGGCCCTTCTCCCTCGCGGGACGGCCTAGCGGTTCTCGACCACCAGGCTCGTCGCCCACGGGTCGTCCGTGTCACTGTCGTAGCTTTCTCCCTGGGCGATGGCCCAGATGATGAAGCCCAGGAACACCGAGCTGATCAGGATGCCGATCGAACCGAGGACGATTCCCGCGGTCGCCATCCCGCCGTTGTTCGCCTCGCCCCGCTGCACCTTCTTGCGGCCGATGATGCCGAAGATCAGGGCCAGGACACCCAGGACGACACCGAGGCCGTACATGCAGAAGCCGACGGTGGCGATGATGCCGAGCACCATCGCCGCCGTCCCCATCCCGTTGGACGGGGCCGCCTGCCAGCCGGTCTGGCCGTAGCCGCTGTATCCCGGATAGCCGGGGTAGCCGTACGCCGCCGGTGCGGGCGCGGCGGGCGTCGCGGCCGGGTATCCGTACGCGCCGGGTGTGGTCGCGGGGCCCCCGGGGGCCACGGGCGGCGGCGGCACGTCCCCGGCCGCCGGCATCGAGGTCATCGTCGGCTGGTCGTGCACCGGCGGACGGTCCTGCGGCGCGGGCGTCGGGGACTTGCTCAGTTCCACCCCGTCGCGGTTCGGCGGAGCCCACGGGTCCGCCGGGTCGTACCCGCCCTGCGGCTGGTCGCTGTTGTCAGACATGGGCCTCCCCCATCGTGGTCACGCCATGCTACGACCTCCCCCGGACGGCGGACCGGCCCGGCCTACGATGATCCGATGACCGATCTCCACTCCTTCATCGCGGGCCTCCCCAAGGCCGAGCTGCACGTCCACCACGTCGGCTCCGCCTCTCCGCGAATCGTCTCCGAGCTGGCCGCACGCCACCCCGACTCGAAGGTCCCCACGGACCCCGAGGCGCTCGCCGACTACTTCACCTTCACCGACTTCGCGCACTTCATCGAGGTCTACCTCTCGGTCGTCGACCTCGTCCGCACCCCGGAGGACGTCCGGCTGCTGACGTTCGAGGTCGCCCGGGACATGGCGCGGCAGAACATCCGGTACGCCGAGCTCACCATCACCCCGTACAGCTCGACCCGCCGCG
This sequence comes from Streptomyces sp. NPDC039609, assembly GCF_055596705.1. Classification (NCBI taxonomy): domain Bacteria; kingdom Bacillati; phylum Actinomycetota; class Actinomycetes; order Kitasatosporales; family Streptomycetaceae; genus Streptomyces; species Streptomyces sp. NPDC039609. The sequence continues at coordinate 82,606 of NZ_JBVIUJ010000009.1, forward strand.
GGATCGACGAGCGCGCCTTCATGGCGGCCATCGAGGACGCCCGCAAGGCCGCCGAGGCCGAGCTGGGCATCGTGCTGCGCTGGTGCTTCGACATCCCCGGCGAGGCCGGTCTGGAGGCCGCGGAGGAGACCGCCCGGCTCGCGGTCGACCTGCGCCCCGAGGGCCTCGTCTCGTTCGGCCTCGGCGGCCCGGAGATCGGCGTACCGCGCCCGCAGTTCAAGCCCTACTTCGACCGGGCGATCGCGGCCGGCCTGCGCTCCGTCCCGCACGCGGGCGAGACGACAGGACCGGAGACGATCTGGGACGCCGTGAACGAGCTGGGCGCCCAGCGCATCGGCCACGGCACCAGCGCCGTGCAGGACCCGGCGCTCCTGGCCCACCTGGCGGAGCACCGGATCGCCCTGGAGGTCTGCCCGACCTCGAACATCGCGACCCGCGCGGTCGCCGATCTGGACCGGCACCCCATCAAGGAGATGGTGGCGGCCGGCGTCCTGGTGACGATCAACAGTGACGACCCGCCGATGTTCGGTACGGACCTGAACAACGAGTACGCGGTCGCCGCCCGTCTTCTCGAGCTCGACGAGCGCGGTCTGGCCGCCCTCGCCAAGAACGCGGTCGAGGCGTCGTTCCTGGACGAGGCCGGGAAGGCCCGCATCGCCGCCGAGATCGACGACTACACGGACACGTGGCTCGCGCGCTGAGCGACGCCCCAGCCGCAACAATGGCCCCATGGACCACGTCACCCCGGATCACGTCACTGTCGTAGGCCACCGCGGCGACCCGTACCGCGTGCGGGAGAACACGGTCCCCTCGATCGTCTCGGCGATCGAGGGGGGCGCGGACGCCGTCGAGATCGATGTACGGCTCACCCGCGACGGCGTCCCCGTCCTGCTCCACGACGACACGCTCGAACGGCTATGGGGCCACGACCGGCCGCTGTCCGCGCTCACCCACTCCCAGCTGCGGGAGCTGACGTACGGCGGGGTGCCCACGCTGCGCGAGGCGCTGATCGCGGCCGGACCGCACCGGCTGATGCTCGACCTGCCCGGCGGGAACGAGGAGTCGGTCCGCACGATCGTCGGCACGGTCCGCGAGTGCGGGGCCGCCGAGCGGGTGTACTACTGCGCGGGCGGGGTGGCGATGCTCCAGGTCCGGGCCGCCGACCCGGCCGCGGAGATCGCCCTGACCTGGACGACGCTCGCACCGCCGCGTGCCGTGCTCCTGGACGCGGTGCGGCCGCGCTGGCTCAACTACCGCTTCGGTCTGGTGAGTCGGGAGCTGGCGCAGCGGGTGCACCGGGACGGGTACCTGCTGTCGGCCTGGACCGCGGACACCCGGCGCTCCATGCGTAAGCTCCTGTCCCACGGGGTGGATGCGATCACCACCAACCGGGTGGACGCGCTCGCCGCCGAACTGCGAGCCGCCGAACTGCGAGGGGGAGACCACCGGTGACAGGGGCCGAGCGGATCCGGACCGACATCGCGCACAACGCCCGCGTGTGGAACTACTGGCTGGGCGGCAAGGACAACTACCCCGTCGACCGGGCGGTCGGCGACCAGGTCACCGGCCTCTACCCGAGCATCGGTGAAGTGGCCCGCGCGGACCGGGCGTTCCTCGGCCGGGCGGTGACGCATCTGGCGGCCGACGCCGGGGTGCGCCAGTTCCTGGACATCGGCACCGGCCTGCCGACGGCCGACAACACCCACGAGGTCGCCCAGCGGGTCGCGCCGGAGGCCAGGATCGTCTACGTCGACAACGACCCGATCGTGCTGACGCACGCCCGCGCGCTGCTGACCAGCGCCCCGGAGGGAGTCACCGAGTACATCGACGCGGACGCGCGGAACCCGGAGCTCATCCTGGAGGCCGCGGCCCGGACGCTCGACCTGTCGCGTCCGGTCGCGGTCATGATGCTGGGCATCCTCAACTTCGTCCTGGACACCGACGAGGCCCGGAGCGTGGTCCGTACGCTCATGGACGCGATGCCGTCCGGCAGCCATCTCGTACTCACCCACCCCACCCTGGAGCCTGAGCTCGGCGGCGAGGGAAACGTGGCGGCGATGAAGTTCTGGAACGAGAACGCGACCCCGCCGATCACCGCCCGCACCCGCGCCGAGTTCACCTCCTTCCTGGACGGGCTCGACGTCCTGGAGCCGGGGATCGTCTCGTGCGCGAGCTGGCGGTTCGCCCCGGCGAGCGAGGTGGCGCAGTTCGGCGCGGTGGGCCGGAAGCCGTAGTGGGCATACGGGGGGACGTTCGAGGATGGTGGGAGCGGGCGCGGGAGTTCGGGGCCTCCCGTCCGCAGGCCGTGGACGTCGGGATCGCACTGCTCGTCCAGGCGGCCATGACGATGCCGTTCGTGGTGCCCCGCCCGCCGGAACTGGAGCCGGCGACCTGGCCGGCGTACGGGCTGACCACGCTCACGGTGCTGCCGCTGGTCTGGCGGCGGCGCGCGCCCTTCGAGGTGCTCCTGGCGGTCATGGCGGCCAGTGCGCTGTACAGGCTGGCCGTGGAGGGTCCGGGCCAGCCCCTGCCGTACACCGGGCTCGTCGTGATCTACACGATCGCCGCGATCGCGCCGGCCTGGCAGCGGCTCACGGCCCTGCTGCTGCTCGCGGTGGCGGTGCCCGTGTCGGTGTGGCTCAACACCCGCTCGGCGCGTGAACTGACCTTCTCCCTCTTCGTGTTCGCGGCGGCGTACGTCTTCGGGCGGCTGACCGATGCCCGGCAGCGGGCCCATCGCGTCGAGGCCGAGCAGGCGGCGGCGCGTGAACGGGCGAGGATCGCCCGGGAGATGCACGACATCCTCTCCCATGCGGTGAGCCTGATGGTCGTGCAGGCGGAGGCCGGTCCGGTGGCGGTGCGGGCGGCTCCGGAGCGCGCGGAGGCCGCGTTCGACGCCATCTCCGCGACCGGCCGGGACGCCATGGCGCAGCTGCGCCGGATGCTGGGGGTGCTGCGCGACGGGACGGAGGGCGACGCGCCCCGGGAGCCGCAGCCGGATCTCGGCGGGCTGCCGGAGCTGGTGGAGCGGGTCCGGGCCAGTGGGCTGGACGTCTCGTACACGACGACGGGCGGGGTGCGGGCCCTGCCGTCCGCCGTCGGGGCGACCGTCCACCGCATCGTCCAGGAGGCGCTGACGAACGTGGTGAAGCACGCCGGGGCGCGGACCGCCTCCGTGCGGCTGGCCCACGAGGACGGTGTCCTGGAGATCGTCGTGACGGACGACGGCCGCGGTCCGCGGCGCGGTGCTCCGGCGGGCTCCGGCGGTCACGGGCTCGTCGGGATCCGCGAGCGGGCGGCGGCGCACGGCGGCACGGCGGTGTACGGACCGGGGCCGGACGGCCGGGGCTTCGAGGTACGGGTCGAGCTCCCCGTAACCTCTCCCGCGGAGGTGGCGCGTTGACGATCCGTGTCGTGGTGGCCGACGACCAGGAGCTGGTCCGCAGCGGCTTCTCGATGATCCTGGAGGGACAGCCGGACATCGAGGTGGTCGCGGAGGCGGGCGACGGGGCCGAGGCGGTCGAGGCCGTGCGGCGGCACCACCCCGCTGTGGCCCTGCTCGACATCCGGATGCCGCGCGTGGACGGCATCGAGGCCTGCCGGACGATCAGCGCCGAGTCGGCGTGCCGGACGGTGATGCTGACGACCTTCGACTCCGACGAGTACGTGTACGAGGCGCTGCACGCGGGCGCGAGCGGATTCCTGCTGAAGGACGTGCGCCGGGACGACCTGGTGCACGCGGTACGGGTGGTGGCGCGGGGCGACTCGCTGCTGGCCCCGTCCGTGGCGCGGCGGCTGGTGGCGGAGTACACCCGCCCGGCCCGGCGCGCGCCCCGGCCCGATCCGCGCCTCGACGCGCTGACGGCCCGCGAGCGGGAGACGCTGCTGCTGCTCGCGCGGGGCCTCTCCAACGCGGAGATCGCGGCGGAGCTGGTGGTGAGCGACCACACGGTGAAGACGCATGTGGGGAACGTGCTCGCCAAGCTGGGCCTTCGGGACCGGATCCAGGCGGTGATCTGCGCGTACGAGAGCGGGCTGATCACCGCCGGTTCTCCCCCGGCCGGGGGATGAGCGGGGCGGGCGAAGATCCCCCGCTCCGGCGATCCGGCGATCGCCGCAGGTCAGCAGGATGGGAGTCATCGAGAACACCGGCTCACATCCACGGAGTTGACCATGAAGAGCACCACGCGCACGCTGCTGGCCGCCGCCCTCGTCCTGGGGGTCGCGGCGGGCCCCGCGGTGCTGCCGGCCGCCGTCGCGCGCCCGTCCACCCCCGCGTCCGTACCGGCGCCGACCTCGAATGCGGCGCTCGAAGCGGCGATCGCCGGGCTGCCGAAGGCCCATGCCACGGCCGCGCTGGTACGCGTCGGGGGCACCGAGGGTGTCTGGCGCGGCGCCTCGGGCGTGCACGATCTGGCGACGATGCGCCCGGCCGACGCGAACGCCCGCTTCCGGGCCGGTTCGGTGACCAAGGTGTTCACCGCCGCTGTCGTCCTCCAACTGGCCGCCGAGGGGCGGCTGGACCTGGACCGCCCGGCCCGCTCCTACCTGCCGGAACTGATTCCGGGCCGGTACGGGAAGGTGACGGTCCGCCAGCTGATCAACCACACGCACGGCATCCCGGCGCCGGACTTCGCCGGCACGACGGTCGAGGAGTGGTACGCGAACCGCTTCGAGATCCACGACCCGCGGGAGATGGTCCGCTCGGCGACGGCGAAGAAGCGCGAGTTCGCCCCCGGCACCCGCCAGCACTACCTCAACATCGGCTACACCATCGCGGGTCTGCTGATCGAGCGGGTCACCGGTGACACGTACGAGGACCAGGTCGCGGCGCGCGTCCTGCGGCCGCTGGGGCTGCGCGACACGTACTTTCCCGGGGCCGACCCCCGCATCAAGGGTCCGCACAACCACGGCTACCAGACGATGAAGCTGGACGACGGCACGACCGGGCTGCGCGATGTGTCGGTGTGGGGGACGACGGACGGCTGGGCGGCCGGCGACATCATCTCGACGACGGCCGATCTGGAGCGGTTCACGACGGCCCTCTTCGACGGCCGGGTGGTGCGCGGCCCGCTCCTGGAGGAGATGTTCACCCTGCCGAAGGTCACGGACTTCACGAGGGGCGACCCGGCCGCGTACGCGGCCGGGCTGGCGATGAAGGAGCTCGGCGGGCGGGAGGTGTGGGGCAAGTCGGGCGGCCGCTGGGGCTACAACGCGGCCATCGCCTCGACCCGCGGCGGCGCGCGCACCCTGGTCTACAGCGTCAACTCCACGGACGCGAAGGGCCAGGACGCGAACAAGGTCGCGCTGAACATCATGGTGGCGACCTACGGGGCGCCGACGGACTGAGGCGCTTCGGCCACGGCCTGCACCGCTTCGAGCCTCTTGATCATCCGGCGTACGACGAGCAGCGGGATCACTCCGAAGACGCCGAACGACATGTCGATGACGGACCACCAGAAGGGGATGTCCCGGATCGGGCCGCAGATCAGTGCGAGCGGGATGATCCCGGCGTAGGCGATCATCCCGAACTCGATCACCCAGATGTTCCGGACCGGGTCGCGGTAGGGGCCGTAGAACGCGACGGCGATGACGAGGTGGGCGAAGGCCAGCCAGTCGGTGCCGTAGAGCAGGAAGGGGTACTGCGCGTCGGCCGTGTCGACACCTGCCCGTACCCGCTCGATCCACTCCAGGAGTCCGGGGAAGAGCTCGGCCACGGGGGCCGCCCAGGACGTCAACGCGTCTTCGAGAAGACGGATTTCGGTGACGAGAGGGAAGGCGGTGGCCCCGCTCAGCACCAGACAGACGATGAAGACGACCAGCCACACACGGATACGCCTGAGAAGGGCACGGGGCCCCTTCGTCTCGTTCATGACAGCACCCTACGCCCACCATGAACGCGTTCAAAAACTGGGGTGACCGGTCACCTTCCGAGCGAGGGCGTGCGCGGCGACGGTCACTCCGCCGGCCACCGCGAGCCCCGTCACCATGTCCCGCGCCCTCGTCGGCCGCAGCACGCCGGCCCGCCGCAGCCGCCCGCGCGCCCAGAGCGTGAAGGGCACGACGATCAGCGGCGAGGTCGCCGAGCCGGGTGTGTATCCACGGACGGCGGCGGCCTGCGCCAGATGGACCAGGCCGTGCAGGCCGAAGCCGTTCAGTGCGGCCTGATAGAAGGCCGACCGGCCGCCGGAGTGCTGTCCGGCGACGGCAGCGGCGGCCACGACGGCCCCCACCGCCGTCACGGCGACGGCGAACTCCCGTTCGTCGACGCTCTCCACGACCTTCCACACCGCCTCGGGAGCCTGCGGGAAACGCTCGCGCAGCTCCGGCAGATGCTCCCGGAGCCAGCGGGGCCCGAAGAGGATCTCCTCGGCGTCGTGCAGGGCCCAGGCGGCCAACAGACCGTACGTCACAGCAGAGTTCACGTTCGAGTCCACGTTCGCATTCACGTCCGGTGAACTCACAGGCCGACGATCGAGTTCCACCTCTTCGCGAACTCCGTCCGCTCCTCCGAGGTGATGTCCCGGGCGATCGACAGCCGCCCCCGCATCTCGTCGTCGGGGAAGATCAGCGGGTCCTCGGCGAGGGCCGCCAGCTCCTCGTCGTCGGAGCCGGCCAGGACGTCACGGGCGGCGGGGACCGGGCAGACGTAATTGACCCAGGCGGCGAGCTCGGCGGCGACCTCGGGCTCGTAGTAGTAGTCGATCAGCTTCTCGGCGTTGGTCTTGTGCCGCGCCAGGTTGGGGATCATCAGCGACTCGGCCCACAGCTCGGCGCCCTCCTCCGGGACGACGAACTCGATGTCCGGGTTGTCGGCCTGGAGCTGGATGACGTCGCCCGAGTACGCCTGGCAGGCCAGCACGTCGCCGGTCGACAGGTCCTTGATGTAGTCGTTGCCGGTGAAGCGCCGGATGTGCCGGTTCCGTACGAGCCCCTCGATCTTCTCGCACACCGTGTGGAAGTCGTCGGCGGTCCACCGGGTCACGTCGACGCCGTTGCCCTGCATGAGCAGCGCGAAGGACTCGTCGAGCCCGGACAACAGGGTGATCTTCCCGCGCAGTTCGTCGTCCCACAGCTCCTTGACCGAACGGATCTCCCGGCCCAGCTTCTTGCGGTTGTACGCGATGCCGGTGATCCCGGACTGCCAGGGGACGGAGTGCAGCCGGCCCTCGTCGAAGGAGGGCGAGCGCAGCTGCGGGTCCAGGTACCGGGTGATGTTCGGCTGCTTCGCCCGGTCCATCTCCTGCACCCAGCCGAGCCGTACGAACCGGGCGGCCATCCAGTCGCTGACGACGATGAGGTCGCGGCCGGTCTCCTGGTGGTTCATCAGCGCCGGGCTGATCTTGCCGAAGAACTCGTCGTTGTCGTTGATCTCCTCGGTGTAGCGGACGGAGATCCCGGTGCGTGCGCCGAAGGCGTCCAGCGTGGGCCGCTTCGAGGTGTCGTCGTCATCGGTGTCGATGTAGAGGGGCCAGTTCGCGAAGTCGAGCGTCCGGTCCCGCGCGGACAGGTCCCGCCCGGCCCGCTCCCCCGGCTCGACATAGGCGGCGGGCACCCCGCAGCCGCCGAGCACGGTCGCGGCCCCCACACCGCCGATCCCGCGGAGCAGGGACCGGCGGGACATTGTGTTCCTGGCTGTCGCTCTCACCCGTGCAGCATCCCGGGCCCGCCGCGAAGGAACAATGGACGGTCCGTCGACCGAACGGCCGCGGCCCCGACACCCTGTCGATCAAGGGTGCCGGGGCCGCGGCCGGAGAAGCCGGCGATCTAGCCGAGGGACGTCATCACGTGCTTGATGCGCGTGTAGTCCTCGAAGCCGTACGCCGAGAGGTCCTTGCCGTAGCCGGACTTCTTGTAGCCGCCGTGCGGCATCTCCGCCACCAGCGGGATGTGGGTGTTGATCCACACGCAGCCGAAGTCCAGCGCACGCGACATCCGCATCGCGCGGGCGTGGTCCTTCGTCCAGACCGAGGAGGCGAGGGCGAACTCGACGCCGTTGGCGTACTCCAGGGCCTGGTCCTCGTCACGGAAGGACTGCACCGTGATGACCGGGCCGAAGACCTCGTTCTGGACGATCTCGTCGTCCTGCTTGAGGCCGGAGACGACGGTCGGGGCGTAGAAGTAGCCCTTCTCGCCGACCTGGTGGCCACCCGCCTCGACCTTGGCATGGGCCGGGAGGCGGTCGATGAAGCCGGAGACCTGCTTCAGCTGGTTGGCGTTGTTCAGCGGGCCGTAGAGCACGTCCTCGTCGTCCGGCTGACCGGTCTTGGTGTCCGTGGCCGCCTTGGCCAGCTGCGCCACGAACTCGTCGTGGATGGACTCGTGCACCAGGACACGGGTCGCGGCCGTACAGTCCTGGCCCGCGTTGAAGAAGCCCGCCACCGAGATGTCCTCGACGGCCTTGGCGATGTCGGTGTCCTCGAAGACCACGACCGGGGCCTTGCCGCCCAGCTCCAGGTGGACGCGCTTGACGTCCTTGGACGCCGACTCGGCGACCTGCATACCGGCGCGCACCGAACCGGTGATGGAGGCCATCGCCGGGGTCGGGTGCTCGACCATGGCCTTGCCGGTCTCACGGTCGCCGCAGATCACGTTGAAGACGCCCTTGGGCACGATCTGCCCGATGATCTCGGCGATCAGGACGGTCGACGCGGGGGTCGTGTCGGACGGCTTGAGGACGACCGTGTTGCCCGCGGCGAGCGCCGGGGCGAACTTCCACACGGCCATCATCATCGGGTAGTTCCACGGCGCGACCTGGGCGCAGACACCCACGGGCTCGCGACGGACGATGGAGGTCATGCCCTCCATGTACTCGCCGGCCGAACGGCCCTCGAGCATCCGGGCGGCACCCGCGAAGAAGCGGATCTGGTCCACCATGGGGGGAATCTCTTCGCTCGCCGTGAGAGCGACGGGCTTGCCGGTGTTCTCGACCTCGGCGGCGATCAGGTCCTCGGCGCGCTCCTCGAAGGCGTCCGCGATCTTCAGCAGGACCTTCTGGCGCTCGGCCGGCGTGGTGTCCCGCCAGGCCGGGAACGCGGCCGCGGCCGCGTCCATGGCGGCGTCGACGTCCGCCTGTCCGGAGAGCGGAGACGTGGCGAAGACCTCGCCCGTGGCCGGGTTGACCACATCGATGGTCCGTCCGTCGACGGCGTCCCGGAACTCCCCGTTGATGTAGTTACGCAGCCGGCGCAGCTCGGTGGTCACTTTGCCACCCCTCCTGTCACGTTCATGGTCGCACTTCGTCGTGCGGCGTCCCGTTTGCTGAGACACCTCAGCCTAATCGCTTCCCTGACGCTTTCGACAGGCCCGACATCCGCCAACTTCGGATTCGGTGAGATCTGAAGCCTCAAACAACGAATTACATCGATCTGGGCTTGCCAGACCGACGAGTCTCGGTGCAGAGTGAAGCCGTGGCCAGTCAAAGCACGAACTCCAGAACCGGTTCCGGTTCGTCCCCGACGATCGATGCCGTCTCCCTGGCGATCATCGAGCAGCTCCAGGAGGACGGTCGCCGTCCGTACGCGGCGATAGGCAAGGCCGTCGGCCTCTCCGAGGCGGCGGTGCGACAGCGTGTTCAGAAGCTGCTCGACCAGGGCGTCATGCAGATCGTCGCCGTCACCGACCCGCTCACCGTGGGCCTCCGGCGGCAGGCGATGGTCGGCATCAACGTCGAGGGTGACCTCGATCCGGTCGCGGAAGCACTGACGGCCATGTCGGAATGTGAGTACGTGGTGATGACCGCGGGCTCGTTCGACCTGATGGTGGAGGTCGTCTGCGAGGACGACGACCATCTGCTGGATGTGATCAACAAGCGCATCCGCACCCTCCCCGGCGTGCGCTCCACGGAGAGCTTCGTCTACCTCAAGCTCAAGAAGCAGACCTATATGTGGGGAACTCGATAACCGTGACCCAGGACCTGTCCAAGACCGCGTACGACCACCTGTGGATGCACTTCACCCGCATGTCGTCGTACGAGAACAACCCCGTCCCCACCATCGTGCGTGGTGAGGGCACCTACATCTTCGACGACAAGGGCAAGCGCTACCTCGACGGTCTCGCGGGTCTCTTCGTGGTCAACGCCGGTCATGGCCGCAAGGAGCTGGCCGAGGTCGCGTACAAGCAGGCCCAGGAGCTCGCGTTCTTCCCGGTGTGGTCGTACGCGCACCCCAAGGCCGTCGAGCTCGCCGAGCGTCTGGCCGACTACGCCCCGGGCGACCTGAACAAGGTCTTCTTCACCACCGGTGGCGGCGAGGCCGTCGAGACCGCCTGGAAGCTCGCCAAGCAGTACTTCAAGCTGCAGGGCAAGCACACCAAGTACAAGGTCATCTCGCGTGCGGTCGCCTACCACGGCACCCCGCAGGGCGCCCTGTCGATCACCGGCCTGCCGGCCCTGAAGGCCCCCTTCGAGCCGCTGGTCCCCGGCGCGCACAAGGTGCCGAACACCAACATCTACCGTGCCCCGATCCACGGCGACGACCCCGAGGCCTTCGGCCGCTGGGCCGCCGACCAGATCGAGCAGCAGATCCTCTTCGAGGGCCCCGAGACCGTCGCGGCCGTCTTCCTCGAGCCGGTGCAGAACGCCGGCGGCTGCTTCCCGCCGCCGCCCGGGTACTTCCAGCGGGTCCGCGAGATCTGCGACCAGTACGACGTGCTCCTCGTCTCGGACGAGACGATCTGCGCCTTCGGCCGCCTGGGCACGATGTTCGCCTGTGACAAGTTCGGCTACGTGCCGGACATGATCACCTGCGCCAAGGGCATGACCTCGGGCTACTCCCCGATCGGCGCCTGCATCGTCTCGGACCGCATCGCGGAGCCGTTCTACAAGGGCGACAACACCTTCCTGCACGGCTACACCTTCGGTGGCCACCCGGTGTCGTCGGCGGTCGCGATCGCCAACCTCGACATCTTCGACAAGGAAGGCCTGAACCAGCACGTGCTGGACCAGGAGGGCAACTTCTTCGAGACCCTGAAGAAGCTGCACGACCTGCCGATCGTCGGCGACGTCCGCGGCAACGGCTTCTTCTACGGCATCGAGCTCGTGAAGGACAAGGTCACCAAGGAGTCCTTCACGGACGAGGAGACCGAGCGCGTCCTCTACGGCTTCCTCTCCAAGGCGCTGTTCGAGAACGGTCTGTACTGCCGTGCCGACGACCGTGGCGACCCGGTCATCCAGCTGGCCCCGCCGCTCATCGCCGACCAGGGCACCTTCGACGAGATCGAAGGCATCCTGCGCTCGGTGCTCACCGAGGCGTGGACCAAGCTCTGACCGTCCCCGCCCTTCGAGGCACAGGACCTCACGCCGCCCTCACGGCGTGACCCCGGCCCGGGTATGCCGCCATCCGAGTGGATGGCGGCGGCCCGGGCCGCGTGCTGTCCGTACAAACGGATCCGAATACTTACGGTGCCCAGTGACCGACAGGCCCGTCCCTTCGTTCCCCCGGACGGGGGAACGCAAGAATCGGATCCGACATCGAGGTGTACGCGATGGCCCCACCGGACAATGACGTGCTCTGGGCGCGTTCCCTGCACTGCACCCTGGAGGGCTCGGACGTTCTCACCGGCGTCTCCCTGGGCGTGCGCGAGGGCGAGATCCTCGCCCTGATCGGCCCGCGCGGCAGCGGGAAGACCACACTGATGCGCTGTCTTTCGGGACAGACCGTCGCCCAGCAGGGCGAGGTCTGGTTCAACAGCAGCCCCGTCCACACCATGAGCCAGGCCCAGCGCGAACGGCTGCGCCGGGACCGCTTCGGCTGGATCGACCCCGAACCCGGGCTCGTCCCCGAACTGACCGCCTGGGAGAACGCGGCCCTGCCGCTCCTGCTGCGCGGCGTCTCCCACAAGGCGGCCAAGACCTCCGCCCTGGAGTGGCTGGAGCGGCTCGACATCGGGATGCACGGCCGTAAGCGCCCGCACGCCCTGACCCAGTCGCAGCGCCAGCGGATCGCCATCGCCCGGGCCCTGGTCACCACCCCGTCGGTCCTCTTCGCCGACGAGCCGACCGCCTCCCTGCACCGCGCCGACGGGTCCCAGGTGCTGCGAACGCTCACCGCCGCGGCCCGCTCGCACGGCATCACCGTGCTGCTCGCCACCCACGACAGCGAGGTCGCCACCCTCGCCGATCGCTCGGTGGCCCTGCTCGACGGGCGCCGCGTCGGCACCACCGGGGCGGAGGGCGTCGCCGCGTGCTCGCTCTCCGTCTAGTCCGCGGGACCCACCCCCTCGTCCTGCTGCGGCGCCTCCTGGTCGCCGCGGCGGCCGCGGGGGTCGGCTTTCTGCTGCTGTGCACGCTGGGGTACGCCGTGGGCCACCCGGACCGGTCGGCGGCGGCGACCCTGCGCCTGCTGTGGTGCCTGGTCCCGCTGGCGGCGACCACACACTTCGCGGTCGCCGTGGCCCGTACGGACCCCAGCACGCGGCCGAGGCCCGGGCTCTCGGCGATCGGCCTGGGCCCGGCCCGGCTCACGGCGATCGCCGCCGCCTCGACGGCGGTCTCCTGCACGCTCGGCTCGATGGTCGCGCTGCTGTTCTACCTGCACCTGCGCGGCGACATCACCGGGCTGCCGTTCGACGGCGCCGCCGCCGAACTCCTGGCCGCGCACCAGCCGATCCCGCTCGCGGGGGCGCTCACCCTGCTCGCGATCCTGCCGGTGGTCGCCTCCACGGCCGCGGCGCTCGCGCTGCGCCCCCGCGGGACTCCCCCGGCCCCCGAGGGCATCGAGAAGGTCGCCCCCTCCGGGCTCCCCTGGGGCGTGGCGCTCCTCGCGATGGGCCTCGCGGTCGAGACGTACGCGGGTGAGGGCGGCGGGGACGCCGTGTTCCCCCTGCCGGGCCGCTTCGACGGCAGCCCCGGCGGCGTGCTCGCCGGCTGGATCCTCACGGCGCTCGGCCTCGCGATGGCGGGCCCCGGCATCACCCACTGGTGCGGCCGCGTCCTGCAGGCGGTCCGCCCGGGCGCGATCCGTCTCCTCGCCGGCCGCGTCCTGATGGACGAGTCCCGGCGCATCGGCCGCCCGCTCGGCGTGGTGTGCGCGGTGGCCTCGGGCGCCCTCGCCGGGGCGAGCCTGTACAGCTCCCGGGCCGGCGGCTTCGGCCCGCTGACAGGTCTGGGAGCGGCGCTCGTGATGGCCTGCACGACGGCGACGCTGCTGACGGCGGCCCTGGAGTCCAAACAGTGCCGCGCCCACACCACGGAAGCCCTGGTCCGCCTGGGCGCCCCACCCACGGCCCTCCGCAACGCGGCCCTGATGCGGGCGGGTGTCCTGCTGGCGGTGTTCCTGCCGCTCACGTGGCTGGTGGGGACACTTGCGGCGGTCCCCCTGGGGGCCTGACGCCCACCCGCGGCCGACGTCGGGGGTCCCCCGGACGACGTCTGGGGGAGGTCGGGCACACGGACAGCGCCCCGGCGGGCGCGTCCGCCCCTCGGGCCCGGCACGCACGGGCGTCGCGCACCCTCAGCCCCGTCGCCTTTCGCCCCTCGCCTTCGGGCCCCGTCGCCTTTCGCCCCGTCACCTTCAGGCCCGTCGCCTTTCGCCCCGTCACCTTCAAGCCCCGTCAACAGGGCGGATGCCCTGACACGGCACCCGCCCCACGAGGGCCTATCGTGGGCACCATGACCCGCCCGCACGCGCGCGAAATCCACACCCCCGCCGAGTTCGACGCGGCCGTCACCCACGGGTCCCTCCTCGGCTACCGGATCCAGTCCGTCGACCTCACCGACCGCACCTTCGCGCTGCTCTCCGCCTCCACCACCGGCGCCGTCTTCCTCGGCTGCGCCATGCAGCCGGAGGCCGCCGCCAAGGTCCGTGCCGACGGCGCCCTGGTCTTCCCGCCCGTGCCGGATCTGCCGTTCGACCCGTACCGCGCCCGCCTCTACTCCCCCGACGAACTGTTCGAAGGCGTCAGGGACGAGGGGTACGAGGCGACCCCCGACGCCCGCGCGTACGACTGGTTCCAGCGGACGAAGGCCGACGGCGACATCTTCGCGTCGATGCTCCGCTCCATCCACGACGACGCGATCTCCGACGCCCTCGACGAACTCCTCGCCGGCACCGGGGTCGTCGGTGTGATGGGCGGGCACGCGATGGGCCGTGGCACCGACGCGTACGCCGGTGCGGCAAGGCTCGGGCGGTCCCTGGCCCGTACGGGTCTCACCGTGGCGACGGGAGGCGGCCCCGGCGCGATGGAGGCGGCGAACCTGGGCGCGTACACGGCGCCGCTCGCCGACGCCGTCCTCGACGAGGCGCTCGAACTCCTCGCCAAGGCACCCTCGTTCACCCCGTCCGTCACCGAGTGGGCCCGCGCCGCCTTCGAGGTGCGCGCGCGGTGGCCGAAGGGCGGCGACTCGGTCGGCATCCCCACCTGGTTCTACGGTCACGAACCGCCGAACCCGTTCGCCGGCCACATCGCGAAGTACTTCGCCAACGCCACCCGCGAGGACGGCCTGCTCGCGCGCTGCACCGCCGGGGTGGTCTTCCTGCCCGGCGCGGCCGGCACGGTCCAGGAGATCTTCGACAACACGACGCCGAACTACTACGAGTCGCGGGGAGAGCCGACCCCGATGGTCCTGGTGAACCGCGCCCACTGGACGGAACGGCTGCCCACCTGGCCCCTGCTCCAGGCGCTGGCCGCGAACCGTCCGATGGCGGCCAGGATCGCCCTGGTGGACTCGATCGACGAGGCTCCCGAGGCCCTCCGACGTCTCTGACCGGGGGCCTCTCGCCGCTGATGGTGGCCGGGACGTTGCCGCACCGCGGGCCGGAGGATCACGTTCGGTGGCCGCGCGAGGCAACTTCGACGCCCGATCCGTCGTCTGGCAGTCCGTACCGCCATCCTTCCGGAACGGAGCCACCCGGTGCTCATAGGACTGCTGACCGCCATCGCCGCCTCGATCTGTTACGGCACGGGCTCCGTCCTGCAGGCCGTCGGGTCGCGCAAGTCCGCCCGGCGTGAGGCCGCCGCGGCGGGCCGGCTCACGGAGCGCGGCGGGCCGAGCCTGTCCTCCACCGCGAAGGCGGCGACGACGTGGGAGTTCGTCGTCGGCACGATCCTGGACTTCATCGGCTTCGGTCTCGGCGCGCTCGCGGCCCGGCTGCTGCCGCTGTTCCTGTCCCAGACCGTGATCAGCGCGAACCTGGTCGTCACGGCGGTCCTGAGCGTCCGGCTGCTCGGGATCCGGCTCACCCGCGCGGAGTGGACGTCCATCGGCGTCGTCTGCTCGGCCCTGGTGCTTCTGGCGAGCGCGGCGGGCCCGGAGGGCAGCGGGCACACCCCGGTCGCCACGCACTGGTGGCTGCTCGCGATCTCCGTGCTCCTGATGGTGGGCGGGACGGTTCTCGTACGGCTCCTGGGCGCGCGAGCGGCGATCCTGGCCGGTCTGCTCTCCGGGCTCGGCTTCGGCGCGCTGGGCGTCGGGGTCCGGATCCTGAACGGCATCGACCCCTTCGACCTCGGCGCGCTGCTCACCGACCCTGCGCTGTATGCGATCCTCGTCGCCGGCATCGGCGGCATGTATCTGCACACCGTCGCGCTCCAGATCGGCTCGGTGAACGGGGCGACGGCGGCGCTGGTGGTCGGCGAGACGGTGCTCCCCGGCATGATCGGTGTCTGGTGGCTGGGCGACGCCTCCCGCCCGGGCTTCGCCTGGCTCGCCGTCCTCGGCTTCGCCCTCGCGGTCGCGGGCGCGGTGGCGGTGGCCTGGTTCGGCGCCCCGGAAAGCCACGGGGCGGAGGACGCGGGAGTGCCGGACGAGAACGGGTCCGTGCCCGAGGCCCGTCGCGATCCCGTACGCGTTCCGTAGCTCCCCACGTCGTCGCACCCGCCCTCCACCGCACGGCGGACCCGGTCCCGCCCACGGAGTGACGACCGGAACGACCGGCGCCGGGACGCTCGTTCCATGACGCCGAAGACACTCCTCTCCACCTGGCCGTCCTGGGCGGGCCGCGCGGCACTCGTCTGGTCCGCGCTGTACGCCACGGGCGCGACCGTCGCCGCGCTCACCGGCCCCGCGTTCGGCTACGCACTCCTCTGCAAGGCGACGGGCCCGGCCGCGGAGGTGACGGCGGCGGGGCTGTACGGGGCCGCGGCCGTCCTCGCGTACGTGATGGTGCGCCATCCCGGCAGCCGTTGGCTGCACCGCGCCGCCTGGCCGGTCGTCGCCCTCTGTCTGACCTCTGGCTTCGCCTTCCTTCTCACCCCGACGCATCTGCTGTTCTTCCTGTCCCGCAACCAGCCGGCCATCGACTGGGCGGCCTGGGTGAACCAGGGCTTCGCGGTGCTCGGCGCGGTCCTGTGGGGGTGTGCGGCCCTCGCGTACCGCCGCCGGACCCTCGGCACCTGCCCGCACTGCGGCGGGCGGGCGGGCACCCCGTCCGGCCTGCCGCCGGACACCCGGGCAGGTCTCGTCGCGGTCGCGGCCCTCGTCCCGTACGCGGCGCTGAAGACGGCCTGGGCGCTGGGCGTGACGCCCGGCTTCTCCGGTGAGGGGCGGCCCGGCGCCGACCCCAGGTACACCAGCGACGCGGGACTCTGGCTGTACGACCACGGCGTCGACATCACCGTCGTCCTCGCCCTGATCGGCATGGCCCTGGCGCTCGCCCTCACCCGCCCCTGGGGCCGACGGCTCCCGCGTGTGCCGCTGCTGGCCCTGGGATGGGCGGGCGCGGGCGCGCTCACCCCGTTCGGCGCCTTCCTGGCGGTGATGGGCCCCCTGATCTGGGCGGGCGCGATCGATGTCGCCGTGGACGACCACGCGCCCTGGGTGCTCGTCGTCGTCTACGGGGGCTTCTGCGTCTACGGGCTCGCGCTCGGCCGGGCGACCCGCTCCTACCAGCGGGCCACCCGCCGGGTCTGCGTCCGCTGCTGACCGAACGACCACCGCGGGGTCTGCGTGACGGACCGACGGGGCCGAGAATCCGCCGGTCCACGTCTACTGACCGCCGGGCCGAGGACCGCCGGGTCCGCGCCGCCGGGCCGAGGAGGCGCCGGTCCACGTCTACTGACCGACGGGGCCGAGGGCCGCCGGGTCCGCTGCCGCCCGGCCGAGGAGGCGCCGGGTGCACGTCCACTGCCGCCGGGCCGAGGACCGCCGGGTCCGCTGCCGACGGACCGAGGAGCCGCCGGGTGCACGTCCACTGCCGACGTGCCGAGGAGGCGCCGGGTCCGCTGCCGCCGGGCCGAGGAGCCGCCGATCCGGCAGGCCGAGGCCCGGCGCTCAGTCCCCCGCCAGGATCACGACCTCCTCGGCCGCGAACGTCACGCCCACCCGCGCGCCCTCCTCCGGTGCGTCCCGGAGGGGACACTCCGCCTCCAGTGCGGGACCCTCGGCCGGGCGCAGCAGGACGGCGACGTGGGTGCCGCGGAAGGTGCGGGCCTCGACCGTGCAGGTCAGGCCATCCTCCGGGGCGCCGAGCCGGACGCCGCCCGGGCGCACGAGGAGCTTGCCCCGGCCCTGGGGCGCTCCGTCGGGCACGGGGACCTTCCCCCACACCGTGTCGGCCGCGTCCCCGCCGACCGTCCCCTCCACCACGTTGTCGAATCCGAGGAAGCGCGCCACGAACTCGGAGGCAGGCCGCTGCCAGACTTCCAGCGGAGTCCCGGACTGGGCGATCCTGCCGTCCCGCATCACCACGACCCGGTCGGCGAGCGCGAACGCCTCCCCCTGGTCGTGGGTGACGGCGAGCACCGTCGTACCCAACCGGCCGAAGAGACCGCGCAGTTCGACCACGAGCCGTTCCCGCAGCCCTCGGTCCAGCTGGCCGAGCGGCTCGTCCAGCATGAGGAGCCGGGGCCGTGGGGCGAGTGCGCGGGCGAGCGCCACGCGCTGCTGCTCGCCGCCCGAGAGCGAGGCGACGGCCCGCCGGCCCGCTCCGGGCAGGCCGACGAGTTCCAGCAACTCCCCGACCCGCCGGTCCTGTTCGGCTTTCCCGACCCCGCGCATCCGCAGCCCGAAGGCGACGTTGCCGCCGACGTCCCGCTGTGGGAAGAGCTGGTGGTCCTGGAACATGAGCCCGACGCCGCGCCGGTGGGCCGGCACCCCGGCCTGGTCGCTGCCGCCCAGCAGCACCTGGCCCTCGTCCAGGGCCTGGAGTCCGGCGACGGCCCGCAGCAGCGTGGACTTTCCGCTGCCGCTCGGCCCGAGCACGCACACGATCTCGTGCTCGGCCACCGTCAGGTCCACCGAGTCGAGCACGGCCCGCTGCCCGAACCGTACGGTCGCGTCCTTGAGCGTCAGCATCAGAACTCCCCGGAGGTCCGGTCGGTGCGGAGCCGTTCGAGCAGCAGCAGGGCCACCGCGCACACCACCATCAGAATCGTCGAAAGGGCCATGGCCTGGCCGTAGTTGAGCTCTCCGGGCCTGCCGAGCAGCCGGGCGACGGCGACCGGCAGCGTGGGGCTGTCGGGCCGGGCGATGAAGACCGTCGCGCCGAACTCTCCGAGGGACACCGCGAAGGCGAATCCGGCCGCGATCAGCAGCGCGCGCCGTACCAGCGGCAGGTCTACCTCGCGCCAGGCGCGCAGCGGCGAGGCCCCGAGCACGGCCGCCGCCTCCCGCAGCCGCTCGTCGACCGCACGGAGCACGGGCAGCATCGTCCGTACGACGAAGGGGACACCGACCAGGGCCTGCGCGAGCGGTACGAGGATCCAGCTCGCCCGCAGGTCGAACGGCGGCTCGTCCAGGGTGATCAGGAAGCCGAAGCCGACGGTGACGGCGGAGACCCCGAGCGGCAGCATCAGCAGCGCGTCGAAGCCGCGCACGAGCCGGCCTGCGCGCCGGGTGAGGGCAGCCGCCGCGAGCCCGCCGATGACGAGGGCGATCAGGGTGGCGACGACGGCGTACCGGAGCGAGTTCCCGATCGTGTCCAGCAAGGGCACGAGGAAGGTTCCGGAGGGGTCCGGGGTCTGCAGGGCCCGGTAGTAGTCGAGCCCGTATCCCTCGGAGGTGGCGAAGGACCGTTCGACGAGGACGCCGAGCGGCAGCACGATCAGCAGCGCGACGGACAGCAGGACGGCCGCGAACAGCACCCACTGCCCGGCGCCCCGGGGCCGGCGCGCCGTCTGTTCGGGCGCGACCAGCTTCAGCGCGGTCTCCCGCCGGCGGACGGTCCGGGCGTGCACGGCGAGGACCACTCCGACGGCGACGAACTGCACGATCGTGAGGACGGCCGCCGTGGTCAGATCGAAGCGGACGACGGTCTGCCGGTAGATCTCCGTCTCCAGGGTGGAGTACGTGGATCCGCCGAGGATCTGGACGACGGCGAAGGAGCTCGCCGTGAAGAGGAAGACCATCAGCGCGGCCGCGGCGACGGAAGGGGCGAGCGCGGGCAGGGTCACCGTCCGCCACGCGGTCCAGCGGGACGCGCCGAGGACCCGGGCGGCCTCCTCCTGGCGCGGGTCGAGTTGCGCCCAGAGACCGCCGACGGTCCGGACGACGACGGCGTAGTTGAAGAACACATGGGCGATCAGGATCGCCCAGACGGTGGTGTCGAGCCGCATCCCCCACAGCTCGTCGAGGAGCCCGCCGCGCCCGACGAGCGCCAGGAAGGCCGTACCGACCATGACGGTCGGCATCACGAAGGGCACGGTGACGACGGCGCGCAGCAGTCCCTTCCCGGGAAAGTCGAAGCGCGCGAAGACATACGCGCCGGGCAGCGCGATCAGCAGGGTCAGCGCGGTCGAGGCGAGTGCCTGCCAGAGCGTGAACCAGAGGACGTCGAGGATCTCCGGCCGGCTCAGCGTCTCGCCGAACCGGCCGAACTGCCACGCCCCGTCGACCCGCAGCCCGCGCTCGACGATCGAGACCACGGGCCAGGCGAAGAAGAGCGCGAAGAAGGCGACGGGCACGACCATCAGGCCGAGCCGCGCCGCGCTTCCCCTGCGGTCGGGAACTACTTCAGAACGAGCGACGACCACTGCTGGATCCACTGGTCACGGTTCTTGGCGATCTTCTCGGGTGCCATCGTCTGCGGCTTGTCGATCACCACACCGTGCTTCGTGAAGAGCTCCGGCAGGGTGGCGTCCTTGGCCACCGGATTGACGAACATCTGCAGCGGCATGTCGTCCTGGAACTTCTTGGAGATCAGGAAGTCGATCAGCGCCTTGCCGCCCTCGGGGTTCTTCGCCCCGTTCAGCAGTCCCGCGAACTCGGTCTGCCGGAAGCAGGTGCCGGTGGAGACCCCGGTGGGGGCTTCCTTGGGCTGCGGCTCGGAGTAGAGGACCTCGACCGGCGGGCTGGAGGCGTACGAGACGACCAGCGGCCGGTCGCCCTTGGCCTTCTTGCCGCCCGCGGAACCGGAGAACTCCTGGTTGTAGGCGAGCTCCCAGCTGTCGACGGTCTTCACGCCGTTGGCCTTGAGCTTCGTCCAGTAGTCCTGCCACCCGTCGTCGCCGTACCGGGCGGCGGTGCCGAGCAGGAAGCCGAGGCCCGGGGAGGAACGCTCGGGGTTCTCCACGACCAGCAGGTCCTTGTACGCGGGCTTCGCGAGATCGTCGAAGCTCTGCGGCGGCGCGAGCTTCTTGTCCGCGAAGTACTTCTTGTCGTAGTTGACGCAGATGTCACCGGAGTCGATCGGGGTGACCCGGTGCTCCTTGTCGGTCTCGACCTCGGCGGGGATCCGGTCCAGGCCCTTCGCCTCGTACGGGACGAAGATCCCGTTGTCGAGCGCACGGGACAGCAGGGTGTTGTCGACGCCGAAGAAGACGTCACCCTGCGGGGAGCCCTTGGTCAGGATCTCCTTGTTGACGGCCTCGCCGGCGTCGCCGCTCTTGAGGACCTTGACCGTGAAGCCGGTCTGCTTGGTGAACTCCGCCAGCACCTCCTTGGAGGCGTTGAAGGAGTCGTGGCTCACGAGGGTCACGGTCTTCGGCGTGGGCGCGCCGGACGTGCCCGCCGCGTCCCGGACGTCCTCGGAACCGCACGCGGCGAGCGTGGTGACGCCGAGCGCGGCGACGATCGCCGCGGCGGCCATCTTCTTGGTGCTCACTGAAATTCCTCCTGGGTGTGACCAGGAAGAGACGCGGCCCTGCCGACCGGAAGGCGGGCAGGGCGCAACAGCTCGAGTTACGACCGAACTTCCTACCCAGAATGACCTGGGCAAGGTTCAGAGGGTCTGCGGTCCTGACCGCACTCTCAGCGCTGTGGCGCTCCCCTGTCGGAATATGGAGATGTGTTCGAGCACAGAGTACAAGGTCAGCGTTCGGACGCCGCCAGCTGTCCACAGGCGCCGTCGATCTCCTGACCTCGGGTGTCACGGACGGTGACCGGAACGCCGTGGGCGGCGATCGCCTCGACGAACGCCTTCTCGTCCTCGGGACGGGAGGCGGTCCACTTCGACCCGGGCGTCGGGTTCAGCGGAATCAGGTTGACGTGCACCCGCTTGCCCTTGAGCAGCCGCCCGAGCAGGTCGCCCCGCCACGCCTGGTCGTTGATGTCGCGGATGAGGGCGTACTCGATGGAGATCCGGCGGCCGGACTTCTCCGCGTACTCCCAGGCCGCGTCGAGGACCTCGCGGACCTTCCAACGCGTGTTGACAGGCACGAGGGTGTCACGCAGCTCGTCGTCGGGGGCGTGCAGGGAGACCGCGAGCCGGCACTTGAAGCCCTCGTCGGCGAAGCGCAGCATCGCGGGCACGAGACCGACGGTGGAGACGGTGATCCCGCGCTGCGAGAGACCGAGACCGTCCGGCTCGGGGTCGGTCAGCCGGCGGATGGCGCCGACGACCCGCTTGTAGTTGGCGAGCGGCTCACCCATGCCCATGAAGACGATGTTGCTGAGGCGCGCCGGTCCTCCCGGCACCTCGCCGTCGCGCAGGGCGCGCATGCCGTCGACGATCTGGTGCACGATCTCGGCGGTCGACAGGTTCCGGTCGAGACCGGCCTGCCCGGTGGCGCAGAACGGGCAGTTCATCCCGCAGCCGGCCTGCGAGGAGATGCACATGGTGACCCGGTCCGGGTACCGCATGAGCACGGACTCGACGAGCGTGCCGTCGTGCAGCTTCCACAGGGTCTTACGGGTGGTGTCGTCGTCGCACGAGATGTGCCGGACCACGGACATCAGGTCGGGCAGCAGCTCGCCCTGCAGCTTCTCGCGCGAGGACGCGGGAATGTCGGTCCACTCGGCGGGGTCGTGGGCGTACCGCGCGAAGTAGTGCGTGGACAGCTGCTTGGCGCGGAACGGCTTCTCGCCGATCGCGGCGACGGCCTCCTTGCGCTCGGCGGGCGTGAGGTCGGCGAGGTGCCGCGGCGGCTTCTTGGCTCCGCGGGGGGCGACGAAAGTGAGTTCTCCGGGCTTGGGCATGGTGCTACCAGTGTCGCAGACGCACACGTGTGGCTCGGAGCCGTCGCGTTCGGCCCGCACCCGTGCCGCCGCCGGCTGTCCCGGACGGCCCTCAGACGGCCCGGACCGTGTTCTCGGCGTGCTCCTGCACCGCGATCCTCGCCAGTTTCGTCAGCATCATGCCGTTGCGGACGGCGACGATGTAGTCCACGGGGAGCCCGTGCATCCGGATCCCCGGGCCACGGAGGGGATGCCAGTCGAGGGTGAAGAGCGTGTGCTCGCCCCAGGGGAGCAAGGCCATGGAGATGCGGGCCGCGCCGAAGGGCTCCGCCTTCGCCTCCAGCTCCAGGCGCCGTTCCGGTTCGCAGATGCGGACGACGACCGTGTCGTCGAGGGTGAAGGGGCCGCCGCCGACCCGGACCTTCAGACGGGCGCCCACGTCAGGCCAGTGCGGGTCCGCCGCCAGGACCTGCTGGGTTCCCGTGACCCACTCCCCGTAACGATGGCCGTCGGACAGCAGGCGCCAGACCTCCGACGGCGTGCTCAGGATCAGACGGCGGTTCCGGGCCACGCCGATCACGCTCCTTCTGGACGGTGGGCCACGACGGGCGCACCGTCCGGCGCCCTGGGCCTGACCTCCAGACTCACGCGGACCGCTCGCCCCCGCCCCCCGGCACGTCCGAACGGAGTCCTCCCCCGGTGACCGCGCAGCAGCGACACGTCCCCGTCAGGGCCGCGGAGCACCGGGCTGCGTGGACGGGATGCGTGAGGTGAAGAACAGCGCGAGGGCCGAGGACAGGGCGAGAATGGCGAGGGCGGCCCGCAGACCGTCCAGAC
Source organism: Streptomyces sp. NPDC039609 (assembly GCF_055596705.1). Classification (NCBI taxonomy): domain Bacteria; kingdom Bacillati; phylum Actinomycetota; class Actinomycetes; order Kitasatosporales; family Streptomycetaceae; genus Streptomyces; species Streptomyces sp. NPDC039609. The sequence continues at coordinate 105,713 of NZ_JBVIUJ010000009.1, forward strand.
GGGCGGCGGCATTCGCGTCCAGCGCGGCCTGAGTCACCTCAGCGGAGGTGCCCGCCTCGTCGAGAGCCGTCCTGAGCTGGGCGTCCGAGAGGAACGGCACCCCGCTCTGGAGCTCGACAGCAGCCGTGTTCTTGACCTCGGCCGGAATCGCCGCGTTCTGCTCCACGCTGGTCAGGAACGAGGACGTGAGCGCGGCGATCAGAAGCGACCCGGCCAGTGCCGTACCGATCGAGGCACCGAGGTTGGTGACGGCGTTCTGGATGCCGCCGACCTCCGCGCTCTTGCTGTCCGGAACAGCGGACACGGTGACCGAACCGAGCTGCGAGGCCAGCGCGCCCATGCCGAGCCCGATCAGCAGGAGCGGCACGGTGACGACCTCCGCGCCGGCGTCGGCGTCGAGCGCGGCCATGAGCGTGACCGCGCCCGCGAGGAGCGCGAGCACCCCGAGCCGTACCACCCGCCGCGGCGAGACCTCCGGGAAGAAGCGGGGAATCAGGACCGCGGCCGCCAACAGAGTCACCGACAGCGGCAGGATGCGCGCCCCGGTCATGAGCGCGGACAGGCCCAGCGCGACGGACAGATACAGGGGTACGACGAAGAACACGCCCATCTGGACGAGGTACTGGAAGAAGAACATCGTCAGACCGCCGGTGAGCTGCTTGTTCCGCAACACGGCCGGGTCGATGAGCGGCTGCCCGCCGCCGCGGACGAGCCGGGCCTCCCAACGGAGGAACAGCCACACCAGCAGCAGGCCCGCCAGCATCATCCACACGACCATCGACACCCCGAGCCACGCGGGCGCGTCCGGCTTCGGCCGGAACCAGCCCCACTCGTCCGAGCGGAGCACCCCGTAGACGAAGACCCCCAGCCCGAGCGCGGACAGCACGGCGCCCACGAGATCGATCCGCGAACGCTCCTCACCCACGGCGTCGGCGATACGACGCGCGAACACCAGGATGACGAGCACCACCAGGACCTCACCGGCGAAGACCCAGCGCCAGGAGAAGTACGTCGTGGCGACACCGCCGATGAGCGGCCCCAGAGCGATGGCCACCGCCCCGGCCGCCGCCACGATGCCGTACGCCGCAGCCCGACGCTCCGTGGCGAAATTGCCGGCCACCAGGGCCACGATCGCGGGCATGATGAGCGCCGCCCCGATCCCCTCCAGGAACGACCAGCCGAGGAGCAGCACAGGAAGATTCGGTGCCAGCGCCGTGGTGAGGGACCCACAGCCGTAGACCACACAGCCGATCATGAACGCGCGCTTACGCCCGATCAGCGCCCCGACCTTGCCCCCGGGGATCATGAACATCGCCATCACCAGCGTGTACGCCGTGATGGCGCCCTGGATCCCGGTGACCGTGGTACCGACGTCGTCGGCCACCGTCGCGATCGACACGTTCATGACCGAGCTGTCGAGCGCCATCAGGAACTGACCGGCCGCAAGAGTCAGCAGAACCAGTCGCGCCCCCGCCGCCGAACCTTCCGCGCCGCCTCCCCTGGATGCCATGGGCGCATCGTGCCAACGGCACCGACGACGCAGCCACGACCCGCCGCAGGCGTCCACCACATGGCGCACGAACAACAACGGGAAAGGCCCGCCGCCCCCGAGGGGACGACGGGCCCTTCACCACGAATGCCGTATCAGGCCGTGCCGACGAACAGCACGAACAGCAGCCACACCACCGGAGCGGTCGGCAGCAGGGAGTCCAACCGGTCCATGATGCCGCCGTGGCCCGGCAGCAGCGTGCCCATGTCCTTGATACCCAGATCGCGCTTGATCATCGACTCGCCGAGGTCACCGAGCGTCGCACTCGCCGCCACCGCAAGGCCCATCAGAAGACCCTGCCACCACGAGCCACCGTCGATCAGGAACTCCATGCACAGCGCACCCGCCGCCATCGCGAACGCCACCGCACCGAGCAGACCCTCACGGGTCTTCCCGGGACTGATCCGCGGAGCCAGCTTGTGCTTGCCGAAACGCCAGCCGATCGCATACGCACCGGTGTCACTGACCACGGTCAGCACCAGGAACGTGAGCACCCGCTCCGGCCCGTCGTCGGCCGTGAGCATCAACGCCACGAACGTCGCCAGGAACGGCACATAGAACGCCGCGAACACGCCCGCCGTGACGTCCTTCAGATAACCCTCGGGCGGCTCCGTCATCCGCCACACCAGCACCGCGAGAGCGGTCAGGGCCATGGCGACCCAGGCCCCCTCCGCACCCCGGACATACCCGGCCACCACCATCGCCGCACCGCCGACGGCGAGCGGGACGAGCGGAGCCTTGATGCCCTTGCGCTCCTGCAGACGGGAGGTGAGCTCCCACAGACCGACCACGACGGCGACCGCGATCACGCCGACGAACGCGGCCTTCCAGATGAACAGCGACGCGATGATCACGGCGCCGAGCCCGACGCCGACCCCTATGGCCGCGCCCAGGTCGCGCCCCGCGCTCTTCTTCTGCGGAGCCGCGGGAGCGGGCTGGGACGGGCTGGACATGGGCTCCTGCGGGTGCTCGTTCGGCGTCTCGTCACGGAACAGGGGACCGCTCCGCTGAGCGGCCCCCCGGTCGTGGTCGTCCTGGTGATCGCCGGCGGGGACGTCGGGCACGATGGGCATGGGCCGAGTCTGCGCCGCCTGCAGCCCATCGTATGCGGGACCCGCCGGGGCAGGCCCCTGGTCGGGCCCCCAGTAGCCGGAACCGGCCGGGGCCCCCCAGGAAGAGTCGTTCATCAGACCTCGAGCAGCTCGGCTTCCTTGTGCTTGAGCAGCTCGTCCACCTGCGCCACGTACTTCGCGGTGGTGTCGTCGAGCTCCTTCTCGCCGCGGCGGCCCTCGTCCTCGCCTACCTCGCCGTCCTTGACCAGCTTGTCGATGGTCTCCTTCGCCTTGCGGCGCACGGAACGGATGGAGATCTTCGAGTCCTCGGCCTTGCTCTTGGCGACCTTGATGTACTCGCGGCGGCGCTCCTCGGTGAGCTCCGGGAACACCACACGGATGATGTTGCCGTCGTTGCTCGGGTTGACGCCCAGGTCCGAGTCACGGATCGCCTGCTCGATGTTGCGCAGCGCGCTCTTGTCGAACGGGGTCACCACCGCCATGCGCGGCTCGGGCACCGAGAACGACGCCAGCTGATTGATCGGCGTGATGGCACCGTAGTAGTCGGCCACGATCTTGTTGAACATCGCCGGGTGCGCACGGCCGGTGCGGATCGCGGCGAAGTCCTCCTTGGCGACCACGACGGCCTTCTCCATCTTCTCCTCGGCCTCGAGGAGGGTCTCTTCGATCACCACTTGCTCCTGCGTGTCGTCGCGTCTTGTCCTGCACGGTGTACGACCGGCAGGGCTCTGTCCATCCCCTCGCGGGGAGGTACCCGGATTCGAGCCGAGGCTCAGGCCCGGGTGCCCTGGTCGCTCACGAGAGTGCCGATCTTCTCACCCTTCACCGCGCGCGCGATATTGCCCTCCGCGAGCAGTTCGAAGACGAGGATCGGGAGGGTGTTGTCGCGGCACAGCGTGATGGCGGTGGCGTCCGCGACCTTCAGGTCACGGGAGAGCACCTCGCCGTACTCCAGCGCGTCGAACTTGACCGCGTCGGGGTTGGTCTTCGGGTCGGAGTCGTAGACCCCGTCCACGCCGTTCTTGCCCATCAACAGGGCCTCGGCGTCGATCTCCAGGGCACGCTGGGCGGCTGTGGTGTCGGTGGAGAAGTACGGCATTCCCATACCGGCACCGAAGATGACCACACGGCCCTTCTCCAGGTGGCGCACGGCACGCAGCGGGATGTACGGCTCCGCGACCTGACCCATGGTGATGGCGGTCTGGACGCGGGAGTCGATGCCTTCCTTCTCCAGGAAGTCCTGGAGGGCGAGGCAGTTCATGACGGTGCCGAGCATTCCCATGTAGTCGGAGCGCGCCCGGTCCATGCCGCGCACCTGCAGCTCGGCGCCGCGGAAGAAGTTGCCGCCGCCGATCACGACCGCGATCTCCGCTCCGTCGCGGACGACCGCGGCGATCTCGCGCGCGATTTTGTGCACGACGTCGGGGTCGACGCCGAGCGCGCCGCCGCCGGCGAATGCCTCGCCGGACAGCTTCAGCATGAAGCGGCCGGCCTTTTTGCCGTGGATGTCGTCGCCCTGTGCGGCGGACTGGTTCATGGAGATCTCCTCGTGCACATACGACGAAGGCCATTGCCGGTGGGTCCTTGCGGTTTCCCGTACGGCAATGGCCTCCTCGTCAGATCTGCGGTCGTCCTACGCGAGCGTGGACGACTGCTTCAGACCCTACCGGGGTCCGGTGTCCGTTGCGTACGGACTCAGATGCCGACCTTGATGCGCGTGAAGCGCTTCAGGGTGACACCGGCCTCGTCCAGGATCTGCTGGACGGACTTCTTGTTGTCCAGCGCGTACGGCTGGCCGAGCAGCGTGGCGTCCTTGAAGAAGCCGTTGACGCGACCCTCGACGATCTTCGGGAGCGCGGCCTCGGGCTTACCCTCGGCGCGGGTGGTCTCCTCGGCGACGCGACGCTCGGTCTCGACGACCTCGGCCGGAACGTCCTCACGGGTGAGGTACTTCGGCGCGAAGGCGGCGATGTGCTGCGCGACACCCTTCGCGACCTCGGCGTTCTCCTTGTCGAGCTCGACGAGAACACCGATCTGCGGGGGCAGGTCGGGCATGGTGCGGTGCATGTAGGCCGAGACGAAGCCGTCGGCGTACTGCGCGAAGCGGTCGAGAACGATCTTCTCGCCCAGGTTGGCGTTGGCCTCGTCGACGTACGCCTGAACCGTCTTGCCGGGCTCGATCTCGGAGGCGAGCAGCGCCTCGAGGTCGGCCGGAGCGGAGGCGGCGACGTGGGCGGCGAGCGCGGCGGCGACGGCCTGGAACTTGTCACCCTTGGCGACGAAGTCCGTCTCGCACTTCAGCTCGACGAGGACACCGGAGGTGTTGTCGTCGGCGATGAGGGAGACGACGGCGCCGTTCTCGGCAGAGCGGCCCTCGCGCTTGGCGACGCCCTTCTGGCCCTTGATGCGCAGAGCCTCGACGGCCTTGTCGACGTTGCCGTCGGCCTCGTCAAGAGCCTTCTTGCAGTCCATCATGCCGGCGCCGGTGAGCTCACGGAGCTTCTTGACGTCAGCGGCGGTGTAGTTCGCCATGAGTCTGAGTTTCTCTCTCGAAGTCTGAAAGATCTACGGGTGGACGGCGGGGGCTTCGTGGGCCCCCGCCGTCTACATCCGAAACAACCGGACCTGTGAAGGTCGGGCCGTGGGTCAGGCCTGCTCGGCCTCGGCGGCCGGAGCCTCGGCGGCCTCGACGACCTCGGCGGCCGTGGCAGCCTCGGCGTCGGCGACCTTCTCGGTCTCGGCAGAGGTCTGGACCTCGGCCTCGTCAGCCTTCTTCTCACCCTCGAGCAGGTCGCGCTCCCACTCGGCGAGCGGCTCGCCGGCGGCCTTCTCGCCCGGCTTCGAGTCGCCGGTCGCGGCGCCGGAGCGGGCGATGAGGCCCTCGGCGACGGCGTCGGCGATCACGCGGGTGAGCAGGGTGACGGAGCGGATCGCGTCGTCGTTGCCCGGGATCTTGTAGTCGACCTCGTCGGGGTCGCAGTTGGTGTCGAGGATCGCGACGACCGGGATGTGGAGCTTGCGCGCCTCACCGACGGCGATGTGCTCCTTCTTGGTGTCGACGATCCAGACGGCGCTCGGCACCTTCTGCATCTCGCGGATACCACCGAGGGTCTTCTCCAGCTTGGCCTTCTCGCGGGAGAGGACCAGGAGCTCCTTCTTGGTGAGACCCGAGGCGGCGACGTCCTCGAAGTCGATCTGCTCGAGCTCCTTGAGGCGCTGCAGACGCTTGTAGACGGTGGAGAAGTTGGTGAGCATGCCACCGAGCCAACGCTGGTTGACGTACGGCATGCCGACACGCGTCGCCTGCTCGGCGATGGCCTCCTGGGCCTGCTTCTTCGTACCGACGAACATGATGGAGCCGCCGTGGGCGACGGTCTCCTTGACGAACTCGTAGGCGCGGTCGATGTACGACAGCGACTGGAGCAGGTCGATGATGTAGATGCCGTTGCGCTCGGTGAAGATGAAGCGCTTCATCTTCGGGTTCCAGCGACGGGTCTGGTGACCGAAGTGGACGCCGCTCTCCAGCAGCTCCCGCATCGTGACGACGGCCATGGCCGTATCTCCTTGAGTTTCTCGGTTATGTCCTGACGCCCCGACGCGCCGTGCCACAAGGGACCGAAAAGGCGCTGCCACGACCCGTGAGGGTTGAGTGGCGGGGCGTGCGAAGTCGACCCGGTGACCCGGATCGCCATAGGAAGTGTACGGGACCCGCGGCGTGCCGGGTGACGGCGCTGTCCACAACCGGCCGGTATTCCACAGATGCCGACCATGATCCCCGCGAACCGGGCGCCCACGGGAATGTGATCCCCATGCACCTCACGACACTGCTCCTGATGGCCGCCCTGATCTGGCCCGTGGGACCACCGCGCCCCGAGATCGTCCGCGGCTGGGAACCACCGGCCGGCCCCTACGGCCCCGGCCACCGCGGCCTCGACCTCGCCGCCCCACCGGGCACCCCGGTGAACGCGGCTGCCTCCGGCGTCGTCACCTTCGCAGGACAGGTGGCCGGCCGCGGAGTCCTCACGATCACCCTGCCGGACACCGGAAGCCCACCCCTGCGCACCACGTACGAACCGGTGACCCCCACAGTCACCACCGGCACCACGGTCACCCGCGGCCAGCCGGTCGCCACACTCTCCACACCACCCGAGGAAACCCCCCACTGCCCGGAGTCCTGCCTCCACTGGGGCCTCCTCCGCGGCGACACATACCTGAACCCACTGCTCCTCCTCCGCCAGGGCCCCTCGAGGCTGCTGCCGGTGACGGGGGTGCCGTGATCCGGGACCACGACGGGGGGGCGGGGTGGGAGGGGGCGGGGGCGGGCGGGGGAGGCCCCCCGGGGAGAGGATCAGCCGCTGACGCCTCGGAGCGCCATGGAGACCGCCGCATCGGCGATCCGGTCCGGCTCCTCCGCCGCTCCCAGCTCGATACGGCGTACGGCCGCGTCCACGACACCCTGGAGAAGCATGGCGCCGAGGCGGGGCTGAGCCTGGCCGAGGTCCGCGAGGGCCTCGACGATCATGGCGACGAGACCGCCGTGGGCGGCGCGGATCTTCTCGCGGGCGCCGTCGTCGAGCTCGCTCGCGGAGATCGCGACGACCGCCCGGTGGCGCCTGTCCCCCACCAGCTCGAGCTGCTTGCGTACATACGCCTCGACCTTGCCCTCGGCGGTGTCGGCCTGGGCCATCGCCGTCTCGACCTCGGCCGCCCAGACGGGGAAGTCGACGGCGCACAGCGCCTCGACCACGGCCGCGCGGGAGCGGAAGTACTCGTACACCGAGGAGCGGGCGAGGCCCGTGCGCTCGGCGAGGGCGGGGAAGGTCAGCGCTTCCGTACCACCCTCGGACAGCAGGGATCGCGCGGCGTCCAGCAGGGCGCCGCGTTGCATCGTCCGGTGCTCGGCCACACTGGCCGCTCGAATCCTGGGCACGGCACCACTGTACGACCGGCCTCGCGGCGTCAGCGTCCTACATCGGCCAGCTTGGCACGTAGCTGCAGGACCGACTTGGTGTGGATCTGGCTGACCCGACTCTCGGTGACGCCGAGGACGTGGCCGATCTCGGCGAGGGTGAGGCCCTCGTAGTAGTACAGCGTGACGACGGTCTTCTCGCGTTCGGGGAGCGTGTTGATCGCCCGGGCGAGCAGCCGTCTGAGCTCGCGGTCCTCGGCGACCTCGACGGGGTTGTCGGCGGCGGTGTCCTCGAGGGTGTCCATGATGGACAGCCGGTCGCCGCCCTCGCCTCCGACGTGCAGCAGCTCTTCGAGTGCCACGACGTTCGCGAGGGACAACTGGCTGAAAACGGCGTGGAGTTCCTCGAGCGCGATGCCCATTTCGGCGGCGACCTCGCTCTCGGAAGGGGTTCGTCGCAGCTGGGCTTCGAGGGTCGCGTAGGCACGCTCGACGTTGCGGGCCTTCTGGCGCACGGAGCGGGGAATCCAGTCCAGTGCGCGGAGTTCGTCGATCATCGCGCCGCGGATGCGCGTGATGGCGTAGGTCTCGAACTTGATCGACCGCTCGACGTCGAATTTCTCGATGGCGTCGATCAGTCCGAAGACCCCGGAGGAGACGAAGTCGGCCTGTTCCACATTGGAGGGCAGTCCGACGCTGACGCGGCCGGCGACGTACTTCACGAGCGGCGAGTAGTGCAGGATCAGCTGTTCCCGCAGCCGCTCGTCGCCCGTGTCCTTGTACGAGCGCCACAGCTCGTCGAGCGATGTCGGTGCGGGCGGTCGCACGGCGCCTCCCCGGGCTGCTGGGGGCACCGCGGCGCGGTCAGGCCCGGAGGTGTGCTGGGGCATGCGTTGCCTTGAGCCGTTCTGCTGTGGTGTGGGTCGGTGGGTGTGTCCGGTAGGGAATCCTGGTGAGCGTAGCGTGACTGGACTGTCGCGGTGAGCGAACCTCTGCGGATCGCGCCGGTCCGGGTGGGCTGCCTCGTCCACATCTTCGAACCCGGGCCGTGGCGCGTGTCGGCCCCTCGGGTGCGGCCGAGAGAACTCGATTGTTCATCTGCATCACCTTTTCACCCGAATGCTCCAGGTCAAGTACCGCCTCGCCGCGCGTTCGATCCTTCTGTGCGGCTGTTCGTCAACCGCCAGTCGTCGCCTTGCCGTTCGACGAAGCCGAGGGAGTGCAGTTCGTACAGCCTGGCGAGGGTGTCGTCGGGGGTGGTCCCGGCGCGGTCGGCGATCTCCGGCGCGGGTGTGGGGCGGCCGGCGGGCAGGGCTTCGAGGACGCGGGCGGTGTGCGGGTCGAGGAGGTCTCTGGGGAGGACGGGTCCGCGTCGGGTTGGGGCGAGTTGACCCATGTCGCCGACGAGTTCGATCACTTCGGCGGCGTCGGTGACGAGGGTGGCCTCGCCGCGTAGGAGTTCGTGGACTCCTGCGGAGAGGCCGCTGGTGACGGGGCCGGGGACGCCCATGGTGTGGCGGCCGAGGCGGTGGGCGTTGCGGGCGGTGACGAGGGAGCCGCTGCGGTACTCGGCCTCGACGACGACGGTGCCTCGGGTGAGTGCGGCGATGACGCGGTTTCGGAGGATGAATCTGCTGGGTGTGGGGTGACTTCCGGGTGGCAACTCCCCTAGGACGAGGCCTTGTTCTGCGATGCGCCCGATGAGTCCGGCGTGGCCGCGGGGGTAGGGGGTGTCGACGCCGCAGGCGAGGACGGCGACGGTGGCGCCTTGGGCGGCGAGGGCGCCTCTGTGGGCGGCGCCGTCGATGCCGAAGGCTGCGCCGGAGACGACGACCCAGCCGCGTTCGGCGAGTCCCGAGGCGAGGGTGGTGGCCATGTGTGCGCCGTAGGGGGTGCAGGCGCGGGCGCCGACGACGGCGACAGAGCTCAGGGCCCAGGTCCTCAGGTCGGCCGGGCCGCGGATCCAGAGTCCGATCGGGCGTGTGTCGCCGAGGTCGTCGAGTTGCCGGGGCCATTCGGTGTCGCCGGGGATGACGAGCCGGCCGCCGTGCCGTTCGGCGGCGTCGAGGTCTCGGCGTGGTTCGACGGCGGCGGCTCGCCGCCGCCATCCGGCGACCCGTTTCTCCCCGGTGCCGGGGAAGGGCCCGGTCTCTGGGGGCCGGGTGGAGTCGCGCGCGGCTGAGTGGCTCGGGTGGGGCGGGAGGGTGGTGTGGGTGTGGGCGTGTGTTTCGTGATCGTCCGCGGCGGGGTCGCGGAGGTGCCGGAGGAAGCCGGCGGCGCCGTATCTGCGGAGCCAGCGGCCGGCGTGTTCGTCGCCGGGTTCGACGATGCGGGTGAGGGCGGCGCGGGCGAGGCGTTCTTCGTCCGGGGTGACGTGGGGTGTTTCCTCCCTGTCGTGGTCGTGTGTTTCGCCGGGGGTGGCGCGGCGCGTTTCTGCCGTGGTGTGCGCTTCGTCCGGGGTCATGCGAGGTTCCCCGCTCCGACGGGTACGCCTCGTGCGATGCCGGTGCGCAGTTGGAGGGCGAGGTCGATGTCGTGGGCGTCGGGCCGGTCGTGTCCGGCGAGGTCGGCGACGGTCCAGGCGACGCGGATGACTCGGTCGAGGCCGCGTGCGGTGAGGAGTCCGCGTTCGATGTCGCGTTCTGCGGCGGCGAGGGCTCCGGGGTGGACGAGGTAGCGGGTACGCAGTTCGTGTCCGGGGACTTCGCTGTTGACGTTCCAGGGGGTGTCGGCGAGGCGGGACGCTGCGCGGGCGCGGGCTTCGCGGACGCGGTCGGCGACGGCGGCGGTGGTTTCGCCGCGGCCGCCTTGGCCGAGGAGGTCGGATCGGGTGACGGGTTGGGCTTCGACGCGGAGGTCGATGCGGTCGAGGAGGGGGCCTGAGAGGCGTGCCTGGTAGCGGCGGATGAGGGAGGCGGGGCATTCGCATCCGGCGCCGTGCAGGGTGTGTCGTCCGCAGGGGCAGGGGTTGGCCGCGAGGGCGAGCAGGAAGCGGGCGGGGAGTCGGACGACTCCGGCGGCGCGGGCGACGACGACCTGGCCGGACTCGAGGGGTTGCCGTAGGGCGTCGAGGGCTTTGCCGGAGAACTCGGGGGCTTCGTCGAGGAAGAGGACGCCTCGGTGGGCGAGCGACACTGCGCCGGGGCGTGGGAGGCCGTTGCCGCCGCCGACGAGGGATTGCATGGTCGCGGAGTGGTGGGGTGCGCAGTAGGGGGCGCGGCGGACGAGGGGTTCGCCGGGCGGGAGGATGCCGGCGACGGAGTGGACGGCGGTGACTTCGAGGGACTCCTGTCGGGTGAGTGGGGGCAGGATGCCAGGGAGCCGTTCGGCGAGCATGGTTTTTCCGGCGCCGGGTGGTCCGGAGAGCAGGAGGTGGTGGCTTCCTGCGGCGGCGACTTCCAGGGCTCGGCGGGCGCTGTGCTGTCCGGCGACGTCGGCGAGGTCGGGTCCGTCGGTCGGGTCGGCGGCGAGGCCGGTGCCGACGCCGGCGCCGGGGACGAGGAGTCCGGCGAGCATGGAGTCGGGGCGGCCTTCCTCGGCCGCTTCTTCTTCGGGGACGGGTTCGTCGGAGAGGACGGCGATGAGTTGGCGGAGGCTGCGGACGCCGAGGACGGACACTCCGGGGACGAGGGCGGCTTCGCCCGCTGTCTGTTCGGGGACGACGACCTGTTGGTAGCCGGCTTCGGCGGCGGCGAGGACGGCGGGCAGGACGCCGCGGACGGGCCGGACGCGGCCGTCGAGCCCGAGTTCGCCGATGAGGACGAGGTCGGCGATCACTCTGGGGTCGATGCGTTCGGCGGCGCCGAGGACGGCGGCGGCGACTGCCAGATCGAAGCCGGATCCGCCTTTGGGGACGGAGGCGGGGCTGAGTCCGACGGTGAGTTTCTTCTGGGGCCATTCGGCGTCGGAGTTGACGATGGCGGCGCGGACCCGGTCGCGGCTCTCGCTGAGGCTCTTGTCCGGGAGTCCGACGAGGGTGAAGGCGGCGACTCCGGCTTCGAGGTCGGCCTGGACCTCGACGACGACGCCTTCGACGCCGACGAGGGCGACGGAGCAGGTGCGGGCGAATCCCATCTCAGGCCACCCCCCGGGCGTGGGTGACGGCGGGGGCGCCGCGGCGTGGCAGGACGATGCCGATCAGGTCGATGCGGACGCCGCCGTCGGGTGGTGGTCCTCCGTGGCGGTCGAGCCAGCAGGCGGCGAGTCGTTTGAGCCGGTCGGCCTTGGTGGGGGTGACGGAGGCCATGGGGTGTTCGAAGGCGCCTGCGCGGCGCGTCTTCACTTCGCAGATGACGATGGTGTCGCCGTCGCGGGCGACGATGTCGATCTCGCCGGTGCGTCCGCAGCGCCAGTTCCGTGCGAGGACGGACATCCCGGCTTCGGTGAGTCGCCGGGCGGCCAGCTCTTCCCCGTACTGTCCGAGTGCGTTCGTCGGGTTGGTCGGGCCGGTTGCGTTCGTCGCGCGGGTCGGGCCGGTTGCGCTCGTTCCGTGGGTCGGGCCGGCTGCGTTCGTTCCGTGGGTCGGGCCGGCTGCGTTCGTTCCGCGGGTCGGGCCGGCTGCGTTCATTCCGCGGGTCGGGCCGGTTGCGCTCGTTCCGCGGGTCGGGCCGGCTGCGTTCGTTCCGCGGGTCGGGTTGGTCGGGCCGGTTGCGTTCGTCGCGTGGGTCGAGTTCATTCGGTACCACCTCCGGTACCGACTGTGACGCTCCGCGACGTCGCGTGTGGATCTTGGTGGACGGTTGCCCGTCTGTGGACAACCGCCTCACCCTTGCGGGTGGTTTCAGCCCGCGCCTCAGCTGCCGGGGAGTTCCAGGTCGCTCTTGTTGAGCTCCTCGATGTTCACGTCCTTGAAAGTGAGCACCCGGACCTGCTTGACGAACCTGGCAGGCCGATACATGTCCCAGACCCAGGCATCGGCCATGGACACCTCGAAGAACACCTCGCCCTGGACCGAGTGCACCTGCATCTCGTAGTCGTTCGTGAGGTAGAAGCGCCGCTCGGTCTCGATCACGTATTTGAACAGCCCGACGACATCGCGGTACTCCCGGTAGAGCTTCAGCTCCATCTCGGTCTCGTACTTCTCGAGGTCCTCGGCGCTCATGGCATGTTCCCCTTCAGCCGTGCGTCCACCTATTGTGCGCCAGCCACTCGCACCCCTAGACGATTTCCGGGGCGAGCACCACCGGCGCATTCGGCGGTCCCTCGTCGAGCAGCCTGTGCAGCAGCTCGGCGAGTCTGGTCGGGTACACCGTCTCACGCGCCGCCGACAGTTCGGCGGAGGTCCACCACCTCAGCCCCGTGGTACTGCGCGCTTCCAGCTCGGTGAGCCCGCCGGGGGCCGTCACGGTCTGGGTGGTTCGTGCCAGGTAGTACCACTCGTCCTGGTCCCAGCGCCGCCCGTCGAAGGGGAAGGAGCAGATCCGCTGCCAGATGACCGGGCCGAGGTCGACGTCGGTGATCCCGGTCTCCTCCGCCAGCTCGCGAAGCGCCGCCTCCTCGCGGGTCTCGTCGCCCTCCAGGCCGCCGCCGGGCGTGAACCACCAGGTCTGGTCGGGGTCGTCGGGCTCGTACCCGTGCATGAGCAGGATGCGGTCGTCGGGGTCGAGCAGCACGACCCGCGCGACCTGCCGCAGCTCCCGCTCGGACGCTGCCGAACCTGCCGAACCCGCCGGACCCGCAGCCCCGGCCGATCCCTCTGTACCCGTCACGTGGTCACCGTCTCCTTACCGCTCCGCCCGCCCGACGCACCGCCGGACCCGCCGGACCCACCACCCGAGGAGCCACCGGACCGCCCACCGGACCGCCCACCGAGCCTCGCCGCCAGCGGACCGTACGCGGCCCCGGCCAGGATCAGTACACACCCGGCGACGATCGCGTAGAAGAGCGGCATCACGGGTCCGGGCTGCGAGATCCCACCGGGCAGTGCCGCGAAGCCCTCGGGCCGCGACAGGACGCCGTTCATCGGCCAGACGACGGCATCCACCCGGCCGGTGACCGCAGAGCGCGGCACGGAGCCCTGGCCGGCCTCCTCGAGGTGGACCCGGGAGTCGAGGGAGTTGTGCCGCTCGTCGCCGAGGAGGAAGAGGCTGTCCTCCGGCACGGTCGCGGAGAACCGCTGTCCGGAGGCGGGGGCGCCGGGCCGCAGATACGTCTCTTCGACCGGCTTGCCGTTCACCGTGAGCCGGCCGTCCGCACCGCAGCAGGCGACGGTGTCGCCGCCGACGCCGACGACCCGCTTGACCATGGGTCCGCCGCCCCAGAGCTGGTCCTGGAAGATGACGATGTCGCCTCGCCGCACCTCGTCGCCGTCGATGCGCTGGGCGAGAACCTTGGACCCGACGGCCAGGGTCGGGGTCATGGAGTCGCTGGGCACGCTGTAGGGCTGGTAGAGGACGGCTCCCCAGACGAAGCCGCCGAGGAAGAGCACACAGCCGACGGCCACGGCCAGCCCCGACAGCACGCTGCCGAGGCGGCCGCGGCCGCCGTCCGTTCGTATCGTTCCGCTCATCCCAGCGCTCCCCACCCTCAAGGTCGGTTCGTCGATCTGGGACGGCACCCTACCCGCGCGTTCCTACTCGGCGGTATGCCGAGAGGTGAGCCTCTTCCTGCGCCACAGTACGAGCGGCAGCGCGGCGGCGAGTCCGGCCGCGCCCGGGGCGACGGCCAGCGCCTGGCTCAGCCCGGGCTGGTCGAAGGTGCTCGGCACCGGCAGCGTCGCCCAGCGGGTGACCGGCCAGGCCACGACGACCGCGCGTCCGACGACCTTGTCGTTCGGGACCGTGCCGCCGCCCGGGAGGTTCTGGTGGAACCGGGAGTCCAGGGAGTTCTGGCGGTTGTCGCCCATCACCCAGATGCTGCCCTCGGGGACGGTGAGCGGCCCGAAGGGCTTGTCACCGCACGGCGAGGAACCGGGGTAGATGTAGGAGGTCTCGTCCAGCGTCTTCCCGTTGAGGATGACATTGCCGCCCTCCTTGCAGGAGACCGTGTCACCGCCCACCGCGATGACGCGCTTGATCAGGTCCTTCTCCTCGGCGTACAGCCCGACGAAGCTCAGGAACTGCTGCAGCACGTTCGGTTCGGGGGTGGTCGTGTCCGCCAGCCAGCCGCCCGGGTCGTGGAAGACGACGACCTCGCCGCGCTCCGGCTCGGAGCCGAACCACGGGGTCAGCTTGTCCACGAGGACCCGGTCGCCGCGCTGCAGCGTGTTCATCATCGAGTCCGAGGGAATCATGAACGCCTGCATCAGAAAGGTCTTGATCAGCAGCGCGAGGAGCAGAGCGATACCGATCAGCAGGGGCAGTTCCTTCCAGAAGGAACGCGGCTTCTTCGCGCCCTCGCCGGTCTGCCCGGGCCCGTCCGGCCCGTCCTGTCCGCCCTGCTGGTTCTTTCCGGTCTCGCCCTCGCCGTCCGCGGGGTCGGCGTCGTGCGGGCCGGAGGATTCATCCCTCATGGCCACCGCCGATTCGGCGAGCCGCTCGGGCCTCTCCTCCGGCTCGTCGTGTCCGGATCGTGCGCCGACGGCCACATCCCCCACATCCACTCCTCAGTCCGTGCATATGCCTGCCCCAGAACAGGGACAGGCCCACCACTCCCATAACGAGCGGGAGTTCCGCAGGGGTCGGGAGCCAGGGCAATCCGTTCAGATTCCGCGAGGACACACTATGCGACACACCGTGTGCGGACACAGGAGCCGAACGACCGTCCGGTACGGCCGCGAACGTGTCCGGTTCCTCCAGTCGCCGCCAGTGGCTCACCGGCCAGGCGATGACAACAGCCCTGCCCACCACGTCCTCCTCGGAGATGGTTCCCTGCTCCTTCTCGTCGAGGTGGAAGCGGGAGTCGGCGGAGTCCGACCGGTGGTCACCCAGCACGAAGATCCGGCCTGCGGGCACCGTCACCTTGAACTTGATCTTCGACGGTTCGTTCCCCGGGTGCAGATACGGTTCATCCAACGGTACGCCGTTGACCTTGATCCGGCCGTCCGCGCCGCAGCACTCGACCGTGTCACCGCCGACCGCGACGACCCGCTTGATCAGATCCTGCTCGTCGGCCGAGGGCAGCAGCCCGATGAAGGTCAGGGCCTGCTTGACCTGCTTGACGCCGATCGGGTCGTCGGTGACGGGGGCGGTGTCGTCCTGGAGCCAGTTGCCGGGGTCCTTGAAGACGACGACGTCGCCTCGTTGCGGCTTGGAGCCGAACCAGGGCGTGAGCTTGTCGACCAGGACCCGGTCGTCGATCCGGATCGTCTGCTCCATCGAGCCGGACGGGATGACGAAGGCCTGGACGAGGAAGGTCTTCAGGACGAGTGCGATCAGCAGGGCGACCGTGATCAGGAGCGGGATCTCCTTGACCGCGGAGCGCTGTCGCCTGCGCTTGACCTTGCGGGCGAGTCTGCGCCGCTCCGCCCGGCCGGGCATGGGACGGCCGCCGGCCTGCGTCGGCCGTGTGCCGGTGGGCAGCCGGGTGTCGCCGCGGTGCCCGGCCGGCCTGCCCCGGTTACCCATGGCCACCCGCCACGGGGGTGGGTACGGAGTCGAAGGCTCCGCTCTCCTCCACCTCGGACCAGCGGCCGAAGGGCCAGCCGATCCAGTCCGCGCGCCCGATCACGCGCTCCACGGGCACCATGCCGCCTCCCGGCCGCCCGAGGTGGTCGCGGGAGTCGCTGGACTGGCTGCGGTGGTCGCCCATGACCCACAGGGTGCCCTGAGGGACGACGATGTCGAAGGGAACCTTCGAGGGCGAGTCGCCGAGCATGACGTACCGCTCCTCGACGGGCACGCCGTTGACGGTCAGCCGGCCGTTGTCGTCGCAGCACACGATCCGGTCGCCGCCGACGCCCACCACCCGCTTCACGAAGTCGGTCTCGGCGGGCTCGGCGAGGCCGAGGGCCGCGGCCGCGCCGTGCAGCAGACCGGTGACCGGGTTCTGCTCGGGGGCCTCTTGGAGGAAGGAGCCCGTGCCGTCGAAGACGACGACGTCACCCCGGCGCGGCTGGTCGCCGAAACGGTACGCCAGCTTGTTCACGAGGATCCGGTCCCCGACCTGGAGTGTGGGTTCCATCGAGCGACTGGGGATCAGGAAGGGCTGCAT
This sequence comes from Streptomyces sp. NPDC039609, assembly GCF_055596705.1. Taxonomy (NCBI): domain Bacteria; kingdom Bacillati; phylum Actinomycetota; class Actinomycetes; order Kitasatosporales; family Streptomycetaceae; genus Streptomyces; species Streptomyces sp. NPDC039609. The sequence continues at coordinate 122,334 of NZ_JBVIUJ010000009.1, forward strand.
CACGAAGTGGCTCAGGAGCAGCAGGAAGATCACGAAGACGCCGCCGATGGCGCCCGTACGGCGCCAGGACCACGTGGCGACGTCCCCGTCCCGCTCCGTGGCCGCGGAGTCCTGCCCATCGGGCCCGGAAATACGCGCGGAGCGCGACCGCTCCTCCGTCTCGGAGGAGCGGTCGCGCTCCGTGTGCTGTGCTTCGGTGTCCATCGGGGGCAGAGCCTATCCGGCCACCCTGAGAATCATCGCTCCGAAGCCCCGCGCGATGGGTGAGCCGGAGCTCAGTTGTCGCGCTTCTCCTTGATCTTGGCAGCCTTGCCGCGCAGCTCACGCAGGTAGTAGAGCTTGGCGCGACGGACGTCACCGCGGCTCACGAGCTCGATCTTCTCGAAGATCGGGCTGTTCACCGGGAAGGTGCGCTCGACGCCGACGGAGAACGAGACCTTGCGGACCGTGAAGGTCTCGCTGACGCCCGAGCCCTGGCGGCGGATGACAACGCCCTTGAACTGCTGGATACGGGAGCGGTTGCCCTCGATGACGCGCACGTGGACGTTCACGGTGTCGCCGGGACGGAAGGCGGGGAGGTCGGTGCGGAGCGAAGCCGCGTTGACCGAGTCGAGCAGGGAGGCCATGGTGGTCTCTTTCCTCGCTGATGCCACAGGTCATCAGCGGAACGTTCGAGAAGGAGATGGAGCGCCGGGTGTACCGGGCGGGCGTCGTCCCCCTGTGGCAGGGGCGCACGCCGGACACACAGCAGCGGCCTATTCTTCCACGGCGCCGGGCCTGCGCCAAAATCGGCCGCCGGGCTCCGGGGCCCAGCCCATCATGGAGAGGATCTCCCGGTCCTTCTTGTCGAAGGCGGCGGGGTCGCAGCGTTCGATGAGGTCGGGCCGGTTCGCCGCCGTGCGGCGGAAGGCCTCGTCGCGGCGCCAGCGCGCGATCTTCCCGTGGTGCCCGCTGAGGAGTACGTCGGGGATGGCGCGGCCGCGCCACTCGGGGGGCTTGGTGTAGACGGGTCCTTCGAGGAGGTTGGCCATGGCCCCGGGGGCGAAGGAGTCGTCGCGGTGGGACTCGGCGTTGCCGAGGACGCCGGGCAGCAGTCGGGCCACCGCTTCGGTGATCACCAGGACGGCGACCTCCCCGCCGGCGAGGACGTAGTCGCCGATGGAGACCTCGTACACCGGGATGCGGGTGGCGTACTCGTCCATGACGCGTCGGTCGATGCCCTCGTAGCGGGCCGGCGTGAAGATCAGCCAGGGGCGCTCGGAGAGCTCGACGGCGAGTTCCTGGGTGAAGGGGCGTCCGCTGGGCGTGGGGACGACCAGGGCGGGGCCGTGGGCGCCCGCCTCGAAGCCGTCGGCGAGGGTCTGGTCGAGGGCGTCGCCCCAGGGCTCGGTCTTCATGACCATGCCGGGGCCGCCGCCGTAGGGGGTGTCGTCGACCGTGTTGTGCCGGTCGTAGGTCCACTCCCTCAGGTGGTGGACGTGGACGTCGAGCTGTCCACGCGCGCGTGCCTTGCCGACCAGGGAGACGTTCAGCGGTTCCAGGTACTCGGGGAAGATCGTGACGACGTCGAGCCTCATGCGCCGGCGTCCCCGGAAGAGCCCTTGTCCCCGGAAGCGTCCTCGGAGGAGTCCCCAGCGGAGTCCTCGTCCCGGGAGGAGACGATCTCGGCGCGGTCGTCGATGAGACCGGGCGGCGGGTCGATGACGGCCTGCTGCTTCTCCAGGTCGATGTCGGTGACGATCTCCTCGACGAAGGGGATCATCAGCTCTGTGCCGTCGGGCCGCTCGACGATGAAGAGGTCCTGGGACGGCAGGTGGGTGATCTCGGTGATCCTGCCGACCTCGGTGCCGTCCGCGAGTACGACGTCCAGGTCCATGAGCTGGTGGTCGTAGTACTCGTCCTCGCCCTCCGGCATCTCCTCGGGGTCGATGTCGGCGATCAGCAGGGTGTTGCGCAGGGCCTCGGCCGCGCTGCGGTCGCGTACGCCCTCGAAGCGGAGCAGCAGCCGTCCGCTGTGCACTCGGCCGGTCTCGATGGTCAAGGGCCCTGCGGGGGCCGGATCGGTGAGCAGAACCGCTCCGGGGCTGAGCCTCAGCTCGGGCTCGTCCGTCCGTACCTCGACGGTGACCTCGCCCTTGATGCCATGGGCGCGGCCGACCCGCGCGACTACCAGCTGCACGACTTCATTCTCTCCTGTCCGACGACGACGGGCCGGGGAGGACCCGAAGGCCCTCCCCGGCCCGTGCCGGTGTGTCCAACTTGCTCAGCGGACCTGGTCCACGTCGACGAGGTCGACGCGGATGCCACGGCCGCCGATGGCGCCCACGACGGTACGCAGCGCACGCGCGGTGCGGCCGTTGCGGCCGATCACCTTGCCGAGGTCGTCGGGGTGGACCCGAACCTCGAGCACGCGGCCACGGCGCAGGTTGCGCGAGGCGACCTGCACTTCGTCAGGGTTGTCGACGATGCCCTTCACGAGGTGCTCGAGAGCCTCCTCGAGCACGATCAGGCCTCGGTCGACTCGGTGGACGTGGCCTCGGCCTCGTCCGCCTTCTTGTCGGCCTTCTTCGCCTTCGGGGTGATGGCCTCACCCTTGGCGTCGTCGCCCTCGAGGGTCTTGGCGAACGCGTCGAAGGAGGCGCGCTTGTCCTCCTTCGTCGCCGGCTGCAGCAGCGGCGCCGGGGCCGGCAGGCCCTTGTGCTTCTGCCAGTCGCCGGTGAGCTTCAGGATGGCGAGGACCGGCTCGGTCGGCTGGGCGCCGACGGACAGCCAGTACTGCGCGCGGTCCGAGTCGACCTCGATCTTCGACGGGTTGTACGTCGGGTGGTACAGACCGATCTCCTCGATCGCACGACCGTCCCGGCGGGTGCGGGAGTCGGCGACGACGATGCGGTAGTGCGGCTGGCGAATCTTGCCGAGGCGCTTGAGCTTGATCTTGACTGCCACTGGAGTGGTGTCTCCTGGTCTTGACGTGGTTGGGCACATGAGATGCCACGTGGGGTTGCGGTACTCGGGTGCCCGATGGACGCGTCAGCCGGAGGAGAGAGGGGTCCTGTGCGACTGTCGAGTACAGCTAGCCATTGTGCCACACGCCTGTGGCACGCCGGACCGGGCGCTCACTCGGGCTCAGCTCGCCGCTCCGACCGATTCCGGGATACGGAAGGGCTTGCCGCAGCCGCCGCAGACAATGGGCGCCTGGGCGAGGACGGACGGGACCACGCGGACGTTGCGGCCGCAGTCGCAGACGGCCTTCACGCGGACGCCACCGCCTGAGGAGCCGTGGCGCGCGGCCGGACCGCGGAAGGAGCGCTTGGTGTCCGCGGCCGTCGCGACGGTGTGGGCCTTGAGGGCGCGCTGGAGCCGCTCCATCGTGGGCCGGTACCGCCGCTTCGCCTCGGGGTTGAGCGTGACCAGGGAGAAGCCGCTGCTGGCATGCGGCTCCTCGGGGTGGTCGAGGCCCATCTCCTCGGCGATGGCCAGGAATCTGCGGTTGTGGTAGCGGCCGGCGCGTGAGGTGTCGCGGACTCCTCGGGCGGCGGCGATGCCGTGGACTGCCTCGTGGAGCAGTCGCTCGAAGGAGAGCTCGGCGCCGCAGGCGGACGAGGACTCTCCGATCAGGGACTCGGGCGCGGCAAGATCGGGCAGTTCGGGGTGGTGCCGCTGAATGTCGGCCCACGCCTGTGCCAGCTCTGCGGCGAGAACAGGTGGTGTCGTGCTCACGTCGCGTACAACGAGCCGAAGTGCTCCCGGGTTCCATTCCGGGGCATCCCAAATAATTTGCACGTACCCGTCAGTTGCCGTTCATGCGTCCGGACGAGGGTCAGTGCGCCGATCTGCGGAGAAGGCTCGCAGGTCACGCCAAGGTGGTGCGTAGTGGCGCATACGCGTCGGCGTGTATGCGGTGGCGTTCGCGCCCCCGGGGGCCGCCGCGGCCCGATGCGGGGACAGTACCGGGTCCGGATGCAAGGCGGCGCACCGGGCCCGCCCCGAACGGGAAGTGGTCCGGTGCGAGCACTGGACGCGGGGACGGATGCGCAGTTCCCTGACATACGGGGGATGCGGGCGCACGTACACGGGGGCCGTCGACCAGGCACTGATTGGGGCGCATTCCATGACACCTACGCTCGTCCGGCACGATCCCGCGCGCGACTGGGCCGAGATCCAGGAGCGCATGCTCGTGCCGCTCTACGAGGCGGTGTACGACCGTCTCGACGTGGGCCGCGGCTCGCGGGTTCTGGGGCTCGGCTGCGGTTCCGGGCTGGCGCTGCTGATGGCGGCCTCCCGGGGTGCTGTCGCCACCGGCGTGGACCGGGACCACGCGCGCGTGGAGCTGGCGAGAGAGCGGCTGCCGGAGGGGTCGGGGCACGCGGTGGTCGAGGGGGATCCGGCCGACGCGGCGGCCGCCGGGGGCGCACCGTACGACGTGATCACTGCCTTCCACGCCTCGGCGGGGCTCGGCCAGGCGCTGGCCGACGTCACTCCTCTGGCGCAATCGGGCACGACGATCGTGCTCGCGGGCTGGGGGCCGCCCGAGCGGTGCGCGACGGCGTCGGTGCTGCGGGTCGCCGCCCGGCTGACGGGCTGGCGGCCGGCGCTCCGTGACGACCTGGAGGAGGTGGTGGCGCGGGCCGGTCTGAAGCCCGACGGATCGGGTCGGGTGTCGTGCCCGTTCGGGTACGCGGACCAGGACAGTGCGGTGCGGGGGCTGCTGTCGACGGGCGAGTTCGACGCGGCGGTACGGGCCACGGATCCGTGCCAGGTCGAGAAGGAGATCACCGAGGCGCTGGATCCGTATGTCCGCCGGGACGGGACGGTGTGGATGGCGAACGTCTTCCGTTACCTGATCGCCCGGGTGCCGTAGCCGGCCCGGCAGGCACCGCCACGCGCGCGTGGCGGGCGTCCGACCCGTACGGAACGCATACCGCCCCGCTTCTGCCCGGGCGCCTACGTCTCCTTCGTCTGACGTGTGATGCCGGCCGCCCGGTAGGCGGCGTCCTCCTCCAGGGTTTCGTTGGCCAGGAGGGCGGCCGCGAGGGCGTCGAGTTTGTCGCGGTTCTCGCGGAGTTGGCGGAGGGCGCTCTCGTAGCACTCGTCGACGATCCGGCGCATCTCGTCGGCGACCATGTCGAGTGTCGCGGGGGCCGCCGAGAGGCCGTAGGCCTGTTGGGCGTCGCCGGGGATGGCGGTGAGGCGGCCGACGCGTTCGCTCATGCCCCAGCGGCCGGCCATGCCGCGGGCGATGTTGGTGACCTGTTCCAGGTCGCTCTCGGCGCCGGTGGTGATGACTCCGAAGACGACCTGTTCGGCGGCCATGCCGCCGAGCGCGCCGATGATCCGGCCACGTAGGTACTCCTCGGTGTACGCGTACTTGTCGGAGTCGGGCGTCGAGAGGGTGACGCCGAGGGCGCGGCCACGCGGCACGATGGTGATCTTGCGGACCGGGTCGGCGCCGGGCTGGAGCATTCCGAGCAGGGCGTGGCCGCTCTCGTGGTAGGCCGTGCGACGCCGTTCCTCCTCCGGCATGACGAGGGGTCGTTCGGCGCCGAGCTGGACCTTTTCCAGCGCGTCGGAGATGTCGGACCGGGTGACGGCCTTCTGCTGTCGTTTGACGGCGAGGAGGGCGGCCTCGTTGGCGAGGTTGGCGAGCTCCGCGCCGGTCATGCCGGGGGTGGTGCGGGCGACCTGGACCAGGTCGACGTCCTGGGCCAGGGGGATCTCGCGGGTGTGGATCTTGAGGATGGCCTCGCGGCCCCCGCGGTCCGGCGGGTTGACGTGGACGATCCGGTCGAAGCGGCCGGGCCGGGTGAGCGCGGGGTCCAGGACGTCGGCGCGGTTGGTGGCGGCGAGGACGATGACGCCTTCGGAGCCGGTGAAGCCGTCCATCTCGGTGAGGATCTGGTTGAGGGTCTGCTCGCGTTCGTCGTGGCCGCCCATGCCCGAGCCGCCGCCGCGGGCGCGGCCGATGGTGTCGATCTCGTCGATGAAGATGATCGCGGGGGCGACCTTGCGGGCCTCGGCGAAGAGTTCCCGTACGCGGGAGGCGCCGACGCCGACGATCATCTCGATGAACTCCGATGCCGAGGCGGAGAAGAAGGGCACTCCCGCCTCGCCGGCGACCGCTCGTGCGAGGAGTGTCTTTCCGGTTCCGGGCGGGCCGGCGAGGAGGACGCCGCGCGGCATCTTGGCGCCCATGTCGCGGTAGGCGGTGGGGTTCTTGAGGAAGTCGACGACGTCGTTGAGTTCGCCCTCGACCTCGTCGATGCCGGCGACGTCGTCGAAGGTGGTGCGTGTGGCTCCGGGTTCGAGCTCGACGGGCTTGGGTGGGGCCTTGCGTCCGAGCATTCCGCCCGCGCCGCCGAGGCCGGAGCTCATGCGGCGGGCGATGAAGATCCACAGGGCGACGAGCAGCAGCATCGGTGCGAGCGAGATGAGCAGGTTGGCGAGGAAGCTGCGTTCCTGGACGACGGGCTCGGCGGTGACCGTGACGCCCTTGGCGGTCAGTTCGTCCCAGAGGTTGTCGTCGGCGAAGGCGGGCCGCTGGGTGACGAACTTGGTGTAGTCGCCCTTGTCTCCGTTGGGCAGGGGCTGTTTGTTCTTGAGCTCGCCCTGGATGGCGTCGCCCTTGGAGTAGATCTTGGTGACGTTGCCGGCGGTGACCTGCTTGCTGAACTCGGTGTACGAGATCGTCGGCTCGTCGCCCCGGTTGAAGAACGACAGGACGAGGTTGGCGATCAGGTAGACGACCAAGGCGGTGAGGATGAGCCCTCCCCAGCCGCCGGGCATCTTCCGCTTCGGCGGCGCGGGCGGCGGGGCGCCTTCCGAGCGCCAGGGCTGGTCGGTCCGGTCGCGAGGGGGTACGGGGTTGGCCACGCTGCTCTCCTCAAGCCGACGTCAGGCCTCATTATTCGAGAACCGGATCAATGCGGCATTACAGGCATGGCGTGGGGATGAAAAAGGGCCCGGGGCGGTTTCGCACCGCTCCGGGCCCCTCGTCGTACGACTGCCGTCCGGGCTGTCAGCCCATGAACTTCTTGAACTCGTCGGGGAGCTCGAAGTCCTGCGGGCCCTGCCCGGCCGCCGGGAGGCCGAACGCGCCGCCCTGCTGGCCCTGCTCGCGGCGGGCCGCGGCGGCCTCCTCCTCGGCCTTGCGCTTCATCGGGTTGCCGCTCTTGCGCTTGCCCTTGGCCTGCTTGACCTGCTTCTTCTGCCGGCCGGGGCCGCCACCCATGCCGGGCATCCCGGGCATGCCGGGCATTCCGCCGCCCTGGGCCATGCGGGACATCATCTTGCGGGCCTCGAAGAACCGCTCGACCAGGCCCTTGACCGCGCTGACCTCGACGCCGGAACCCTTGGCGATACGGGCGCGGCGCGAGCCGTTGATGATGGTCGGGTCGTGGCGCTCGCCCGGGGTCATCGACTTGATGATCGCGGCCGTGCGGTCGACGTCCCGCTCGTCGATGTTGTTGATCTGCTCCTTCATCTGCGCCATGCCGGGCAGCATTCCGAGGAGCTTGCTGATGGAGCCCATCTTGCGGACCTGCTCCATCTGGGCCAGGAAGTCGTCGAGCGTGAACTCCTGCCCCTTCTTGGACGCCAGCTTGGAGGCCATCTTGGCGGCCTCTTCCTGGCTGAAGGTCTGCTCGGCCTTCTCGATGAGCGAGAGCATGTCGCCCATGCCGAGGATGCGGGACGCCATGCGGTCCGGGTGGAACGCGTCGAACTCGTCCAGCTTCTCGCCGTTGGAGGCGAACATGATCTGGCGGCCGGTGACGTGCGCGATGGAGAGCGCGGCACCGCCTCGGGCGTCGCCGTCGAGCTTGGAGAGCACGACGCCGTCGAAGCCGACGCCGTCGCGGAAGGCCTCGGCGGTGTTGACCGCGTCCTGACCGATCATCGCGTCGACGACGAAGAGGACCTCGTCGGGGCTGACGGCGTCGCGGATGTCCGCGGCCTGCTGCATCAGCTCCTGGTCGATGCCGAGGCGGCCGGCGGTGTCGACGATGACGACGTCGTACATCTTGGTCCGCGCGTACTCGATCGAGTCCTTCGCGACCTGGACCGGGTCACCGACGCCGTTGCCCGGCTGCGGGCCGTAGAACGCCACGCCCGCACGCTCGGCGACGACGCCGAGCTGGGTGACGGCGTTGGGGCGCTGGAGGTCACAGGCGACGAGCAGCGGGGAGTGGCCCTGGGCCTTGAGCCAGAGACCGAGCTTTCCGGCGAGGGTGGTCTTACCGGCACCCTGGAGACCGGCGAGCATGATCACGGTCGGCGCGGTCTTGGCGAACCGCAGGCGCCGGGTCTCGCCGCCGAGGATGCCGATGAGCTCCTCGTTGACGATCTTGATGACCTGCTGGGCGGGGTTCAGCGCCTGGGAGACCTCGGCGCCGGCGGCCCGCTCCTTGACCTGCTTGATGAACGCCCGGACGACGGGCAGGGCGACGTCCGCCTCGAGGAGGGCGATACGGATCTCGCGCGCGGTGGCGTCGATGTCCGCCTCGGACAGGCGCCCCTTGCCCCGGAGATTCTTGAATGTCGCTGCAAGGCGGTCGGAGAGGGTATCGAACACGGCGGTCGCGGATCCTCGGTGTCGGGGGCGGGCGGACGGATTGCCCTCCAGGGTATCTGCCCGGTCGAAGTGCGTGCCCCCGCCCGTCGAAACGGGCGGGGGCGGGACGCTCTCACCGCAGCGCGCCCTCCAGGGCCTGGGCCAGGTCGGAGGCCTCTTCGTCGGGCAGGAGGGAGCCGTCGGGGCGGGTCACGTAGAGGGTGTCCACGGCGTTGGCGCCCAGGGTGGAGACATGGGCGCTCCTGACGCGGACGTCGGCGCCCTCCAGGGCCCGGCCGATGCGGTGCAGCAGGCCGGGGGCGTCCTGGGCGCGGACCTCGATGACGGTGGCGAGGCGGGAGTCGGCGGCGGCGACGGTGACGCGGGGCGGCGGGGCGGTGACGCCGCGTCGCCGGGGGTAGGCGGCCTCACGTTCGGCCAGCCGTGCCCGGATGTCCAGGCTGCCGTCGAGGGTCCGTACGAGGTCGGCGCGGAGCCGGGCGGCCTGGGGCAGGGATCCGTATTCGGCGGCGACGCGCCAGTTCAGTACGAGGACGGCTCCGGGGCCGAGCTCGGTGGGGAGCTCGATGGCGCGCAGGTCGGCGGCGCGCACGGTCAGCCGGTGCAGGGCGAGGACGCCGGCGACGGCCGGCAGGACGCCCGGCTGGTCGGGCAGGGCGATGAGGAGTTCGACACCGACGGGTTCCGGTTCGCTGTCCTGGGGCTCGGTCTCCGGCTGGGTGTGGAGGGCGAGGACGGGCTCCCCGGTGCGCAGTGCCTCGATCGCGAGGCGTTCCTGCTCCGCGCTCGGGGCGGCGGGTTCCGGTTCCGGTTCGGGTTCTCCCGCGAGGACGGCGCCGACGCGTTTGACGAGGTCGGCGACGAGCGAGGCGCGCCAGGAGGACCAGGCGGCCGGTCCGGTGGCCAGCGCGTCGGCCTCGGTGAGGGCGTGCAGCAGTTCCAGCGCGCCCTGCGTCCCGACGGCGGTGGCGACGGACCGTACGGTGGCGGGGTCGTCGAGGTCGCGGCGGGTCGCGGTCTCGACGAGCAGCAGGTGGTGGCGTACGACGGTGGCGATGACGGCGACGTCGGCGCGGTCGAAGCCGATCCGGGTGGCGACGTCCCGGGCGATGGTCTCGCCGGCCACGGAGTGGTCGCCGGGCCAGCCCTTGCCGATGTCGTGCAGGAGCGCGGCGACGAGCAGCAGGTCCGGCCGGCCGACCCGGCGGGTGAGCGAGGACGCACGGACGGCGGTCTCGACGAGGTGCCGGTCGACGGTCCAGGTGTGGACGGGGTTGCGCTGCGGGCGGCAGCGGACACGTTCCCAGTCCGGCAGGAGCCGGGTGATCAGCCCTTCGGCTTCCAGGGCCTCCCAGACGGGCACGGTCGGCTCCCCGGCGCCGAGCAGGGTGACCAGTTCCTCGCGGGCCTCGGCGGGCCAGGGCACCGGCAGCGGCTTGGCGGTGGCCGCGAGCCTGCGGACGGCGTGCAGGGAGAGGGGGAGCCCGGACTGGGCGGCCGCGGCGGCGGCCCGCAGCGGGAGTACGGAGTCCCGTTCGGGTTTGGCGCTGAGGGCGAGGACGACCTCGCCGTCCATCTCCACCACGCCTTCGGCGAGCGGGGTGCGTTCGACGGGCGGCTTCGTGCCGGACCTGCCGCCCAGGATGGTGCGCAGCCTGGGCCGGGCCGAGCGGGCCTTGAGGACGCGGTTGACCTCGCGCCAGGTGACGTCGGTGGCGTACGAGATGATCCGCGCGGACTCGTACACCTCGCGCAGCAGGGTGTCGGCGTCGAGGAGGCCCAGCTCTTCGGCGACGGCGTCCTGTTCCTGGAGGGCGAGCCGGTCGGTGGCCCGGCCGGTGGCGAGGTGCAGGGCGTCGCGGGCGTCGAGGAGGCGGCGGCGGGCGCCGTCCAGGCCCTCCCGTGGGGCGTCGGCGAGCCAGGAGGCGGCGACGGCGCGCAGGACCTGGGCGTCGCGGAGACCTCCCCTGGCCTCTTTCAGGTCGGGTTCGAGGAGGAACTGCAGCTCCCCCATGCGCTCGGCCCGCTCCCGGCACAGCGCGTCGAGTTCGGGGAGCCGCTTGGGTGCCTGGTTGCGCCAGTCGGCGAGGACGGCGGTCCGCAGTCCGGCGACGAGTCCGTGGTCGCCGGCGACGGCCCGGGCGTCGAGGAGCCCGAGCTGGACCTTGAGGTCGTCCCCGGCGGTCTTGCGTGCCTCGGCGGGGGTGCGTACGGAGTGGTCCAGGGCGAGGCCCAGGTCCCAGACGGGGTACCAGATCCGGTCGGCGAGGGTGGCGATGGTGCCCGCGTCGGCGGTTCCGTCGTGCAGGAGCAGCAGGTCGAGGTCGCTGCGCGGGGAGAGTTCACGGCGCCCGTAGCCGCCGACGGCGACGAGCGCCACCCCTCGTGGCGGCTGGGCGGCGGTGAACAGTCCGGTCAGCCAGTCGTCGGTGAGCCGGGCCAGGGCAGCACGGCGCGGCGGCCCGGACTGCGCCTTCTCGGTGAGAAGGCGCAGCCGGGCCGCCGCGTATCCGCTGGGTCCCGAGTCTTCCGCTTGCGTACTCGTGTCGAGGCTCGTCACCCAGCAGCTCCCTAGTGCTCCGCGCTTACAGTGCGTCCGGACCGCGTTCGCCGGTGCGGACCCGTACGGCGGTCTCGACCGGCACGCTCCACACCTTGCCGTCACCGATCTTGCCGGTTCGGGCGGCCTTGACCACGACATCGATGAGCTGTTCGGCGTCGTCGTCCTCGACGAGCACCTCGATGCGGATCTTGGGGACGAGGTCGACGGTGTACTCGGCACCGCGGTAGACCTCGGTGTGGCCGCGCTGGCGGCCGTAGCCGCTGGCCTCGGTGACCGTGAGGCCCTGGACCCCGAAGGCCTGGAGGGCTTCCTTGATCTCGTCGAGCCGGTGCGGCTTCACGACCGCGGTGATGAGCTTCATGCGTCCACCTTCTTGTTCTCCGTGACGGCGGGGGCGGGGGCGGCGGTGGTGCGCGAGGAGGCGCCGCCGCCGGCTCCGCTGAAGTCGTACGCGGTCTCGGCGTGCTCGACCTGGTCGATGCCGGAGACCTCGTCGTCCTCGCTGACCCTCATGCCCATGGTCTTGTCGATGAGCAGCGCGAGGATCGCGGAGGCGATCAGAGAGTAGGCGAGGACGGCGACGACGCCGATGGCCTGCTTGCCGAGCTGTTCGAGGCCGCCGCCGTAGAAGAGGCCCTTGGCGTCGGACTGGACGCCGCCGGTGGCGAAGAAGCCGACGAGCAGGGAGCCGATGACACCGCCGACGAGGTGGACGCCGATGACGTCGAGGGAGTCGTCGTAGCCGAACTTGTACTTGAGGCCGACGGCCATGGCGCAGACGAGACCGGCGATGGCGCCGATGGCGATCGCGCCGAGCGGGGAGCAGGAGCCGCCGGACGGGGTGATGGCGACGAGGCCGGCGACCGCGCCGGAGGCGGCGCCCAGGGTGGTGAAGGAGCCGTGGCGGATCTTCTCGTAGAGCAGCCAGGCGAGCATGGCGGCGGCGGTGGCGACCTGGGTGTTGACGAACATCACCGCGCCGACGCCGTCGTCGTTGCCGAGCCAGGAGCCGGCGTTGAAGCCGAACCAGCCGAACCAGAGCAGACCGGCGCCGAGCATGACCAGCGGGAGGCTGTGCGGGCGCATCGGGTCCTTCTTGAAGCCGACGCGCTTGCCGATGACGAGGATCACGCCGAGGGCCGCGGCACCGGCGTTGATGTGGACCGCCGTGCCGCCGGCGAAGTCGATGACGCCCATCTCGAAGAGCCAGCCGCCGGCGCCCCAGACCCAGTGGGCGACGGGGAAGTAGACGACGGTGACCCAGAGGGCGATGAAGAGGGCCCAGGCCGTGAACTTGACGCGGTCCGCGAGGGCGCCGCTGATCAGGGCGGGGGTGAGGATCGCGAACATCAGCTGGAAGACGGCGAAGACGTACACCGGGATGGTGTAGCCGTCCCACAGCTCGGTGACGCCGATGCCGCTGAGGCCGACGTACTCGGAGGACCAGCCGATGAGCGATCCGGAGTCGGTGCCGAAGGCCATGCTGAAGCCGTAGAGCACCCAGAGGATCGTGACGATCCCGAGGCTGATGAAGCTCATCATCAGCATGTTCAGGGTGGACTTGACGCGGACCATGCCTCCGTAGAAGAAGGCGAGTGCCGGGGTCATCAGCATGACCAGGGCGGAGCAGATGAGCATGAACCCGGTGTTGGCTGCAGACAGCTCGGGGGCGTCTGCGGCCAGGGTCGTGATGGCTGGTGCCATCGGCGTCTCCTCGTCGTCGGTACGGCCTGTGCGGGGGCGGGGCCGAAAAGCGGCTTGGCCGTGAGGGGTGGCCGGTTATGCGCCAGAGATTCGCGCAGCGCGGTTTCCGTCGATGCCGCACGATGTTTCGCCGCAGTGACGAAGGGGTGGGGCGTGTTACGCGACTGTGAACGGCAAGGTCACGGACATGTAACGCGCCCGCCCTCCCGATTCAGCAGCCATCGGTTGAGCAACCACGACGGCGATCGACCACATCCGCGAGAGCGGCGGCGGATGAGCCGCAGAGAGGGGACCGGCCGCGGCAGCGTCCCTGTGTCCTGGCGGCGGGGGAGCCGAGTCGGGCAGTGGGGGACGTCTGTCGCGGCCGGGGTCTGGAGGGTGCCGGTGTTCAGACCGCCTCGGCGGTCTCGGGCAGCAGGGCGGTGAGCCGGTCGGTGAGCTGGACGACCTCGGCGACGTCGCGGAAGTCGCGGGCGGCCGTGTCGACGGTCTTGCGGAGCCGGGTGTTGACGCGCTCGGAGCGGACCCTCTTGGCGACGCCGAGGGCCTTCTCGACGAGGGTGGCGGACTGCTCGGGCTCCCGCTTGAGGAGGTGCACGGTGGCCATGCCGATCAGGTTGAGTGCGTACGAACGCTGGTGCTCGCTGTCCTTCTCGAAGAGGGCGACGGCCCGCTCCATGACGGGCTCGGCGAGGGAGGCGTACGTCGGGGAGCGTCCGGCGACGTAGGCGAGGTCCCGGTAGGAGTGGGAGTTCTCGCCGTTGAGCTCGGCCTCGGAGAAGAAGCGGATCCAGTCGGGCTCGGGCTCGCCGTCGAGGCCGACGTCGGCGAAGGTGTCCTCGGCCATGCGGACGGCCCGCTTGCACTTGGAGGGCTGGCCCATGTTGGCGTAGGCGCGGGCCTCCATCGCATACAGCATGGCCTGGGTGCGCGGGGTGGCGCAGTCGCGGCTGCCGTACTGGGCGAGGTGGATGAGTTCGAGGGCGTCGTCGGGCCGGCCGAGGTGGATCATCTGGCGGCTCATGGAGGAGAGGATGTACGAGCCGAGCGGCTTGTCGCCCGCTTCCTTCGCGGCGTGCAGGGCGAGGACGAAGTACTTCTGGGCGGTGGGCTGCAGGCCCACGTCGTAGCTCATCCATCCGGCCAGTTCGGCCAGTTCGCCGGCGCACTTGAACAGGCGCTGGGCGGTGGCGGCGGGCTGGGGTTCCTGAAGGAGGTCGGTGACCTCGTGGAGTTGGCCGACGACCGCCTTGCGCCGCAGTCCGCCGCCGCACTGGGCGTCCCACTGGCGGAACATCGCCGTGGTGGATTCGAGGAGGTCCAGCTCGCCCGGGGAGAGGCGGCCGGGGCGTCGGGTGTCGACGGCCGGTTCGGGGCGTTCGGGTTCGCCGGCGGGGGTGGGCACGAGCCAGCGCTGCATGGGCTCGATGAGGGAGGGTCCGGCGGCGAGCGACAGGGCGGAGCCGAGGAAGCCTCGGCGGGCGAGCATCAGGTCGCTGCGGGAGAACTCGCTGAGCAGCGCGACGGTCTGGGGTCCTGCCCAGGGCAGGTCGACACCGGAGACGGACGGTGACTGGTGGGCGGTGCGCAGTCCGATGTCCTCGACGGCCACGACGGCGCCGAACCGCTCGGAGAACAGCTCGGAGAGGATCCGCGGGATGGGTTCGCGGGGCTGCTCGCCGTCCAGCCAGCGGCGGACGCGGGAGGTGTCGGTGGAGATGTGGTGGGCGCCCATCTGGCGTGCCCTGCGGTTCACTTGGCGTGCCAGCTCGCCCTTCGACCAGCCGCTTCGCACGAACCACGAGCTCAGCTGCTCGTTCGGGCGCTTGCCGGCAGTCGTACCGTCTGCGCCGTTGCCGCCCACAGGAACGCCCCCATCCACGTCGATGCCTCTGTTGCGCGAACCCCTAACAGAATGCCGTGTGTTGCGGCGTTCGTCTGGAGCTTGGACCCCTTCGAACTGGAAAGCGGGTTGCCCCCGGCATACCCACGCGCGCAGTGAACTCCGGGGTTCGTGCACCGAAAGTAATCCTACGATCACCCCTCTCGCGAGGCGGATTCAAGAAACGCCACCATTCGCCACCCCTTCGAATGAACTCGCGTGCCGCCGAACACGATTCACTTGACATGCGACGACCTGGGTTGGCGGAGCGTTGCGCGAGGAGGCGCGCGCGACGGGCCGCACCACCTCGCCCGCGACGGTACGCCACCCCCGGCGACGGAGCGTGACGACGGTGCTCCGGGTCGTAACCACCGGCGCGTCCGACCCGTTGGAGGGGGCATGGGCTTCACGATCGGCGGCATTCGTGAGATGCGGTCCGGCTCACGACGCCGCGTCCGCACCACAGAGTGCACAGCGGTGGCCGAATACACAGGACTGTGGGGCTGGGACGTGGTCCCCGGAGCACGGGCCGTCTCCGGCCAGTGTTCCTGCGGGGATGCTTCCTGTACGGCTCCGGGGGCGCATCCGCTCTCGTTCGCCGCGGAGGTCCCGGCGGGCGCGGGTCTGGACGACGCGACGAAGGCGTGGTCGGAGTATCCGGGGGCGGCGCTGCTGCTGCCGGTGGGCCGGACCTTCGACGTGATCGAGGTCGCCGAGCCGGCGGGACGTCGGGCGCTGGTCCGGCTGGAGCGCATGGGACTGCCGCTGGGGCCGGTCTGCGCGACGCCGACGGGGCGGGCGTGGTTCTTCGTGGCGCCGGGGGCGGCGGCGGAGCTGCCGCAGCTGCTGTACCGGATGGGCTGGGACGACGCGGACCTGGATCTGCGGGGCCTCGGTCCCGGCGACCATGTGACGGCGCCGCCGTCGGATCTCGGGGGCCTGGGGCCCGTGCGGTGGCTGCGGCCGCCGACGCTGGACGCGGCGGGTGCGCCGCCGCAGGCACGGCTGCTCCTCGGGACCCTGGCGTACATCTGCCATCGCACGCACTTCTAGGCGGCGGGCACGGACCCTCGGCCCCGACGGCCCTGGAACGGGCGCGGCCCCGGTCCCACCGGTGGTGGGGCCGGGGCCGCGTCATCGAGGCTGCGGGCTGCTCTAGGCCCCGTCGCCGATCAGGGCGTCGACGAAGGCGGCCGGGTCGAAGGGGGCCAGGTCGTCCGGGCCCTCGCCCAGGCCGATCAGCTTGACCGGGACGCCCAGCTCGCGCTGGACCGCGACGACGATGCCGCCCTTGGCGGTGCCGTCGAGCTTGGTGAGCACGATGCCGGTGATGTCGACGACCTCGGCGAAGACGCGCGCCTGGACCAGGCCGTTCTGGCCGGTGGTGGCGTCGAGGACGAGCAGGACCTCGTCCAGCGGGCCGTGCTTCTCGACGACCCGCTTGACCTTGCCGAGCTCGTCCATGAGGCCGGTCTTGGTGTGCAGACGGCCGGCGGTGTCGATGAGGACGACGTCGGCGCCCTCGGCGATGCCCTCCTTGACCGCGTCGAAGGCGATCGACGCCGGATCGCCGCCCTCGGGGCCGCGGACGGTCCGTGCGCCGACCCGCTCGCCCCAGGTCTGGAGCTGGTCCGCGGCGGCGGCACGGAAGGTGTCCGCGGCGCCGAGGACGACGGAGCGGCCGTCGGCGACCAGGACCCGGGCGAGCTTGCCGGTGGTCGTGGTCTTGCCGGTGCCGTTGACGCCGACGACCATGACGACGCCGGGGGTGCCGGGGTCGCTCTCGGTTTTCACGGTGCGGTCGAAGTCGGGGCCGAGAAGGGTGATGAGCTCCTCGCGGAGCAGGCCGCGCAGCTCGTCGGGGGTGCGGGTGCCGAGGACGCGGACGCGCTCGCGCAGCCGCTCGACCAGCTCCTGGGTGGGGGCGACGCCGACGTCGGCGGTGAGGAGGGTCTCCTCGATCTCCTCCCAGGTGTCGTCGTCGAGGTTGTCCCGCGACAGGAGCGTGAGCAGCCCCTTGCCGAGGGAGTTCTGCGAGCGGGCGAGGCGGGCCCGGAGCCGTACGAGACGGCCCGCGGTCGGTTCCGGCACCTCGATCTCGGGCGCGGGCGCCTCGGCGACGACCGGGTCCTCGACGGCGACCGGGGCCTCGGTGGCCGGGAGGTCGACCTCCTCGATGGTCCGGCGTGGTTCTTCCCGTGGCGTCTCCGCCTCGTCGCCGACGTGCGGCTCGGCGGGCGGAGCGGTGATGGTCGGCGTGGTGGGCGGCGCCTCGGGCGGCGGCAGCTGCTTCTTCTTGCGGCCGCTGATCACGAGCCCGCTGGTCACGGCGACGGCGACGACCAGGGCGATGACTACAGCAAGAATGAGTTCCATAACGGCTCCAGTATCGGCCACGAGAGGGCGGTAGGAGGAGCACGTACGCTGGGTGGGTCCCCCACACCCCGCACGGAGTACCCCCATGCCCCACGCCGCCGAGAGCGAAGGTGCCGTCGAGACCCGTGGTCTCGAACCCGTCCCCGACGCCGAGCGCACCGGCCACGTCCGTGAGCTGTTCCCGACCTGGGTCGCCGCCAACATCAGTGTGCTGTTGCTCACGATGGGCGCGGGCCTGGTCGTCTTCAACGGCCTGAACTTCTGGCAGGTCCTCGTCGTCGCGACGGCCGCGCCGATCCTCTCGTACGGGATCGTCGGCCTCATATCGATCGCCGGAAAGCGTGGAGGCTCCCCCGGCATGGCCCTGTCGCGGGCCGTCTTCGGCCAGCGCGGCAATCTCTTCCCCGGGTCGCTGATCTGGGTGGCCCGCTGGGGCTGGGAGACGATCAACGCGGTCACCGGCGCCTACGCCGTGCTGACGGTTCTCGATCTGCTCTTCGGCATCCATTCGAACACCGCGCTGATCGTCATCACACTGATGCTCTTCGTCGCCTGCACCTTCCTGGTGTCCGGGCTGGGCATCAACGCGCTGCGGGTGTGCAGCAAGTGGTCGACGTATCTCTTCGGTGCGTTCTCGGTCCTGGTGCTGGTGTATCTGGTCGCCGACACCGACTGGTCGGCGGTCTTCGACAAGCCGGCCGGTTCGACGGCCATGATGATCGCGGGTATCGGCACGATCGCGGCGGGCGGCATCAGCTGGGTCCCCTCCGGCCCCGACTTCACCCGCTATCTGCCGCGTACGGCCTCTTCGAAGGCGATGGTCGGCTCCACGATCGGCGGCGCCGGGATCGTCGTGCTGCCGATGGTTCTGATGGGTGCGGTGATGGCGGTGGCCACCCCCGGTCTGGCGTCGGCGCAGGACCCGGTGTCGTTCATCGGCGAGCTGCTCCCGACCTGGATCTCCGTGCCGTACCTGATCATCGCGCTGATCGGGATGCTGCTGATCAACTCGATGTCGATGTACTCGGCCGGGTTCACGGCGCAGACGCTGGGCATCAAGGTGTCGCGCGCCGCGGCGGTGAGTGTGAACGCGGTGATCAGCCTGGTCTTCGGCTTCCTTCTGATGGTGGTGGCGACCAGCTTCATCGGTTCGTTCATCTCGTTCCTGACGCTGCTCGCCGTGGCGTTCTCCGCGTGGATCGGCGTCTTCGGCGTCGACATGCTGCGGCGGAGGTCGTACGACGGCGTGGCGCTGATGGACACCACGCGCACCAGCGCCTACTGGTACCGGGGCGGCTTCGCCTGGCAGGCGATGACGGCGTGGGCGGTGGCCCTGCTGGTGGGCCTGCTGTTCACCAAGGTCGACTGGTTCTCCGGTCCGCTCGCCTCCTCCTGGATCGGGGAGAACGGGCTCGGCTGGGGCGCGACGATCGTGGTCGCGGGTGTGCTGTACACGGTGCTGCCGCGGACCGCCGCGCCGGCGGCCGTGGAGCCGGCCGAGGTCCGCGAGACTGTTTCCATCTGACGCAACGTCAGATAGCGTCCCCCTTCGCCGGCATCCCACGCTCGCGGAGGGGGACTTCCCATGCCCTTCACAGTCGTACGGTTCAACCTCGTCGATCCCCACGCGACCCCCGAGTCCCTCTCGGAGCGCTATCGCGCCGCCCTCGCCATGGCCGCCTACGCGGACGAGCACGGCGTCGACACGATCCAGACCGAGGAGCACCACGGCGCCGCCAACAACTGGCTGCCCTCCCCGTTCGCCTTCGCGGGCGCGGTGTTCGGCGCCACGAAGAGGATCGCGGTCACGGTCTCCGCGATCATCGGGCCGCTCCACGATCCCCTGCGGCTGGCCGAGGAGATCGCCGTCCTCGACCTGCTGAGCGCGGGGCGTCTGGTGACGGTCGCGGGGATCGGCTACCGGCCGGAGGAGTACGAGGAGCGCGGGGTCGACTGGGGCCGCCGCGGCAAGCTGCAGGACCTGCTCCTGGAGACCCTGCTGCAGGCGTGGTCCGGTGAGCCGTTCACGTATCAGGGCCGTACGGTGCGGGTCACTCCGCGGCCCTTCACCCGGCCGCATCCGCTGCTTCTGGTCGGCGGTTCCTCGAAGGCGGCGGCGCGACGGGCGGCCCGGCTCGGGCTGCCGTTCTTCCCGAGCGCACATCTGCCGGAGCTGGAGACGTACTACCGGGAGCGGTGCGCGGAGTACGGCACCGAGGGCTGGACGATGATGCCGGCCGAGCAGACCCCGCTGCTGCATCTCTCGGAGGACCCGGACCGGTCCTGGGAGCTGTACGGGGAGCACTTCCTGCACGAGGCGCGGACGTACGCCTCCTGGCAGTCGAAGGACATCCGCTCGGCGGTGCGCTCGACGGCGACGACGGTCGCGGAGCTGCGGGCGGAGGGGGTGTACCGGATCGTGACGCCGGACGAGTGCGTGGCGCTGGGGCGGGAGCTGGAGAGTCTGGTGCTGCATCCGCTGTGCGGCGGGATGCCGGTCGAGGAGGCGTGGCGCAGTCTGCGTCTGCTGGGGGAGACGGTGCTGCCCCGGCTCACGGCATAGGACCGTGCGCCGGGGCAGTTCCGGATTCGAGGAGAGGGGCAGCGGGGTTTAGCCCATCTCCTCCAACGCCTTGCCCTTGGTCTCCTTCACGTACCTGAGCACGAAGGGGATGGAGAGCACGGCGAAGACCGTGTAGATGATGTACGTGCCGGAGAGGTTCCAGTCCGCGAGGGACGGGAAGCTCGCGGTGATGGCCCAGTTGGCGATCCACTGCGCGGAGGCGGCGACGCCGAGGGCGGCGGCGCGGATCCGGTTGGGGAACATCTCGCCGAGGAAGACCCAGACCACCACGCCCCATGAGAGGGCGAAGAAGAGCACGAAGACATGGGCGGCGACGAGCGCCACGACGCCCTCGGTCTCGGGCAGCTTGCCGTCGACGAGGTCGGCGGAGAACGCCCAGGCCTCGAAGGCGAGGGCGATGGCCATACCGATGGAGCCGACGAGGGCGAGGGGCTTACGGCCCACCCGGTCGACCAGGGCCATCGCGATCACGGTGCCGACGATGTTGATGATCGACGTGGTGAACGAGTAGAAGAACGAGCTGGAGGGGTCGACGCCGACCGACTGCCAGAGCGTCGCCGAGTAGTAGAAGGCGACGTTGATTCCGACGAGCTGCTGGAAGACCGAGAGTCCGATGCCGACCCAGACGATGGGGAGCAGCTTGAAGCGGCCGCCGGCCACGAGCAGGTCCTTGAAGGTGGACTTGTGCTCGCTGCGCATGGCGCGGTCGATCTCGGCGACGCGGTGGTCGAGGTTGACCTCGTGGCCCTCGACCTCGGCGAGGACCTCCTTGGCGCGGTCGACCTTGCCGACGGAGATCAGGAAGCGGGGGGACTCGGGGATGGCGAAGGAGAGCAGTCCGTAGAGCACGGCGGGGACGACCATCACGCCGAGCATCCACTGCCAGGCCTCGAGGCCGCCGATCTCGCCGCGCTGGTCGCCGTCGGCGATCTGCAGGATGCCGTAGTTGACCAGCTGGGAGATGGCGATGCCGATGACGATGGCGGCCTGCTGGAAGGAGCCGAGGCGGCCGCGGTACGCGGCGGGGGCGACCTCGGCGATGTACGCCGGGCCGATCACCGAGGCCATGCCGATGGCGAAGCCGCCGACGATCCGCCAGAAGGCGAGGTCCCAGAGGGCGAAGGGCAGTGCGGAGCCGACGGCGCTGACGGCGAAGAGCACGGCGGAGATCTGCATACAGCGGATGCGGCCGATGCGGTCGGCGATCCGGCCGGCGGTCGCGGCGCCGATCGCGCAGCCGATCAGGGCGATGGCGATGACCTGGGCCAGCGTGCCCGAGCCGATGTCGTACCGGTCCCGGATGGCCTCGACGGCGCCGTTGATGACGGAGCTGTCGTAGCCGAAGAGGAAACCACCCATCGCTGCGGACGCCGTGATGAAGATGACGTGGCCGAGGTGGTCCGGGTGGGCGGCTCGGCCTTCGGAAGGCGGCGGCGTGGGCGCCTGCGCGGTGCTGGTCACATGGACTCCTGGAGGCCTCCGGCAGCGTCGCCGGGGCGTGGGGGGCGAGCCCTTCCAGTGGCGCACAACATCACGCCGCCCACCACTTGAAGGTAAAAGCAACGTTGCAGAGACTATGCCTTCAAGTTTCGAAGTCAAGACCTGATGTCGTATGACTTCAACCGCACTGGATCAACCTTTGAGTTCAAGACTTGAAGTTGACCATGGAGACGATCATCGCAGCCGTTGGCTGATGACCTTCGAGACGCCGTCGCCCTGCATGGAGACGCCGTAGAGCGCGTCGGCGACCTCCATCGTCCGCTTCTGGTGCGTGATGACGATGAGCTGCGAGGACTCCTGGAGTTCCTGCATGATCCGGATCAGCCGCTGGAGGTTGGTGTCGTCCAGGGCCGCCTCCACCTCGTCCATCACGTAGAAGGGGCTGGGGCGGGCCTTGAAGATGGAGACCAGCATCGCCACGGCGGTAAGCGAACGCTCGCCACCGGAGAGCAGGGAGAGCCGCTTGACCTTCTTTCCCGGGGGACGGGCCTCCACATCGACACCGGTGGTGAGCATGTTGTCGGGGTCGGTCAGGATCAGCCGCCCCTCGCCGCCGGGGAAGAGACGCGAGAAGACACCCTCGAACTCGCGGGCGGTGTCCCGGTAGGCCTCGGTGAAGACCTGCTCGACGCGGACGTCGACCTCTTTCACGACCTGAAGGAGGTCGGCCCGGGTCTTCTTGAGGTCCTCCAGCTGCTCGGAAAGGAACTTGTGGCGTTCCTCCAGCGCGGCGAACTCCTCGAGGGCCAGCGGATTCACCTTGCCGAGCTGCTGGTACGCCCGTTCGGCGGACTTGAGCCGCTTCTCCTGCTCCGAACGGACGAAGGGGCGCGGCTGGTTGCGCGGATGCTCCGGATCCTCCGGCAGCTCCTCGCCCTCGGCGGGCGGCGACGGCGGTACGGGTTGATGGGGGCCGTACTCGGAGACGAGGCCGGCCGGCTCGACGCCCAGCTCCTCCAGGGCCTTGGTCTCCAACTGCTCGATCCGCATCCGCTTCTCCGCGCCGAGGACCTCGCCCCGGTGGACGGAATCGGTGAGCTTGTCCAGCTCGGCCTTCAGCTCGCGGCCCCGGTTACGGGCCCCGGCAAGGCCCTGCTCGCGGGCGCCCTTCGCGGCCTCCGCGAGCGCTCGCTCCTGCTCGGCCCGGAGCAGGGAGACCTCGATGTGCGAGAGGAGCTGCCGGGCGCCGGCGGCGACGGCGGTGGCGACCTCCGCCTCGTGGCGCAGCCGGGCGCGGCGCTGCTCGGCACGCGCGCGTGCCTCGCGTTCGGCGCGCGCGCCACGGTCGAGGGAGTCGGCGCGTCCCGCGAGGCCCTTGACCCGCTCCTCGTGCGTACGGAGCTGAAGCCGGGCCTCCATCTCGGTCTGGCGGGCGTTGGCGCCGTCGGCGGCGAGCCGGTCGCGCACGGAGGTGTCGGGCTCCTCCTCGGCCGGGGCCTCCTCGGCGACCAGCAGCCGCTCGGCCAGCTCCTCGGCTTCGTAGAGCGCCTTCTCCAGGGCCTCTTCCGCGCGGGCGGCCGCCGCGGTGGTGCGCTCGGCCTCCCCCGCGGCGCCGCGGGCCTGTCCGGCCAGCCGGCCGAGCTGCTGTGCGACCTGGGACTTCTCGCGGTCGGCGGCGCGCCGGCGTTCGGCGAGCTCCTCGACGAGCGCGGCGGACGTACGCCGGTGTTCGGTGGCCTCCTGCTGGGCGGCGGCCAGCCGTGCGCAACGCGACTCCAGCTCGTCCAGCTCGGTGGCCGCCTCGTCGACGGACGCCTGCACCTCCAGGAGGCTGGGCGCCCCGGCGGAGCCGCCCTGGGCGAAGTGCGCCCCGAGGAGGTCGCCCTCGGCGGTGACGGCGGTGAGGCCCGGGTGGGCGTAGACGAGTCCCTCGGCCTCCTCCAGCGTCCCGACCACCACGATCCCGGCGAGCAACCGTCGTACGGACGTCATGAGTTCCTCGGGGCCCCGGACGAAGTCCGCCGCGCGAGGGCTTCCGCCGGCGGACTCCGGGGACTCCCCCGGGGCCTCCCCGCCGGTGAGCAGCAGCGCGGCCCGGCCCGCGTCCTGCTTGCGCAGCAGGCGCAGGGCCTCGGCGGCCGCGGCGGGGCCGGAGACGGCGATCGCGTCCGCCGCCGCGCCGAGGGCGGCGGCGAGCGGGATCTCGTATCCCGGGGTGACGGTGAGCAGTTCGGCGGCCGGGCCGAGCAGTCCGCCCAGCGTGTCCCGGGCGCCGAGCAGCGCTCCTGTCCCGTCCTTGCGGCGCAGCCCCAGGGAGAGCGCCTCGTGCCGGGCCCGGGTCGCCGCGCGGCTGCGGTCGGCCTCCGTGGCCGCCTCGCGGGCGGCCGTCAGCGCCGACTCGGCCGCGGCGAGGTCCCGGCGGGCGGCCTCGTACCGCTCCCCCAGTTCCGTGTCGCCCGCGTCGAGTCCGTCGACCTCGGCCTTGAGCTGCTCGTACTCCTCCTGTGCGGCGACGGCCCGTTCCTGGGCCTCGTCGCGTGCGGCGGCGAGCCGGTCGATCTCGGCCTGGGCGGACGCGGCGCGCGAGCGGGCGGCGTTGACCTGGCCGTGCAGCCGGGCGAGGCCCTCGCGCCGGTCGGCGATGGCGCGGGCCACGTCCTTGAGCCGGCGCTCCTCCACCGCCAGTTCGCGCTCCAGTTCGGCGCGGTGGGCGACGGTGTCCTCCAGGGCCCGTTCGGCCGCTTCGAGGGCGGCCTCCAGTTCGGCCTCCTGCTCACGGATCCGGGCGGCCTCGCGCTCCATGTCCTCGGGGTCGCGGCCCCGGCGCTCCTCCGGCGGCTGGGCGGTGGCGCTCTTCACGCGGGCGTCTGCCAGCGAGACGGTGCCGCGGACCCGCTCGGCGAGCTGGGAGAGTTCGTACCAGGTCTGCTGGGCGCGCTGGAGGCGCGGGGCGAGCCGGCGGACCTCGTCCTCGAGGTCGGCCTCCTTGGCGAGCGCCGCGCGGAGTTCCGCCTCGGCGCTCTCCTTGCGCTCCTTGAGCGCGGCCTCGTCGGCGACTTCGGCCTTGAGTGCTTCCTGGAGGCGTACGAGGTCGTCGGAGAGCAGTCGCAGCCGGGCGTCGCGCAGATCGGCCTGGATGACCGCGGCCCGTCGGGCGACCGCCGCCTGCCGGCCGAGCGGCTTCAGCTGGCGGCGCAGTTCGTCGGTGAGGTCCTGCACGCGCGCGAGGTTGGCCTGCATCGCGTCGAGCTTCCGCAGCGCCTTCTCCTTGCGCTTGCGGTGCTTGAGGACGCCGGCGGCCTCCTCGATGAAGGCGCGGCGGCCCATGGGATCGGCGTGCAGGACGGAGTCGAGCTGGCCCTGGCCGACGATGACGTGCATCTCGCGGCCGATGCCGGAGTCGGAGAGCAGGTCCTGGATGTCGAGCAGCCGGCAGGTGTCGCCGTTGATCTGGTACTCGCTGCTGCCGCCCCGGAACATGATCCGGGTGATGGTGACCTCGGCGTAGTCGATGGGCAGCGCGCCGTCGGAGTTGTCGATGGTCAGCGAGACCTCGGCGCGGCCGAGCGGCGGGCGCCCGGTCGTGCCGGCGAAGATGACGTCCTCCATCTTGCCGCCGCGCAGCGACTTGGCGCCCTGCTCTCCCATGACCCAGGACAGCGCGTCCACCACGTTGGACTTGCCCGAGCCGTTCGGCCCCACGACACACGTGATTCCAGGTTCGAACCGCAGCGTGGTGGCGGAGGCGAACGACTTGAAACCGCGGAGGGTCAGGGCCTTGAGGTGCACGCCCCCGGACTCTACCTGGGGTTGCGCGTTTCACCCATGAAGGTGCAGGGCACACCCTCCCCTAAGGAACGGTGGGACTCGGGGGGCTCATGGGGGACTCAAGAAAGAAGGGACGCCGGAGCGCCCCTTGCATATCCAGCTGTGCTGGCGTGAGTGTTTCTCACCTGGCCCCGGCACGGGGCTGACTGTCAGGTGAGCGCAGGCTCCGCCTGGGGAACGTCGAGGTCGATGCTGTCGAGCAGCGACTCGCCATGCTGTGCGGCGGCAGCGTTGAGCGCGTCGTTCTCGGACTGGATCCGAACGAGCTCGGACTCCAGATCCTGGACGCGCTGCTGAAGCCGTCGCATCTCGGCGAGGAGTCGCGGGTCGGAGCCGCCGACGTAACCGAGAAGCGCCTTTGCCATGATGGATGGTCCTCCACACTGAGTGACCGACCGAAGCGGTGTGGGTCGTGAGGGATTTCGCACCCGCGGTCTCGGCAGTGCTTCATGTCGTGCCGGTTCGTACTGCCAAACAGCTAAGGTGCGCGGGGATTCCAGCGTCTCACCAAAAAGTTTGACGGTCAACACGATCACGCCCCGTATCAAGGGCGACCGGGGGGTCTGCGGCCGCGGAACAGGCGGCGGCGCCTCGCAACTCGGTGCCTCAGGGGCGTAGCGATCATCCTTCCGCGCGGAGCGCGCCACCGCAAGCCCCTCTCGGCAACCATCAGGCCATTTCCACTTCGGCGGCTCGTCGGCGAACGTCCGCTCGGGGGTCGAGCAGGCCACCGGGCGGGGCTCCGCCGAGGCGTCCGTCAGCGGATCGCGAAGCTGTCGTAACCGCCGCGCGGGGTGGCCCAGATCTCAGTGACTCCGTCGACGCGCCCGGGAGTGTCGCCGGACCGCAGCCAGTCGAGCAGTCGGTGGCAATTCTCACTCGACCCTTCGGCCACAACCTGCACGCGCCCGTCGTCGAGGTTCAGAGCGAAGCCGACGAGCCCTCCGATCTCCAAGGCGTTTGCCCTGGTGAACCAGCGGAAGCCCACTCCCTGTACTCGGCCGCGCACCCATGCGGTGAGCCGTACGTCCTCATTCATGGCTGCACGCTAACGGGCCAATTGCCGAAGGAGCACGTCGGCCCGGCGCGTCATGGCGTACAGTCCCGACCGAATGAGGCTCACCCGTTCGGGTGCGCCTCATCGAGCGAGCCCGTCACGGGCCACGCAGAAGCAAAGATCAGCAAAGAGACAGCACAGGTCGTCAGGAAGGCAGAGCAGATGGGACGCCATCGTCGCTCCGGCGCCGCGCCCGCCGCAGAAGATTACGCGGCGGGTTCGGACCGCCGGCACCGGGGTGAACGCCGCAGGAAGCGCGGCATGCGTACGGGACTGATCGGCGCCTCGGCCGCGGTGGCCGTCGGCGCGGTCGCCGTCGCCTCGGGCCTTCTGCCCGGCGGGGACACCCTGACCGTGGGCAGTGCCGGCTCCGGAGAGCAGCAGACCACCCAGTCCCGGCAGACGCCGGAGCTGACGACTCAGGGCGGCGCGTCCGCGACCCCGTCGAGCCAGTCGTCGAGCCCGTCGACGGGCACGGGCACGGGCACGGGCACGGGCACTGGTACGGGTACCGGTACGGGCAAGGCGACCGACAAGGCGACCGACAAGGCCTCGTCCTCCCCTTCCGCGACCCCGTCGCCGCAGCCGTCGAAGACCACCAGGTCCCCCGCGCCGAAGAAGCCGGCCCCGCAGCCGTCGAAGACGACGGCGAAGCCGAAGCCCAAGCCGGCGCCCACGACCGAGAAGCCCGTCGTGCGCACCCCGGCCCCGGCGCCGACCCCGTCCGTGCCCAGCCGCGCCGCGGCGGCCGAGGCGGAGGTCGTACGACTGGTCAACGTGGAGCGGGCCAAGGTCGGCTGCACCCCGGTCCGGTCCGACGGCGCCCTCGCCGCACTGGCCGGAGCGTTCAGCCAGGACATGGCGCAGCGCGGCTTCTTCGACCACACGGACCCGGACGGCGACACCCCCTGGGACCGCGCCGGCCAGGCGGGCGTCACGGGCATGGGCGGCGAGAACATCGCCCGCGGCCAGGTGGACGCGGCAGCCGTGATGGCGTCGTGGATGAACAGCGACGGCCACCGCGCGAACATCCTGAACTGCGACTACAAGACCATGGGCGTCGGCGTGTACTTCGCGGACGGCGGCCCGTGGTGGACGCAGGACTTCGGCTTCTGACACTTCCGCAGGTCAGCCACCTGTGAGCTTTCGTGGGCCGTCTCGGTCGCCATCGGCGACCGGGGCGGCCCACACTGCGTCCACAGCGGCACGGGTACGAGCAGGGGAACGCCCGCTCCTCGCCACCCCAGCCCGCGGTGCGGGTCTACGCCGCTCAGGTTCCGAACACGCCCAGCCATTCCCCCATGGCGAGCGCCACCGAGGCGGGCACCAGCATGGCGATGCCGATGCCGCCGA
Source organism: Streptomyces sp. NPDC039609 (assembly GCF_055596705.1). NCBI lineage: Bacteria > Bacillati > Actinomycetota > Actinomycetes > Kitasatosporales > Streptomycetaceae > Streptomyces > Streptomyces sp. NPDC039609. The sequence goes on from NZ_JBVIUJ010000009.1 coordinate 149,690, forward strand.
GCACATGCGCTGCCCATGGCGTCGTACGCCGCGAGCCGCCGGACACCTCACCCCTACGCGCAACCCAGAAGCGCCGGAGGTACAGAGTGACGCCCAGCAGGCAGAGGACCGCACCCCCGAGCAGCATCACCTTCAGGCCCCATTGAAGAACGACAAGAAGCGCGGTTGAGATCAGCAACCCCATGACCGCTCCCCTGGTTCGCACACGTATCTGACTGCCAGGGGGTGTGCGTGCCCCAGCCGCGCCCGATCGTACGGGGGGCCTCGGCGAACCACGGAGGCGACCGGGCGTTGCTCAAGGCCCCGGCACCGAGTGGTGACGGGGCCTTCGCGCGTCGCGCGGTCAGGCGGCGGCGCGGCCCGTTGCGAAGGTGCGGGCGGTCGTGGCGACGCGGCGGCCGAGGTGTTCGGCGGTGGCGAGGTCGGCCTTGTGGACGCCCTCGGGGCCCAGGTCGTTGTGGGTCTGAGCGGCGGCGCCGGAGAAGAAGCCGAGGCGGTTGATGTCGTTCTCCGACGCCTCGGTGGTGTTCCAGCCCGGCTTCAGGCCCAGGTTCACCCAGGTCATGCCGTGCTGAGCGGCAAGGACCTGGAAGAACTGCAGCGTGTGCAGCTTGTCGCCGCTCTTGGAGGCGGAGTTGGTGAAGCCCGCGGCCAGCTTGTCGATCCAGGCGTCCGTGAACCAGCGCTTCGAGCTCTCTTCGGCGAACGTGTGGAACGCGCCCGAGGCCGTGCCCATGTACGTCGGCGAGCCGAAGACGATCGCGTCGGAGGCGTCCAGCAGCTCCCACTGGGCGTCGGTGATCTCGTCGACCTTGATCAGGTGGACGGTGGCACCCGCGTCGAGGGCACCGGCACGGACGGCCTCGGCGACGACGGCGGTGTGGCCGTAGCCGGAGTGGTAGGCGATGGAGATGACGGGCGTGGACATGGTGGGACTCCTCATCGGCGGGGGAACGACAAGAAGTAGAGCACTAACTTTCAGAAAGTGCAATCCACAGGTAAGCGCACTCCTTTGGTTAGCGCTGTGCGCGAGTATGGTAGAGGGCATGACTGACGACCTCGTGTTCAACGTGTTCGCCCGGGCCTGCACCTCGCGCGAGACGCTGGAGCATGTGACGGGCCGGTGGGGCACGCTCACGCTCGGCGCGCTCCACGAGGGCACGTTCCGCTTCAACGAGCTGCGCCGCCGGGTCGACGGGGTCAGCGAGAAGATGCTGGCGCAGACCCTGCACGCGCTGGAGCGCGACGGGCTCGTCCACCGCGAGGCGCAGCCGACCAACCCTCCGCGGGTGGACTATCGGCTGACGCCGCTGGGCCGCGAGATCGCGGAGCGCCTGCGTGCGCTGATCGACCTGGTCGAGGGCCGGATGCCGGACGTACTCTCGGCGCGCGAGAGCTACGACGAGGAGCGTGCGGCCGCAGCGAGCGCCTGAGCGGCCGTGTCGAGCGCCGCGGTGCGCGCGTGAGCGACCGAGAGCGTCAGGCCGTCGGGCGCGGCGGGCGCTGGCAGCGCGGGCAGAAGTAGCTGGACCGGTTCATCCACGGCCGGCGTCGCATCGGCGTACCGCAGCGGCGGCACGGCTCGTCCTCGCGCCCATAGGCGTCCAGCGACCGGTCGAAGTAGCCCGATTCCCCGTTCACATTGACGTAGAGGCTGTCGAAGCTGGTGCCTCCCGCGGCGAGAGCCGCGTTCATGACGTCCCGTACATGGCCGAGAAGCTCGGCGGAGCGGGTCCTGGTCAGCGTCGCGGTGGGGCGTTCGTAGTGCAGCTTCGCGCGCCACAGCGCCTCGTCGGCATAGATGTTGCCGACCCCGCTGATCAGCGTCTGGTCGAGCAGCGCGCGCTTGACGGTCGTACGGCGCAAGCGCAGCGCCGTCTGGAAGGCCGCGTCGTCGAACTCCGGGTCCAGCGGATCGCGGGCGATGTGCGCGATGACGTCGGGAAGGCCGTCCACCGTGTTCTCGTGGATCGAGAGCCCGCCGAAGGTCCGCTGGTCGACGAAGCGCAGCTCGGTGCCGAGGCCGTCCTGGAAACGGACGCGGATCCGCAGGTGCTTCTCGTCGGAGGCGTCCTCGGACTGGACGAGCAGCTGCCCGCTCATGCCGAGATGGCCGAGGACGGAGACGTCGGAGTCGGCGAGCGGAATCCACAGGTACTTGCCGCGCCGGCGCGCGGCCCCGAAGCGGTGCCCCTTGAGCCGGGCGGCGAAGTCCGCCCCGCCGGCCGGGTGCCGGCGCACGGCCCGCGGATGGAGCACCTCGACCTCGCCCACGGTGCGGCCGCCGACCCAGCGCTCAAGACCGCGTCGTACGACCTCGACCTCGGGCAACTCGGGCACGGGACTCCTCCGGAGGGGTACGGGACAGGCGACGCCCGAAGCCTACCGCCCGGACCGGGACGACCGAACGGAAGCGGAAGACCCCGCCCGGAGACCCTCGCGGGGCCCCGGGCGGGGTCGTCAAGAAGCAGTGCCGTCAGGAAGGGGAGGGCTTCAGGCCGAGGCCTGGTCCGCGGGGGAAGAGGTGTCGGCGACCTCTTCCGGCGTCGTTTCGGCCGCCGCGTCCGCCGCGGCCTTCGCCGCCGCGAGACGCTCGTCCGCCGCCGCGCGAATCGCGCGCCATGCGGACTCCGCCGCCTGCTGCTCCGCTTCCTTCTTGCTGCGGCCGGTGCCGGTGCCGTACGAGACACCACCGACGCGGGCGGCAGCAGTGAAGGTCTTCTCGTGGTCCGGACCCGTCTCCGTGACGAGGTACTCCGGAACACCCAGGCCCTCGGCCGCGGTCAGTTCCTGGAGGCTGGTCTTCCAGTCCAGTCCTGCACCGAGGTTCGAGGACTTCTCGATCAGCGGGTCGAAGAGCCGGTGCACCAGCTCCGAGGCCGCGTCGAGGCCCTGGTCGAGATAGACCGCACCGATCACCGCTTCAAGGGTGTCGGCGAGGATGGACGCCTTGTCCCGGCCACCCGTGCCCTCTTCACCCCGGCCGAGCCGGATGAAGGAGCCGAGTTCGAGGCCGCGACCGACCTCCGCCAGCGCACGCGAATTGACCACCGCGGCCCGCAGCTTGGCCAGCTGGCCTTCGGGCAGGTCGGGGTGGGTGCGGTACAGCGTGTCCGTGACCACCAGTCCGAGCACGGAGTCCCCGAGGAACTCGAGACGCTCGTTGGTGGGCAGACCGCCGTTCTCGTACGCGTACGAGCGGTGCGTCAGCGCACGCACCAGAAGGGCGGACTCGAGCTGATACCCGAGCCGCCCTTCCAGAAGCGTGTGGGACGAGGCATTGTCCGTCTTGTTGGACTCAGACATTGCGCCTCTCACCAGCCACTCAGACCGAGAGGACCTGGCGCTTGTTGTAGGTGCCGCAGCTCGGGCACGCGATGTGCTGCTGCTTCGGCTCCTGGCAACGCTCACACGAAACCAGGGTGGGGACCGCAGCCTTCCACTGCGACCGGCGGTGGCGCGTGTTGCTGCGCGACATCTTCCGCTTCGGAACAGCCACGGCTACTTCTCCTGCTTCTCGTCGACGCCAGCTTCGGCGCCGCTCATGTTGTCCTTCTCATCGGTTCCCAGCGAACCGGCGAGTCCCTGCAGTGCCGCCCAACGAATGTCGACGGCGTCATGGTGGTGGTCCGGGTTGTCGTTCAGGTTGGTTCCGCATTCGGAACACAGACCCGCACAGTCCTCCCGGCACACCGGCTGCATCGGCAGTGCGAGCACCACCGCATCACGCAGCACGGGTTCGAGGTCGAACATGCCGTCCTCGAGGGGGATCATGTCCTCGTCGTCCTCGGCTTCGTCGTCCGCGGCCGCCTTGGAGCGGCCCCGGTCGTCGGAGTCGGGGTACGAGAACATCTCCTGGAAGTCCACGTCGAGCTCGAGCTCGACGGGCTCCAGACACCTTACGCACTCCCCCTCGGCCGATGCACGGGCGGTGCCTGTGACGAGCACCCCTTCCATGACCGACTCGAGACGGAGCTCGATTTCCACGGGCGAGCCTTCCGGCACCCCGATGACCCCTTCGACACCGAAGTCCTTGGGGGCCGAGGCCGAGCGGGAGATCCTCTGGAGGGCACCAGGACGCCGCCCCAGCTCGTGTGTGTCGAACACGAGGGGGTTGCGGTGGTCAAGGCGCGTGCTCAGGGTTCTTCCTGCTTTCGGATCGTGAGGGGCTGCCGTGTTCGAATCGAGAGACGAAGCGGGCAGCATGGATCGCGGGCATACGCGCGACCGAAGAGCCAGGATACTGGACGCTTCGCCCAGGGCCCAATCCGGCCTTGGGCGGCGCTCGGCTCAGTGCGCCTGACCGTGCCCCTGGCCGTGACCCTGCTCGTACTGACGCAGCTGCTCCAGGTCGATCATGCTCGTGTCGAAGAAGCTGGTCTCGTCGAGCGCGGCGGCCTGCGGCTGCTGATAGTCGTAGACCGGCTGCTGCGGCTGCTGATACGCGTAGGGGTCCTGGGTCTGGTACCCGTACGGGTCCTGGGCCTGGGCCTGGTAGGCGTAGGCGTCCTGGTGCTGCGGCTGCTGGTAGCCGTACGGGTCCGGCTGCTGCGCCGGGATCTGCGGGGCCTGCTGGTGGACGGGCTGCTGGACCGGCTCGGGGTCGGCCAGCTCCGCGAGCCCCGCCAGGTAGTCCGCGTCGCTGGTGTGCGCCGCGCCGCCCGCCGCGTCCTGGGCCGCCATGTGGGCGCCGAGGTCGTCGGTGGCGATCCTGCCGTGCAGCTTCTGCCGGCCGCGGCCGACCGCCTCCAGGGTCTTCGACAGCACGGCCTCGAAGGCGCCCAGCTTGGCGTCCACGTACTCGTCGGCCCGGTGGATCAGGGTCTGCGGGTCCGCGCTGTACTCGGGGGCGTCCTCGTCGGCGTAGCCCTGCGCGTCCAGGCCCGGGCCGCGGCCGAGGAGCTTCTCGCGGCCACGGTCGACGGAGCCGATGGTCTTGTTGAGGACGACTTCGAAGTTGGCGAGCTTGGAGTCGACGTAGTCGTCGGCCTCCGCCCGGATCTCCTCGGCCTCGCGGCGGGCTTCGGAGAGGATCCGGTCCGCCTCGTCCTGGGACTGGCGGGCGACCTGGGTGTCGGAGATCAGCGAGCCGCGCTCGGCGTGGGCGGCCTCGATGATCCGCTCCGCCTCCTGCCGGGCGTGCTCCACCATCTGCTCACGGCCCCCGAGGAGCTCCTGCGCCTGGGCCAGGGAGCCCGGCAGGGCCTCCCGTACCTCTTCGAGCATGGCGAGCAGCTCGGCGCGGTTGACCACGCAGGACGCCGACATGGGCATGGAGCGGGCGTTTGTGACCGTCGAAACGATCTCGTCGAGCTTCTTCTGCACGTCCACCGGGTGCTCGCCACTCTCTACAGCTGGATGGAGACGGACGGGACGACTTTAAGGGCAGTCGTCCCCCGCCCGACACCGGGTGACGGACCGTCAGCGGTGGTCGCTCGCGGTCACGTCCGGGTCAGTGCCCGCCGCGCTGTTCGGCGAGCCGGTCGGTGAGCCTGCCGAGGACGGCCGGCGGCACCAGGTGGGAGACGTCGCCGCCCCAGGCCGCGACCTCCTTGACCAGGGACGACGACAGGAAGCTGTACGTGGGGTTGGTGGGGACGAACAGGGTCTCGACGCCCGAGAGCCCGTTGTTCATCTGCGCCATCTGCAGCTCGTAGTCGAAGTCGCTGACCGCGCGCAGGCCCTTCACGATCGCGGGGATGTCGCGCTGCTTGCAGAAGTCGACGAGGAGGCCGTGGAAGGCCTCCACCTCGACGTTTCCGAAGTCGGCGGTGACCTCGCGGATCAGCTCGATCCGCTCGTCGACCGTGAACAGTCCCTTCTTGGACTGGTTGATCATCACCGCGACATGTACGACGTCGTACAGCTTGGAGGCGCGGGCGATGATGTCGAGATGTCCGTTGGTGATGGGGTCGAATGACCCCGGACAGACGGCGCGGCGCAACTTGGGTCCCTCGCTCTCCGGTCCGGTCATCGTGCGTCTTCGCACGTAGAGGCGGCGCGACCGTACCAAAACGTTCCCTCGCCGTAACGACGGGCCCGTAGTGGCTCGAATCCGGCCGGCCAGCCGAATTCCCCGCCTCGGGTGCTGCGCTCCACGGTGACGAGGGCGTCCTCCGTGAGCCAGCCCCCTGAGCGGAGTGTGAGCAGGATCTCGCGAAGATCGTCGTCGGAGACGGCGTACGGCGGGTCGAGGAAGACCAGGTCGTAGGGGGCGGCGGGGGCCGGTCCCGTCACGATCTGTTCCGCTTTGCCCGTGCGGAGTTCCGCGCCGGGCAGTCCGAGCGTCCGGACGTTCTCGCGGACGGTCCGAGCGGCGCGGGCATCGGCCTCGACGAGGAGGGCGTGGGAGGCGCCCCGGGAGAGCGCCTCCAGGCCGACAGCGCCCGAACCCGCGTACAGGTCGGCCACCCGAGCGCCGTCGAGGGTGCCGAGGAGCGACTCCCAGGTGGAGAAGAGGCCCTCGCGCGCCCGGTCGGAGGTGGGGCGGGTGCCGTTGCCAGGGGGCACGGCCAGTCGGCGTCCGCCGGCGGTACCGGCGATCACGCGGGTCATCTGAGGTCCTTGTCCTTTTCGGGGGCGCTCCGTGGTCTGTGCCTCCACGATATGGCGGGTGGGGCGGGTGTGGCGTCACCCCTTCTCCAGGTACTCCTCCCGCTCCTTGTCCAGGAGGGCGTCCAGGGCGGTGCGCAGCTCGGGGTGGCCGGTGAGGTCCGGGTCGGCGAGGACGACGGCGGTCGCCTCCTCGCGGGCCGCGGTGATGACCTCCTCGTCGTCGATGACGGTGAGCATCCGCAGCGAGGAGCGGACGCCGGACTGGGCCTGGCCGAGGACGTCGCCCTCGCGGCGCTGTTCGAGGTCGATGCGGGAGAGCTCGAAGCCGTCGAGGGTGGAGGCGACGGCGCCGAGGCGCTGCCGGGCGGGACTGGCCTCGGGCATCTCGCTGACGAGGAGGCACAGGCCGGGGGCGGAGCCTCGGCCGACGCGGCCGCGGAGCTGGTGGAGCTGGGAGACGCCGAAGCGGTCGGCGTCCATGATCACCATGGCGGTGGCGTTGGGGACGTTGACGCCGACCTCGATGACCGTCGTGGCGACCAGGACGTCGACCTCGCCGGCGGCGAAGCGGCGCATGACGTCGTCCTTGTCGTCCGGGTGCATCCGGCCGTGCAGGACCTCGATACGGAGCCCCGCGAGAGGTCCCCCGGTGAGCTGCTCGGCGATCTCGACGACGGCGAGCGGCGGGCGCTTCTCGGCCTCGTCCTCGGGGGACGGCTTCTTCTTCGCCCCCTTGCCGTTCTCGTCCTCGTCGTCGCCGATGCGGGGGCAGACCACATACGCCTGGTGCCCGTTCTCCACCTCCTCGCGCACCCGCTCCCACGCGCGCGTGAGGAAGTGCGGCTTGTCGGCGGCTGGCACGACGTGGCTGGCGATCGGGGAGCGTCCGGCGGGCAGTTGGTCCAGGACGGAGGTCTCCAGGTCGCCGAAGACGGTCATGGCGACCGTCCGCGGGATGGGGGTGGCCGTCATCACGAGCAGGTGGGGCGTCCGCCTTTCCCCCTGGGAGTGCCCCTTCCCGCGCAGGGCGTCGCGCTGCTCGACGCCGAAGCGGTGCTGCTCGTCGACCACGACCAGGCCGAGGTCGTGGAACTGCACCTTATCCTCGATGAGCGCGTGCGTACCGATCACGATCCCGGCCTCTCCGGTGACGAGGTCGAGCAGGGCCTTTCGGCGTGCGGCGGCGCCCATCGAGCCGGTGAGCAGGACGACCTTGGTGGCGTGCTCGGCCCCTCCGAGCATCCCTCCCTCCGCGAGCTCGCCCATCATCTCGGTGATCGAGCGGTGGTGCTGCTGGGCGAGGACCTCGGTGGGGGCGAGCATCGCGGCCTGTCCCCCGGCGTCGACGACGGCGAGCATGGCCCGCAGGGCCACCATCGTCTTTCCACTGCCCACCTCTCCCTGGAGAAGGCGGTGCATGGGGTGCTCGGTGGCGAGGTCGTCGAAGATCTCCTTGGAGACCTTCTGCTGACCGTCGGTGAGGGTGAAGGGCAGCTTGGCGTCGAAGGCGTCGAGGAGACCGTCGGGGGCGGGTCTGCGGGCGACGGCGGGCAGTTGGGTGTCGGCGAACCTGCGGCGGGCGAGGGCGACCTGGAGGACGAAGGCCTCGTCCCACTTCAGCCGCTGCCGGGCGTCCTCGATGTCCGCCTTGGTGCGCGGGCGGTGGACCTTCAGGAGCGCCTCGGGCAGGTCGGTGAGGCCGCGGTCCTCGCGCAGGGCGGGCGGCAGCGGGTCGGCGAGCCCGGCCCAGCCGGTGGCGACCAGGGAGTCGAGCGCGATGGAGACGGACTGCTCGATGGTCCAGGACTCCAGCTGCTTGCAGGCGGGGTAGATCGGCAGCAGCTCGTTCGCGAACGCCTTGACCGTCTCGTCGCTGCTCTCCGCGTCGAGGAGTTTGTACTCGGGGTGGGTGAGCTGGAGCTTGCGGTTGAAGACCCCGACCTTGCCGGCGAACATCCCGCGGCGGCCCGGCAGTAGCTCCTTCTGGTGGAAGTGGACCGCACGGCCGAAGAAGACCAGCTGCATCCGGCCGCTGCCGTCGGTGATCGTGACCTCGAGGCGCTGGCCCTTGCCCCGGCCGCCCTTGTTGAAGGTCAGCACGCGGGCGTCGGCCACCTGCGCGACCACCGTGACGTGCTCGTCCAGCGGCAGGTCGGCGAGGGCGGTGAGCTCGCCGCGCTCGGCGTACCGCCGGGGGTAGTGGTGGAGGAGGTCCCCGACCGTCCGCAGGTCGAGGTGCTCGGCCATCACCTTCGCGGTGGCGGCGCCGAGGAGGTTCTTGAGGGGTTCGTCGAGCACTGGCACGCGTTCCATTGCACACCACTCCACTGACACCCGTCCCGCAGGCTGTGGATATCGCCGGGTCACGTCGGCGAGGTGTGGTGCCGGGGAGTGGTGCCGGGGACGGGACGGCCGCCTGCCCCGCTACTCGACCCCGATCAGGAGCGGCGGCGCTCCCACTCCCCCGCGGTACGTCGCCGTGTCGACCGCCAGGTACGTCTCGCGGACGTGGCGTTCGAGCGCTGTCGCCAGGGAGGGCGGGGTCTCGTCGGCCACGATCAGGGTGACCAGTTCGCCGCCCGCCGAGAGCATCCGGTCCAGGACCGTGCGGGCCGTCGTCGTCAGGTCCTGGCCGATGACGGCCACATCGCCCTCGATCAGGCCCAGGATGTCTCCGGCCTGGCAGACGCCGGCCGAGGTGAAGGACTGCCGTTCGGCGACGGCGAGTTCGGCGTACCGGGTCGCGCCCGCAGCCGCCGTCATCGCCACCACGTCCTCGTCGAAGCGCCGGTCCGGTTCGTGGACGGCGAGCGCCGCGATGCCCTGGACGGCGGCCCGGGTCGGGATCAGGGCGACCCGGATGCCCTCCGCGCGGGCCTGTTCGGCGGCGGCGCCGGCCGTGTGCCGCAGGTCGGTGTCGTTGGGCAGGAGCACGACCTCGCGCGCGTGGGCCCTCCGGACGGCGTCGAGGAGTTCACCGGCGGCCGGTGGCTCGCCCGGCCTGGCCAGCACCGTCGTCGCCCCGGCCTCCGCGCACAGGCCCGCGAGCCCTTCGCCCGGTACGACCGCCACGACCGCCCGCTGCATCCGCTCCCGGGTCTCGGTGACGCCCGAGAAGTGCGTGATACGGATCCGGTACGGCCGTCCCGCCTCCACGCCGGCCTCCACGGCCGCCCCCGCGTCGTCGACATGGACGTGGACGTTCCACAGGCCGTCGCCGCCGACCACGACCAGCGAGTCCCCCAGCGCGTCCAGCCGGGCCCGCAGCCGCTCCACGGCCGCGTCCTCCGCCTCCAGGAGGTAGATCACCTCGAAGGCGGGTCCGGCGGCTCCGTCTTCGGGTCCGCACGCCTCGTCGGCGGGGACCGGCCGGTGCGCCGTCCCGGTCGGCCGTACCTGCGCCTCTCCCGACACGACCTCCACGAGGGCCCCGAGGACGGCCACCAGACCCCGTCCGCCCGCGTCCACGACCCCGGCACGTTCGAGGACGGCCAGTTGTCCGGGAGTGGCCTCGAGGGCGGTCCTGGCCCCCTCGTACGCCCCCCTGGCCACCGTCACGAGGCTTCCGCCCCCGTCGCAGGCGTCCGCGGCCGCGGTGGCCACGCTCAGGATCGTTCCTTCGACGGGGTGCGCCACGGCCTCGCGGGCCGCGCGGGCCGCCGCCGCCAGGGACCGGGCGAGGTGCTCGCCGTCACGCCCGTCCGCGAGGACGGACGCCATGCCGCGCAGCAGCTGCGAGAGGATCGTTCCGGAGTTGCCCCGGGCGCCGATCAGGGCGCCGTGGGCCATGGCCCTTATGGCGGCGCCCGCGTCCGGGGCGTCCTCCGTGAAGAGCGCCTCGACGGCCCGGGCGGCGGATTCCACCGTCAGATACAGATTCGTGCCGGTGTCCCCGTCGGCGATCGGATAGACGTTGATCGCGTCGATCTCCTCGCGCTCCCTGCCGAGCGCGTCCAGCGCCCTTACGCACCAGGAGCGGACCGCTGCGGCGTCGAGGGTCTGCGCGGTCTGCGGCAACGGGTGATCCTCCTGCTAGGCGGCGTCTGCGGTGGGCTCACCGCAGGGTAGACCCGCTCGTGACCTGCACCCGGGGCGGGGGCCGCCGTCGCCATGGTAGTTTCGTTCTACGGGAGCAGCCGTTGTATGCTGCTTCGGTTGCCCGGCGAGAGTCGGGCCATTCCCCCGGCAAGCCACTTCAGAACTCTGATTCCGGTGCGCCGGATTTCACTGTAAATCTGAAGTCTTTGGAGTGACCCGTGGCTGCCAACTGCGACGTCTGCGGCAAGGGGCCGGGCTTCGGCAACAACATTTCGCACTCGCACCGCCGTACGTCTCGTCGCTGGAACCCGAACATCCAGCGTGTGCGTGCCGTGGTCGGTCGGACGCCGAAGCGGCTCAACGTCTGCACCTCGTGCATCAAGGCCGGCAAGGTCTCGCGCTAACGCCGACGTTTCGTCGTAGCGCAGCCCCTGCGGTTGCCTTGAAAGGCCGGTTCACCTCGGTGAACCGGCCTTTTGCCATGCCCGGAGACGAAACGCGCGCCGCGAGCCCGGCCTGATCGGCAAGACACCCCTAGGCGCGGAATCTCCAGCCGTGGTCCACGGGCCCGATCCCCTCGCCCAGCGCGAAGCCGGCCGCGATCGCCCCCGTCACATACGTCTTCGCCTCCCGGACCGCCTCCGGCACGGTGAGCCCCTTCGCGAGGCCCGACGCCACCGCCGAGGCCAGCGTGCAGCCCGTGCCGTGCGTGTGCCGGTTGTCGTGCCGGGGAGCGCGCAGCCAGTGCTCCTCGGTCCCGTCCGTGAGCAGGTCGACCGCGTCGCCTTCGAGATGGCCGCCCTTGATGAGCGCCCAGCGGGGCCCGTACGACAGGATCGCCGCCGCGGCCTGCCGCAGATCGGCCTCCCGCTCGACGACGACTCCCGTGAGCTGCGCCACTTCGTCGAGGTTGGGTGTGGCCACCGTCGCCACCGGCAGCAGCTTCGTCCGTACGGAATCCAGCGCCGAGGCGGCGAGGAGCGGATCTCCGTGCTTGGAGACCCCGACCGGGTCGACGACCACGGGCACGTCCGGCGTGCCCGCGAGCAGCTCGGCCACGGTCTCCACGAGCGGGGCGGAGGACAGCATGCCCGTCTTCACGGCCTGGACACCGATGTCGTCGACGACGGCCCGGTACTGGGCCCGTATGGCCTCCTCGGGCAGTTCCCACGCGCCCTGGACGCCCAGCGAGTTCTGGGCGGTGACGGCGGTGATCACGCTCATGCCGTGGACGCCGAGGGCGAGCATCGTCTTCAGGTCGGCCTGGATGCCGGCGCCGCCGCCGGAGTCGGATCCGGCGACGGTGAGGACCAGGGGCAGGCTCACTCCGTCCCCCCGAAGTGGTCCCAGCCGCCCTTGCTGTGCCAGGGCGCCCCGTCCACCGTCACCTGGGGCAGCGCGGAGGGGTTGAGGACCTCGCCGATGACCTTCCAGCGGGCCGGCAGCTTCACGTCGGGCGGGAAGGTGGCGACGATCGCGTGGTCCTCTCCCCCGGTGAGCACCCACTGCAGCGGGTCCACGCCCACCGCCTGGCCGATGTCGTTCATCTGGGTCGGGATGTCGATGAGCCCGGAGCGCAGGTCGATGCGGACCTTGCTGGCCTCGGCGATGTGGCCGAGGTCGGCGATGAGCCCGTCGCTGACGTCGCACATGGCGGTGGCGCCGAGCCCGGCGGCCGCGGGGCCCGCGTGGTACGGCGGTTCGGGCCGCCGGTGGGCCTCGACGAAGGCGCGCGGGGAGCGGAAGCCGCGGGAGAGCACCGCGTATCCGGCGGCGGACCAGCCGAGCCAGCCGGTGTACGCGACGACGTCGCCGGGCTGTGCCCCGCCGCGGGTCACCGGGTCGTGGTTGCGCAGGTCGCCGAGGGCGGTGATGGCGATGGTGATGGTGTCGCCGCGGACGACGTCGCCGCCGACGACGGCCGCGCCGGCGACCTGGCACTCGTCGCGCAGGCCGTCCATGAGCTCCACGGGCCAGGTGGCGGGAAGTTCGGCGGGGACGACGAGGCCGAGCAGCAGTGCGGTGGGGACGGCGCCCATGGCCGCGATGTCGGCGAGGTTCTGTGCGGCCGCCTTGCGGCCGACGTCGTACGCCGTCGACCAGTCGCGGCGGAAGTGACGTCCTTCGAGCAGGATGTCCGTACTGGCCACCACGCGCCGGTCGGGTGCGGAGACGACCGCGGCGTCGTCGCCGGGTCCGATCCGTACCGCCGGGGTGGAGGTGAGCCGGGAGGTGAGCTCTCTGATGAGCCCGAACTCGCCCAGCTCTCCTACTGTGCCCTTCACCGCGTATCACCTCGTGTTGTCGTGCCGGCCGTGCGCGTCGCCCGCCGCTCGCTCTGCGGGTCGCGAGCCGTCACGGCGCTGGGTACCGTCAAGTAGACCGTCAACTTCTGTCGTGCGTACGCCACACTGTGGGCGCCTCGGGGCGCGCAGGTCTCCCCGCGGCCCTCGGCGACGCGGTACCGTGGCGTCCCTTTCTCCCACAAGATCCTCGTGGTCGCCCTGGAGGTTCCGTGGTACAGGCGTACATCCTTATTCAGACCGAGGTGGGCAAGGCGTCGACCGTCGCCGAGACCATCTCCAAGATCCCGGGGGTGATCCAGGCGGAAGACGTGACGGGCCCGTACGACGTGATCGTCCGCGCCCAGGCAGACACGGTCGATGAACTGGGCCGCATGGTGGTCGCCAAGGTCCAGCAAGTGGACGGCATCACGCGGACCCTCACCTGCCCGGTCGTGCATCTGTAGCCCCCGTCTACCCTTGGCCGGTGAAGTCTTCCCACCGGCCCTTCGGCCTGCCCACCGCCGCCGCAGCGCTTCTGCTGCTGACCGCCGCGGGCTGCTCGTCCACGGACGCGAAGGCATCGGTCCCGGTTCCCAGCCCTTCGGCGGAGGAGGCCGTCCTCTGCCAGGCGTTGGCGAAGGAGCTTCCGGACACCGTGGCGGGGCTGGGACGGACCGATCCGAAGCCCGAGTCCGAGCTGACCGCCGGGTGGGGGGATGCGGCGATCGTACTGCGCTGCGGCGTTCCCCGGCCCGAAAAGATGACCGATCCCCAGTCCCAGGGCATCTCGGTTAACGGCGTGCGCTGGATGCTGGAACGACCGGAGGGCGGCGGACCCCGCTTCACCTCGGTGTACCGGAAGACGTACGTCGAGGTGACGCTGGACGAGCGGTACGCGCACGACGCCGCACCGCTCGTGGATCTCGCCGCCCCCGTGGAGCAGACCGTTCCGTGTGCTCTGGAACCCGAATGCGACTAGGGGGTCTCCCCTAGCGTAGGCCCGTGGAGCGGGTCAGCGCGGCCTGGATCAGCCGGTCGACCAGCTCCGGGTAGCCGACGCCGCTCTCCTGCCACATGCGCGGGTACATGGAGATCGGGGTGAAGCCCGGCATGGTGTTGATCTCGTTGATCACGAACTGGCCGTCCTCGGTGAGGAAGAAGTCCGCGCGGACCAGCCCTTCGCAGGACACGGCCTCGTACGCGGCGACCGCGAGTCGCTGGACCTCGGCGGTGGCCTCGTCGCCGATCGGCGCGGGCACGATCCCGGACGCCGAGTCGATGTACTTGGCCTCGAAGTCGTAGAAGTCGTGGTCGGTGACGGGCGGGATCTCGGCCGGCACGCTGGCGCGCGGGCCGTCCTCGAACTCCAGGACGCCGCACTCGATCTCGCGGCCGCGCAGCAGCGACTCGACGAGGATCTTGGGGTCGTGGCGCCGGGCCTCCTCTATGGCCTCGTCCAGGCCGGAGAGGTCGTCGACCTTGGTGATGCCCATGGAGGAGCCGCCGCGGGCGGGCTTCACGAAGAGCGGCCAGCCGTGCTCGGCGGCGAACTCGACGATCTTCTTGCGGGCGGCGGCGGGGCTCTGCTCCCACTCGCGGGGGCGGATGACCTCGTACGGGCCGACGGGCAGCCCGAAGGAGGTGAACACCCGCTTCATGTACTCCTTGTCCTGGCCGACGGCGGAGGCGAGGACGCCCGCGCCGACATAGGGGACGCCGGAGAGCTCCAGGAGGCCCTGGAGGGTGCCGTCCTCGCCGTACGGGCCGTGCAGCATCGGGAAGACGACGTCGACCTCGCCGAGGGCCTTCGGCACGGAGCCGGGCTCGGTGTACACGACCTCGCGGTTGGCCGGGTCGACGGAGAGGACGACGCCACCGTGCTCGGACTCGGTGAGGTCGGTGACGTTCGGCAGCGCGCGGTCGGCGATGGCCATCCGCTCCGGGGCGTCGGCGGTCAGCGCCCAGCGCCCGTCCGTCGTGATGCCGATGGGCAGCACGTCGTACTTGGTCCGGTCGATGGCGCGCAGGACGGCGCCGGCCGTGACGACGGAGATGGCGTGCTCGGAGCTGCGTCCGCCGAAGACGACGGCCACGCGCGGCTTGCGGGGGCTCTGGGTGTTCTCGCTCATAACGGGTTGAGCGTACCTTGCGTGTTCGATCCGCTTAAGAGCCCCGGCCCGCCGCGCGCGTCCGGCGTAGCGGGTGCCTCAGCGGCGCTCGGACTTGGCGCTGCGCGACATCAGTTCCTTGAGGGCGACGATCGGCGGCTTGCCCTCGTGGACGATGGAGACGACCGTCTCGGTGATCGGCATGTCGACGCCGTGGCGGCGGGCCAGATCGAGCACGGACTCGCAGGACTTGACGCCCTCGGCGGTCTGCTTGGTCGCCGCGATGGTCTCCTGGAGAGTCATGCCGCGGCCGAGGTTGGTGCCGAAGGTGTTGTTGCGGGAGAGCGGCGAGGAACAGGTGGCCACCAGGTCGCCGAGCCCGGCAAGGCCGGAGAAGGTGAGCGGGTCGGCGCCCATGGCGAGGCCGAGCCGGGTGGTCTCGGCGAGGCCGCGGGTGATGAGCGTGGCCTTGGAGTTGTCGCCGAGTCCCATGCCATTGGCGATGCCGACGGCGAGCCCGATGACGTTCTTGACCGCGCCACCGAGTTCGCAGCCGACGACGTCGGTGTTGGTGTACGGGCGGAAGTACGGGGTCATGCAGGCGGCCTGGAACCGCTGGGCGACGCTTTCGTCGGCGCAGGCGACGACTGCGGCGGCGGGCTGCCGGGCGGCGATCTCCGGAGCCAGGTTGGGACCGGTGAGGACGGCCACACGCTCGGCGGGGACGTCGGCGACCTCCATGATGACCTCGCTCATGCGCTCGGCGGTGCCGAGTTCGACGCCCTTCATCAGGGAGACGAGGACCGTGTCGGGGGCCAGTTTCGGGGCCCACTCGGCGAGGTTCCGGCGCAGGGTCTGCGAGGGGACGGCGAGGACGGTGAACTCGGCGTCGCGGGCGGCCTCGGCGGGGTCGGTGGTGGCCCGTACGCCCGCAGGCAGCTCGATGCCGGGGAAGTAGTCGGGGTTGGTACGGGTGGTGTTGATGGCCTCGACGAGTTCGGCGCGGCGGCCCCAGAGGGTCACCTCGCAGCCCGCGTCGGCGAGCACCATCGCAAAGGCGGTGCCCCACGATCCCGTACCGAAGACGGCTACCTTGGTCACTTCGTACCTTCCCCGGCGGCCTTGCGCCGCTGTTCCAGACGGGCCTTGCGGTGGTCGTACGGCTCGGCCGGTGCCTTCTCGCCGCGTACGTCCTCCAGGATCGCGGTGATCGCGGCCATGATGACCTCGGTCGCCTCGCGCAGTACCTCGGGCGTCGGCTCCTGGCCGTAGAAGCGCGAGAGGTCGACGGGCGGGCCTGCCTGCACGATCAGCGTCTTGCGCGGGAACAGGTTGAGCTTGTTCTCCTTGGCGTACGGCGGCATCGCGAGGTTGGCGCCCCACTGAGCGACGGGGATGACCGGGGCCTTGGTGAGCAGCGCGACGCGGGCGGCGCCGGTCTTGCCGGCCATGGGCCACATGTCGGGGTCGCGGGTGAGGGTGCCCTCGGGGTAGAAGGCGACGCATTCGCCGCGTTCGATGGCCTCGACGGCGGCGCGGAAGGCGTCCAGCGCGTTGGTCGTCTCGCGGTAGACGGGGATCTGTCCGGTGCCGCGCAGCATCGTGCCGACGAACGAGCCCTTGAAGAGGCCGGCCTTGGCGAGGAAGCGCGGGACGCGTCCGGTGTTGTACTGGTAGTGCGCGTACGACAGCGGGTCCAGATATGAGTTGTGATTGACGGCGGTGATGAATCCGCCGTCGGCCGGAATGTGTTCCGCTCCGCGCCAGTCCCGCTTGAACAGAACCACCAGCGGCGGTTTAGCGATGACCGCCGCCAGGCGGTACCAGAAGCCGATTCTGCGGCGGGACACTCGTGCACCTTCCTCTGGGACTGGCGTGCAGGGGGCCAAGTGTCGCCCCATGCTCCTGGTCTGTCGAGAACACCGTACGCCCCGGGATCACGCCTCCGCCGGGCACCGGCCCCTACGGCCCGTCGATCACACGTGGCGGGTGTCGGGACAGAATGGGCCCCGATGAACACCGATCCGGATGGCGGCTGGTCCCTGGTCGTCCCCCTGAAGCCCCTTGCGCGGGCGAAGAGCAGGCTCGCGACGGCCACCGGGGCGCTGCTGCGCCCTCGGCTCGCGCTGGCGTTCGCGCAGGACACGGTGGCTGCGGCGCTGGAATGCGGGCGGGTGCGGGATGTGGCGGTCGTCACGGACGATCCGGTGGCCGCGGTGGCGCTGGCGGCGCTCGGTGCGCGGATCGTGCCCGACTCCCCGTCCGCCGGACTCAACGCGGCGCTGGCGCACGGGGCGCGGACGGTACGGGTGTCCCGGCCGGACGCGGGGGTCGCGGCGCTCAACGCGGACCTGCCGGCGCTGCGCCCCGGCGAGCTGGCCCGGGTCCTGGACGCCGCCGGTGAATTCCCTCGGACATTTCTCGCAGATGCTGCCGAAATCGGTACGACATTCCTCTCGGCGGGTCCGGGAGTGGAATTGGCACCTGCATTCGGGGGCGCTTCGCGCCGGCGGCATTTGTCTTCGGGGGCGGTGGAAATCCGGCTGACCGGGGTGGATTCCGTGCGCCGGGACGTGGACACCGGCGAGGATCTGGCGGCCGCGTGGGCGCTGGGTGTCGGCCCGCGGACGGCGGCCCATCGGTTCCACGCGGCCGGATAGGCTGCGGACCATGCAGGCGACCGCGTACACGTACGACCCCGAGACCCGCAGCGGCAGTGTGCTGCTCGACGACGGCACCCCGGTGGAGTTCGGGGCCGATGCCTTCGATGCGGGCGGGTTGCTGCTGCTGCGTCCGGGGCAGCGGGTGCGGATCGAGACGGAGACGGGGCCGGCGGAGAACGCGGGGCTGCGGATCACGCTGGTGACGCTGCAGACCCTCTGATCGGACCGGCTCGACGAGCCGAATCGGCCGAAGACACCGAAGAGATCGGCCCGACTGGGCCGAAGGGGGCGTAAACGCGCCGCGGGCCGGGCTCCCCGAGGGGAGCCCGGCCCGGCGTGTGAGTGGCCAATGACCCCTGCGCCGCTTACTCCTACTTCTTCGCGGCGGCCTTCTTGGCGGTGGTCTTGCGCGCCGTCGCCTTCTTGGCGGGCGCCTTCTTCGCCGTGGCCTTCTTCGCCGGCGCGGTCTTCTTGGCGGTGGCCTTCTTGGCGGCCGCGGTGGTGGTCTTCTTCGCGGGGGCCGCCTTCTTGGCCGCCGCCGTGGTCTTCTTGGCCGCCGCGGTGGTCTTCTTCGCGGCGGTGGTCTTCTTGACCGCGGTGGTCTTCTTCGCCACGGTCTTCTTGGCGGTGGCCTTCTTGGCCGCCGCCTTCTTGGCGGTGGTGGCCTTCTTGGCCGCGGCCTTCTTCACGGTCGCGGAAGCCCCGCCGGTCAGGCTGCCCTTGGGCGCCTTCTTGACGGAGACCTCGCCGCCCTTGGGGAGCTTCTTCGAGCCGCTGACCAGGTCCTTGAAGCCCTGACCCGCACGGAAGCGCGGCACCGAGGTCTTCTTGACCCGCACGCGCTCACCCGTCTGCGGGTTGCGGGCGTACCGGGCCGGGCGGTCGACCTTCTCGAACGAGCCGAAGCCGGTGACCGAAACCCGGTCCCCGCCGACCACGGCACGCACGATCGCGTCCAGCACCGCGTCGACAGCGTCCGCGGCCTGCTGACGGCCGCCGAGCTTGTCGGCAATCGCTTCTACGAGCTGCGCCTTGTTCACGTCTTCCCCTTCGGAGACATTGCCAGAACGAAAGTGTTCAAGCTTTTTCGCACGTTAGGCATGTATATACCGCAAATCAAACACGAAACGGGCTAATCACCCTAGTGCCGCAACGCAGTAGTGCCGTTGTGGAGTTCCTGGTGTCAGTCGTCTTCAGGGAATCGGCCCTCATCGAGGTCCTTCATCAACCGGTCGAGACGCGTTGCCGCGTCCGCGAGATCGTGCTTCGCCGCTGCCGTGACGACCAGCAGCTTCCGGGACAGCGCCATCCTTACGCCCTCCGGGACTTGCAGTTCACGCACTCTTGTGTGCGCTTCCTTCAATCGGGTGGCGACTGCCTCGTAGAGCTCGAGTTGGCTGTCGCGTTCCATGCACCGATTGTGCCATCTAGGGCGAGTTGTCGCCCGACGGGGTCTCAACAAGCGACTGCGCCCCCCACCGGAGGGTGGGGGGCGCAGTCGTGGAAAAGCGCTGCTCAGACCGTAATTGTACGCGGCTTGAAGGCCGGCCTGGCCGCCTCGTAGGTCGCGATGTCGGCTTCGTTCTGAAGGGTGAGGCTGATGTCGTCCAGGCCGTTCAGCAGACGCCAGCGGGCGTTCTCGTCGAGCTCGAAGTCGGCGTCGATCCCGGCCGCCAGCACCTTGCGGCGCTCCAAGTCAACGGTGATTTCGGCCGTCGGGTCGGCCTCGGTCAGCTCCCAGAGCGCGTCCACGGTCTTCTGGTCGAGGACGACGGTCAGCAGGCCGTTCTTCAGCGAGTTGCCGCGGAAGATGTCGGCGAACCGGGAGGAGATGACGGTCTTGAAGCCGTAGTTCTGCAGCGCCCAGACGGCGTGCTCACGGGAGGAGCCGGTGCCGAAGTCGGGGCCGGCCACCAGGACCGTGGCGCCCTGCCGCTCGGGGCGGTTGAGCACGAACTCGGAGTCCTTGCGCCAGGCCTCGAACAGCCCGTCCTCGAACCCGTCGCGGGTGACCTTCTTCAGCCAGTGCGCGGGGATGATCTGATCCGTGTCGACGTTGCTGCGGCGCAGCGGGACGGCCCGGCCGGTGTGCGTGGTGAAAGCTTCCATGGTTCCTCAGACCCCCGCGGGCGTAGCGACGTCGGACAGATCGGCCGGGGAGGCCAGGTGGCCCAGTACGGCGGTGGCGGCGGCGACCTGGGGCGAGACCAGGTGGGTCCGGCCGCCCTTGCCCTGCCGGCCCTCGAAGTTGCGGTTGGAGGTGGACGCGGAACGCTCACCGGGCGCCAGTTGGTCGGGGTTCATGCCCAGGCACATCGAGCAGCCCGCGTGCCGCCATTCGGCGCCGGACTCCTTGAAGACCTTGTCCAGGCCCTCCTCGACGGCCTGCAGGGCCACCCGGACCGAGCCGGGGACGACCAGCATCCGGACGCCGTCGGCGACCTTGCGGCCCTCCAGCAGGGCGGCGGCGTTGCGCAGGTCCTCGATGCGGCCGTTGGTGCAGGAGCCTACGAAGACGGTGTCGACCTTGATGTCGCGCAGCGGCTGTCCTGCGGTCAACCCCATGTACTCCAGGGCCTTTTCGGCGGCCAGGCGCTCCGAAGCGTCTTCGTACGAAGCCGGGTCGGGGACGTTCGCCGAAAGCGGCGCGCCCTGGCCCGGGTTGGTGCCCCAGGTGACGAACGGCGCCAGGGAGGCGGCGTCGATGACGACCTCGGCGTCGAAGGCCGCGTCCTCGTCGGACTTCAGGGTCTTCCAGTACGCGACGGCGGCGTCCCAGTCCTCGCCCTCGGGGGCGTGGGCCCGGCCCTTCAGATACGCGAAGGTGGTCTCGTCGGGGGCGATCATGCCCGCGCGGGCGCCGGCCTCGATCGACATGTTGCAGATGGTCATCCGGGCCTCCATCGAGAGCTTCTCGATGGCGGAGCCGCGGTACTCCAGGATGTAGCCCTGACCGCCGCCGGTGCCGATCTTGGCGATGATCGCCAGGATCAGGTCCTTGGCGGTGACGTCCTCGGGCAGCTCGCCGTCGACGGTGATCGCCATGGTCTTGGGGCGGGCCAGCGGCAGGGTCTGGGTGGCCAGGACGTGCTCGACCTGGCTGGTGCCGATACCGAACGCCAGCGCGCCGAAGGCGCCGTGCGTGGAGGTGTGCGAATCGCCGCAGACGACGGTGGTGCCGGGCTGGGTCAGACCCAGCTGGGGGCCCACGACGTGGACGACACCCTGCTCGACGTCGCCCAGCGGGTGCAGCCGTACGCCGAACTCCGCGCAGTTCTTGCGCAGGGTCTCCAACTGGGCACGCGAGACCGGGTCGGCGATGGGCTTGTCGATGTCGAGGGTCGGGGTGTTGTGGTCCTCGGTGGCGATGGTGAGGTCGAGGCGCCGCACCTGGCGGCCGTTCTGACGCAGGCCGTCGAACGCCTGGGGGCTGGTCACCTCGTGCAGCAGGTGCAGATCGATGAAGAGGAGGTCGGGCTCGCCCTCGGCGCGCCGGACGACGTGGTCGTCCCAGACCTTCTCCGCGAGTGTCCTACCCATCGCTTTCCCTCCGGCCGACGGCTACGTCGGCGCAACTAGAGACCCGTTTCGCAGGCCGTTGTGCGGCCGCCTCACCAGGGTCGCAAGATCCCGGGAAAATTGAACTTGCGTTTCACAGAGTGAGACGTGAATATCGTTGCATGGACAACTCTAGCGGCGTGGGCGTTCTCGACAAGGCAGCCCTTGTCCTGAGCGCCCTGGAGTCCGGTCCGGCCACCCTCGCAGGTCTGGTCGCGGCGACGGGACTCGCACGACCCACGGCACATCGCCTCGCCGTGGCACTGGAACACCACCGGATGGTGGCTCGCGACATGCAGGGCCGGTTCATCCTCGGACCGCGCCTGGCGGAGCTCGCCGCCGCGGCCGGTGAGGACCGCCTGCTCGCCACGGCGGGCCCCGTACTGACGCATCTGCGCGATGTCACCGGCGAGAGCGCCCAGCTCTACCGTCGCCAGGGCGACATGCGCATCTGCGTCGCGGCGGCCGAGCGGCTGTCCGGCCTTCGGGACACGGTCCCGGTCGGCTCCACGCTGACGATGAAGGCCGGCTCCTCGGCGCAGATCCTGATGGCCTGGGAGGAACCCGAGCGGCTCCACCGCGGCCTTCAGGGCGCCCGCTTCACGGCGACGGCCCTCTCCGGCGTACGGCGCCGTGGCTGGGCTCAGTCGATCGGTGAGCGGGAGCCGGGCGTCGCGTCCGTCTCCGCACCCGTACGCGGCCCCTCGAACCGCGTGGTGGCCGCCGTGTCGGTCTCCGGGCCGATCGAGCGCCTGACGCGTCACCCGGGCCGTATGCACGCCCAGGCGGTCATCGATGCCGCCGCCCGCCTCTCCGAGGCGCTCCGCCGCAACGGCTGACGCGCTTCACGTCCCTCCTGGCAGCCTTCTCCCGTCACCCGCCCGAACATCGGCCCACCGCTTCAACGCCGCAGCGGTGGGCCGGAGTTGTGTGCGGATCGCCGGTAACGCGAGGAAGCCCTCCCCCGAAGGGAAGGGCTTCCTCGATGCGTACCCCCGACCGGATTCGAACCGGCGCTACCGCCTTGAGAGGGCGGCGTGCTAGGCCGCTACACAACGGGGGCCTTGCGGATGAGATCCGCGTACGGTGCAGATGAGCTCTGCGAGCTGGCCTACCAGGACTCGAACCTAGAATGACGGTACCAGAAACCGTAGTGTTGCCAATTACACCATAGGCCATGGTGGTTTAAACATGGTTCAAACCAGTACCCCCGACCGGATTCGAACCGGCGCTACCGCCTTGAGAGGGCGGCGTGCTAGGCCGCTACACAACGGGGGCCCTAGCGATCCTGCATCGAGTTCACCGGGTGCGACCCAGGTGATCCCGCGGGAAGGATCTGTACCCCCGACCGGATTCGAACCGGCGCTACTGCCTTGAGAGGGCAGCGTGCTAGGCCGCTACACAACGGGGGCTTTGCGGATGAGATCCGCGTACGGTGCAGATGAGCTCTGCGAGCTGGCCTACCAGGACTCGAACCTAGACTAACGGAACCAGAAACCGTCGTGCTGCCAATTACACCATAGGCCACCAAAACGCGATCCCCGCCGTGGGGGATCTTGTTCGGGCTTGCGCTTCCGGGGTTTCGGCCTTTCGGCTTGCTCCCCTCGGCGCAGGAAGAACATTACCCGAAGGTGTCCGGCGCTCCAAAACGGGTATCCCCGCGCAGCAGGCCAGGGAGCTGATGGAGGCCGGTGATCCGGGTCAGCTCGGGTCGCCCGCCGGTGTCGGCGCGGTCCAGCCAGATACCCCTGAGCCCCGCCTCGGCGGCCCCGCGGGCGTCGATGTCCGGCTGGTCGCCGACGTACGCGACCTCCCCCGGGGCGAGCCCCAGCGCGGCGCAGGCCGCGTGGAAGGCCCCGGCGGCCGGCTTGGCGACCCCGAGCTCGGCGGCACAGACGACGGCCTCGAAGCGCTCCCGCAGACCGAGGACGCGCAGCTTGCGGTCCTGGTTGTGGATGCTGGAGTTCGACAGGACCGCGTGACGGTAGTCACCCGCCAGCAGATCGAGGACGGGCACGGCGTCGGGGAAGAGCTCCCACGCGGCCTCGTAGTGGCTGATGTACCGCTCGAACCAGGCATCGGCCTCCGGGGAGGTCAGCCCCGGCGCGGCGAGGAAGTCGCGCACCCGCTCCCGCCGCTGGTCCTGGAAGTCCACCCCGCCGGCCTCGAAGCGCCGCCAGTGGACGGCGGTGAGCTCCTGCCAACGACGGAGGGCCTGGTCGACGGAGTCGAATCCGTCCACCAGGCCCTCGGCCGTGAGGTGGTCGCGCATCCCGGCCAGGTCGGCACGCGAGTAGTCGAAGAGCGTGTCGTCGATGTCCCACAGGACCGCGCGAATGGCCATGGGGCCACGGTACGCGAGGAGCGGCGATCGAGACCGGAATCTATGGCTCCAAGTGGAATTTAGAATTCCAATTCCATCGCCGAAAAACCGCCTTGACTTGTCTCCTCACCGTGCGCCTACACTCCGTCCGCTCCCACTCGTGATCATGAACCTCATGGAGAAATAGATGAGCGCCATTCGCCGCGCCCTCGCCGTCGCGCTGCCCACCGCCGCCGTGCTCGCTCTCGGTGCCGCACCGGCCCAGGCCGACGTCGGCATTTACTGCGTCGACGCGCACGCGAACTGCGGCCACTTCTACTACAACAGCGGCCTCAAGGGTTCGCGGATTGTCTTCACCGGACAGAGCGGCCAGATGGGCAGCATCTCCAATCTCGCGGGATACACGTTCCAGAGCAGTGGAACCGGTCAGGGCCAGCCGGTGAAGAACAACGCCGCCTCCTTCTACAACGGCAGCATGCAGGTCGCCACGGTCTTCTACTCCAGCCAGTACAACGGCCCCTGCGACACGGTCGCGAAGCTGACCAACGCCAACCAGCTCGTCCAGACGTACAACGAGAACGCGTCGCTGGGCTTCGGCCTGATCGGCCAGAACTGCCACATGTTCAACTGACGCGGGCTGCCGCATCCGAATCCGCACGACAGCCCCGCGCGACGGCAACGGCCCGCGCGGGGCTCCGCATGGGAAGCGACACGATGAGACGTCTGGCGATACCCCTGCTCACCCTGTTCGCCCTGGTCGGGTGCACAGCGCAGGAGTCGGAGCAGGAGAACGCCGCAGCGGACCCGGAGGCCCGGCCCGCGGCGAGCCGGGGCCCGGAACCGACGGCCTCCGCGCGGGACTACACCTTCCGGCTTCCCATCGCCCACTACAGCTACACCAGCGCTGACTACGCGGTCATCGAGGCGGCCGAGCAGGTGCTGGCGAAGCGGTGCATGGCCGACTACTCGATCGCTTACGAGCCTCCCGGCCGGCCGGCACCGGCTCAGGCACTCGACCGACGCTACGGCCTCTCCGACGAAAGCACCGCGGCTCGATACGGATACCGCCTTCCCCCCGTGCGGGAATCGGCGCCGGACGCGGGCCTCGGCAAGGACGAGCTGGTCGTTCTGTACGGAACGCGAGGCGCCGAGAAGAAATCAGGGCCTGTCGAGTATCGGGGACGGCACATTCTGGTGGAAGGCTGCCTCGGGAAAGCCGCCATAGACTTCCGGAAGGACTACGACTACCCGGAGGGCGGCGCGGTGGCCACCCGGATATCGGCGCAGAGTTTCGTTGACTCCCAAAAGGATAAATCCGTTCGGGCAGGGTTCACGCAATGGTCCGGCTGCATGACGAAGAAGGGGTTCAGCTACTCCTCGCCGCTTGATCTCTTCAAGGTGGAGAAATTCGAAAAGGGGCCGGTGACGGACGAGGAGAAGGCGACCGCCGTCGCCGATGTCGCATGCAAGAACGACACCGGACTGCCGGAGACCTGGCTCGCGGTGGAGTCCCGGCTTCAGGAGGCGATGATCACGAAGGACTCCGCCGTGCTCCAGAAGCTGCGTGGGCTCCACGAGAAGAAGGTCGCCGCCGCGCGGGCGATCGTCGCCAAGGGCTGAACCGCCCGCTCCCGGTACGCGACGAGGCCCCAGCCCCCTTCACGGGAGCCGGGGCCTCGTCGCGTACCGGAAGGCGTTACGCAGCCAGCTTCGACAGCGCCGCGTCGATGCGGGTGAGGGTCTTCTCCTTGCCCAGGATCTCCAGGGACTCGAAGAGCGGCAGGCCGACCGTGCGGCCGGTGACCGCGACGCGGACCGGGGCCTGGGCCTTGCCGAGCTTCAGGCCGTGCTCCTCGCCGGCGGCCAGGACCGCGTTCTTGAGGGACTCCGGGTCGGTCCAGTCGGCCGACTCGAGCTTGGCGCGCGCGGTGGTGAGCAGCGCGGCCGGCTCGCCCTTCATGGCCTTGTCCCACGACGGCTGGTCGAAGACCGGCTCCGGCAGGAAGAGGAAGTCCACGTTGGCCGTGATGTCCGAGAGGACGGTCACCCGGGTCTGGGCGTGCGGCGCGATGGCCTCCCAGGCGGTGCGGTCGAAGTCCTCGGGCGCCCAGTTGGCGTGCGGGGCCGCCAGCCAGGGCTCGCAGGCCGCGGCGAACGCCTTCACGTCCAGCAGGCGGATGTGGTCGGCGTTGATCGACTCGGCCTTCTTGAGGTCGAACCGCGCCGGGTTGGCGTTGACGTCCGCGATGTCGAACTTCTCGACCATCTGCTCGATGGTGAAGATGTCCTGGTCCGCCGAGAACGACCAGCCCAGAAGGGAGAGGTAGTTCAGGAGGCCCTCGCGGAGGAAGCCGCGCTCCCGGTAGAGGTTGAGGGAGGCCTGCGGGTCGCGCTTGGAGAGCTTCTTGTTGCCCTCGCCCATCACGTACGGCAGGTGACCGAAGGCGGGGATCTCCTTGGCGACGCCCAGCTCGATCAGCGCCTTGTAGAGCGCGATCTGGCGCGGGGTGGAGGAGAGCAGGTCCTCGCCGCGCAGGACGTGGGTGATCTCCATCAGCGCGTCGTCGACCGGGTTGACGAGCGTGTACAGCGGGGCGCCGTTGGCGCGCACGATGCCGTAGTCCGGGACGTTGTCCGGGGTGAAGGTGAGCTCGCCGCGGACCAGGTCGGTGAAGGTGATCGGCTCGTCGGGCATCTTGAAGCGGACGATCGACTCGCGGCCCTCGGCCCGGTAGCGCTCGATGCGCTGGTCGCTCAGGTTGCGGCAGGTGCCGTCGTAACCCGAGGGCTTGCCGGCGAGGCGGGCCGCGTCACGACGGGCCTCGAGCTCCACGGCGGTGCAGAAGCAGTGGTAGGCGTAGCCGCCGGCGAGCAGCTTCTCGGCGACGTCCTTGTAGATGTCCATCCGCTGCGACTGGCGGTACGGCTCG
The DNA here is from genome assembly GCF_055596705.1 of Streptomyces sp. NPDC039609. Lineage (NCBI taxonomy): Bacteria > Bacillati > Actinomycetota > Actinomycetes > Kitasatosporales > Streptomycetaceae > Streptomyces > Streptomyces sp. NPDC039609. Next base: position 176,150 of record NZ_JBVIUJ010000009.1, read on the forward strand.
TGGGGGCCGCCGATCTCAGGGCCCTCGTCCCAGTCGAGACCCAGCCAGCGCATCGAGTCGAGCAGCTGGTTGTACGACTCCTCGGAGTCGCGGGCCGCGTCGGTGTCCTCGATACGGAAGACCATGGTGCCCTGGTTGTGCCGGGCGAAGGCCCAGTTGAAGAGGGCGGTGCGGACCAGACCCACGTGGGGGTTGCCGGTCGGGGAGGGACAGAAACGTACGCGGACATTCGCGTTAACCACGCTTGATCACCTTGTTGGTGAGAGTGCCGATGCCTTCGATGGTGACGGCGACCTCGTCGCCGACGTTGAGGGGGCCGACCCCGGCGGGAGTGCCGGTGAGGATGACGTCGCCCGGGAGCAGCGTCATGGCCTCGGTGATGTGGACGACCAGGTCCTCGATGGAGCGGATCATGTCGCTGGTGCGACCGAGCTGGCGCTGTTCGCCGTTGACCGTGGCCTGGATGGTGAGGTCGCTCGCCGCGGCCAGGTCCAGTCCCGTCTCGACCCAGGGGCCCAGGGGGCAGCTGGTGTCGAAGCCCTTGGCCCGGGCCCACTGCTTCTCGCGCGCCTGCGCGTCGCGGGCGGTGACGTCGTTGGCGCAGGTGAAGCCGAAGATGACGTCCTTGACGCGCTCGCGCGGGACCTCGCGGCACATACGGCCGATGACCACGGCCAGTTCGGCCTCGTGGTGCAGCTCGTTGGAGAAGGAGGGGTACTCGATGGCGTCGCCGGGGCCGATCACCGAGGTGGTCGGCTTGAAGAAGGCGACGGGGACCTCCGGGACCTCGTTGCCGAGTTCCGCTGCGTGCTCCGCGTAGTTGCGGCCGATGGCCACGACCTTGTTGGGGAGCACGGGCGGCAGGAGCCGTACCTTGCCGAGCGGGACCTTGGTGCCGCTGAGCTCGAAGTCGGTGTACGGGATGCCCTTGATGATGTCGAGGACCAGGCCGCCGGACTCGACGGTTCCCTCGCCCTCGACGGCGCCGAAGGCGACATTGCCGTCGATGGAGAATCTGGCGATGCGCACGAGTGCTGTCGCCCCTCACTTGGTACTTGCTGGAGTCTGACGCTCCAGGCTAACGCGGTGAGGGGCGGCTCCTGCCGTATTACTGTGCGGTCTGCGCTGCCTCGGGGGCGGTCATGAGGACCGTGCGGCGGGGGTTGGCCGTCTGCGTGGGGAGCTCGGCCACGTGCTCCAGCTGCGCGCCCCGGCCGAGCTGCTCGGCGTCCTCGAGGTGGGCGAGCGTGGTGCGGCGGGGGTTGGCCGTGGAGCGGAGCAGCATCGTCGTCTTCATGTTTTCGCGCGCCTCTACAGAACGGGGAGTCGTGTAAAGCGTCAGGCTAAACGTGCAATTCCCTTCGAATGCATGGGGAAGGCAACGATCTAGGTGTGAGTTTGCTCACCACTGACGGGATGATCCGGGCATTACGGACCGTCCCTGGGGGTTACGGAAACGGGCATTTCCCCACTGAATGCTTCATTCCGCTCCTGATCATGGCGACTGGGACACTCGGACTCCATGAGCCTTTGGGAGTAATAAGTCCGATTCCTCCATGATCATCTTCTACGTGGGGTGACATGATGTTCACGGGTTGTTATGCCGCTCGATGCCCGAGACGCGGGCCTTGTTGGAGATCCGGCACTGTGCTGGAATTCCACGCACCGCCGCGGGTTTCAAGCCGGCGCGCAGGGGGCGCAACGCAGCGCCGGGTGAGCGGCGGGGAAGGGGGAACTGCGCCGGTCATCGACGACCACCATGGGGCGCATTCCGCGTCCCGAGACGCCGACACCGTCCTCTCCGTTCACGCGGAAGGGCGCCTGGTCCAGAGGTTGCGACGCTAGTGCAGGGACGATTCAAGAGGGATGGCAGCAACGCTGCCGCGGAGCAGGAGCCTCGCGCCGGAACCGACCGCGGTTCCTCGGCCCAGCACGCCCCGAACCCGGGCAAGGGTCCGGCAGACAAGGGCGGTGAGGCCTCCGCGCGCTCGGGCGCCACGACCTCTGCCACCGAACCCGCCGCCACCGCGCAGAAGCCCAAGGCCGAGAACGAGGTCGGGCCGCGAATAGCCCTGCGCAACTGGCGTATCTCGACGCGTCTGGTCGCCCTGCTGACCCTCCCCGTGGTCGCGGCCACCAGCCTCGGCGGCATCCGAATCAGCGAGTCGCTCCAGGACATGGAGCAGCTCGACCACCTGCAGCTGCTGACCAAGCTGACGCAGGAGGCGACCGACCTCGCCCAGGCCCTGCAGACCGAGCGTGACCTCTCCGCCGGTCCGCTGGCCAACGGGAAGTCGGCCGGCGACTACCAGGTCTCCAACCCGCGCAAGGCGACGGACCGGGCCCAGAAGGCGTTCATGGACGCCACCGGGGACATCCCCGCCACCGAGGGCGACGAGGCGCTGCAGAGCATCCGTCAGAACGTCAGCCAGATCGCGTCCCAGGTCGTCCAGATCGGCGGCATCCGCCAGGAGGCGTACAAGAAGGGCGTCTCCCACTCGGTGACGGTCGAGGCGTACAGCCGACTGATCCGCTCGCTGCTCAGCCTCTCCCAGGACATGGCGCAGGCGACCAGCAACCCCGAGATGATCAAGCGGACCCGAGCGCTCGCGGCGTTCTCGTCCGCCAAGGAGTACGCCTCCGTCCAGCAGGCGATCATCGCCTCCGCGCTGCCCTCGGGCGACAGCCGGCCCGGCAATCTGGAGCAGGGCGACCGCCTCTACGGCTACGCCGCCCAGCAGGGTGAGAAGGTCGAACTCAAGTCCTTCGAGACGATCTACGAGTCGGCCGGTGGTGACGCCGCCGAGCTGACCGCCTCGCTCACCACCGGCAACCCCTCCATCGAGGCCGCCGACAAGTACGCGGACCGGGTACTGAGCAACGACACCGGTATGCCCAACGCCACGGTGCGCGGTCACCTGAACTTCACCGACGAGTACGGCACCAAGATCGTCGCGATGAGTCGCATCGAGGCCAACCTGCTCGGCCAGATGGACACCAAGGCCCGTGAGCTGCGCGCCGAGTCGCAGCGCGACGCCATCATCAACGGTGCGCTGATCCTCCTCGTCCTCGGTGTCTCGCTCGTCGGCGCCTTCGTCGTGGCGCGGTCCATGATCCGCTCGCTGCGCCGGCTCCAGGACACCGCGACCAAGGTCGCCCAGGACCGTCTGCCCGAGCTCGTCAAGCAGCTCTCCGAGGCCGACCCGCAGGACGTCGACACCTCCGTCGAGTCCGTCGGTGTGCACTCCCGGGACGAGATCGGCCAGGTGGCCGCGGCCTTCGACGACGTGCACCGCGAGGCGGTCCGCCTCGCCGCCGAGCAGGCCCTGCTGCGGGGCAACGTCAACGCGATGTTCACCAACCTCTCGCGCCGCTCCCAGGGTCTTATCCAGCGTCAGCTCTCGCTCATCTCCGAGCTGGAGTCCCGCGAGGCCGACCCGGACCAGCTCTCCTCGCTCTTCAAGCTCGACCACCTCGCGACGCGTATGCGCCGTAACGGTGAGAACCTCCTCGTCCTCGCCGGTGAGGAGCCCGGCCGTCGCTGGACCCGTCCGGTCCCGCTTGTCGACGTGCTCCGTGCCGCCGCCTCCGAGGTGGAGCAGTACGAGCGCATCGAACTGGCCGCGGTCCCGGCGACCGAGGTCGCCGGCCGCGTCGTCAACGACCTCGTGCACCTCCTCGCCGAGCTGCTGGAGAACGCCACCTCGTTCTCCTCGCCGCAGACCAAGGTCCGCGTCACCGGTCACGCGCTGCCCGACGGCCGTGTCCTCGTCGAGATCCACGACACCGGCATCGGCCTCTCCCCCGAGGACCTCGCCGCGATCAACGAGCGGCTCGCCTCGCCGCCCACCGTGGACGTCTCCGTCTCCCGACGCATGGGTCTGTTCGTGGTCGGCCGCCTGTCCCTGCGACACGGCATCCGGATCCAGCTGCGCCCGTCGGACTCCGGCGGCACCACCGCGCTCGTCATGCTCCCCGTCGACGTCGCCCACGGCGGCAAGAAGCCCGCGCCCAAGCAGGGTCCCGGCGGCCAGGGCGCGATGCCGCAGGCTCCCTCCGCTTCCGGTGGCCGCCTGACCGGTGGTCCGGGTGCGGCCGGTGGCCCCGGCGCCGGTGGCCGTCCGGGCCTCGGTGGCGCGCCGTCCGCCTCGTCGGCGGCGGCAGGCCGGCTCGGTGCCGGTCCGAGTGCCGCCCGCGGCCAGGTCGGTGCGGGCAGCGGGCCGCGTGCGGCGCTGCCCGGCCGTGACGGCGCTCAGCGCCCGAACGGTCCGCAGGGTCAGGCGCCGCAGCAGCAGCCCCAGGGCCAGCAGACCTCGCAGATGCCGCAGGTGTCCCAGGAGCCACAGCGTCCGGGCCTCGGTTCCGGTGGGTTCGGCGGTGCGCAGAGCGCCATTCCGTCCCGTACGGACGTCTGGGGCGGCCAGGGCAACCAGGGCCAGGCTCCCCAGCAGCCGCAGCAGGGCCAGGGCAACCAGCCCCCGCAGGGCAATCGCCCCGCCCAGAACGGCTACCCGCGCGCCGAGCTGCCCGGGGGCAACCCGCAGCAGCAGCGTCCGCAGACCACCAGCTGGGGCAACGACCCGGCGCAGCCGGTCCGCCGCCCCCAGCAGGAGATGTCGCCGCTGGACGCGCCGCGCGGCCACGAGGAGCCGGAGACCACGGGTCAGTACCCCCGTCCGACGGCGCCTCAGGGCCCCGGTTCCACGGGCCAGTTCCCCCGCCCGGACCTCGGACGGCAGCAGCAGGCTCCTCAGGGCTACCAGCCGCAGGCCTCGCAGGACCCGGCGTCCACCGCGCAGTTCCCGCGCCCGGACTTCGGCCAGCCGCAGCAGGCGCCCCAGCAGGCGCAGGCCCCGCAGGGGTACCAGCAGCAGCCTCCGGCCCAGCGCCCGCGCGGTGGCGGCGACTACGGTGCGCCCCGCCCGGCCGGGAACCTGCCCCAGCAGCCGCAGCAGCCTCAGTTGCAGCAGCCCCGCCAGCCCGAGGCCCTGCCTCCGGCGAGCGGCCTCAGCGACACCCGTACCCCCCTGTACGACACGCTGGAGACCAACTGGTTCCACGGTCAGGGCCAGGACCAGGCTCAGCAGGACAACGGACGGGGTGCCGTCGATCAGACGATGCAGACCCCGGTCGTGCCTCAGCAGCCCGCCTCCCCCGCTCCGCGGCGCCCCGCCGCGCAGGGCGGCGGCGACGGCGGTCAGCAGCAGGGCGGACCCGCCTCCTGGCGGACCTCGCCCAACGACGAACTGGTGCGCCAGGCCGAGCGGGTCCGCAAGCCCGCGGCCGGCGGCGTCACCACCTCCGGGCTGCCGCGACGGGTCCCGAAGGCCAACCTCGTACCCGGAACCGCGCAGGAGCAGGCCCACACGGCCGGCCCTCAGGTCTCGCGTGCACCCGATGACGTCCGCGGCCGGCTCACCAATCTGCGCCGCGGTATCCAACAGGGCCGTCAGGCGGGCAACTCGACCACGGGTAGCTTCCGCCTCGGCCCGACCCACCAGCAGGAGCGTTAGTTGAGCGCGATGAGCCAGGCGGCGCAGAATCTGAACTGGTTGATCACCAACTTCGTGGACAACACCCCCGGGGTGTCCCACACAGTGGTGGTCTCCGCCGACGGCCTGCTGCTGGCCATGTCGGAAGGATTCCCCCGCGACCGCGCCGACCAGCTGGCGGCGGTCGCGTCCGGACTTACCTCGCTGACCGCGGGCGCGTCCCGGATCTTCGAGGGCGGTCCCGTCGCCCAGACGGTCGTGGAGATGGAGCGCGGCTTCCTCTTCCTGATGTCCGTCTCCGACGGTTCCTCACTGGCCGTGCTCGCACACCCGGAGTGCGACATCGGCCTCGTGGGCTACGAGATGACGCTGCTGGTCGACCGGGCCGGCAGCGTACTCACCCCGGATCTCCGTGCCGAGCTCCAGGGAAGCCTCCTGCACTAGCCACCGAACAGGGTGGCCCGCCCCTCCGTGCCACTCTGGGATCACACACCGTCCGGCCGCCCCATCCGGCCCCCCACCGGCCCCATCAGACGGCATTCGACCCTTGCCGTCACGCCCGGAGGATTCATGACCCCGCCCCCCGCCTCTCACGATCCGTACGGCTCCTCGATAGACGAGTCGTACGGACATGAAGGCGACCAGCCGCTGGTGCGTCCTTATGCGATGACCGGCGGCCGGACCCGGCCGCGCTACCAGCTCGCCATAGAGGCACTGGTCAGCACCACGGCCGACCCGGCGCACCTCTCGACGTTGCTCCCCGAGCACCAGCGGATCTGCCACCTGTGCCGGGAGGTCAAGTCGGTGGCCGAGGTCTCGGCGCTGCTGTCCATGCCGCTCGGCGTCGCCCGGATCCTCGTCGCCGACCTGGCGGAGGCGGGCATGGTGGCGATCCATCAGCCGGGCAACGGAGAGGCCGGCGGCACGCCGGACGTGACACTGCTGGAAAGGGTGCTCAGTGGACTTCGCAAGCTCTAGCGGCGGCGGCGCGGCGCGGTCGACCACCAGCGCGAAGATCGTGGTGGCGGGCGGTTTCGGCGTGGGCAAGACCACGTTCGTCGGCGCCGTCTCGGAGATCAACCCGCTGCGTACCGAAGCCGTCATGACGTCTGCGTCCGCGGGCATCGACGACCTCACGCACACCGGCGACAAGACCACCACGACGGTGGCGATGGACTTCGGCCGTATCACCCTGGACCAGGACCTGATCCTGTACCTCTTCGGTACGCCCGGTCAGGACCGCTTCTGGTTCATGTGGGACGACCTGGTCCGCGGTGCCATCGGCGCCGTCGTACTCGTGGACACCCGCCGTCTCGCCGACTGCTTCCCGGCCGTCGACTACTTCGAGAACAGCGGCCTGCCGTTCGTCATCGCCCTGAACGGCTTCGAGGGGCATCAGCCGTACTCCCCCGACGAGGTCCGCGAGGCGCTTCAGATCGGTCCGGGCACTCCCATCATCACCACCGACGCCCGCCACCGCGCGGACGCCAAGAGCGCTTTGATCACGCTTGTCGAACATGCGCTGATGGCACGACTCAAGTAGGCGATCTTCTACGGAAGTTGTCGTACGCCTCCAGGGGGGCGGTCTGTGTCGTTCGACACGGCCCGCCCCCGTGTTCATAACGTTTCGAATGAGAATTGCGGCCCCACGGACACCCGACGCATCCAATTGGTGCCACTGTGCTCACCTGAGCCTCGCAATTTGGCGGGGCTCGTTCTTTATGCCCGTTTTATCTTGGGCTCGGCATGGCCAAAACCGGTGCTCAGGGCTGTTTGGAAGGGACACCCTTCACGTGCTGCAATTCATGAACTCCCGAGTAGTACGGCCCTGAACGAAACACCGGCACAACGTAGGTGCCGACGCCGAGAGGTTGTTGGTCGAGTGAGGCGAAGCAAGGAAAGCTCCGCGGAGCAGCAGGCGCGAGGCAACTTCACGCCGCCGGCACGCATGGTGGCGTCGCCCGCTGAACCGCCGGTGACGCCCCAGGCCGGCAGCGGCCAGGGCAGCTCGAGCAAGCTGTCCCCGCGCAACTGGCGCGTACCGACCAGGCTGAACGCGATCCTCCTCATACCCGTGCTGGTCGGCCTCGTCATGGGCGGCTTCCAGGTGAAGGGGTCGATCGACACCTGGCAGGAGGCCCAGAACGCCGAGAAGACGGCGCTGATCGTGCGCGCCGCCTCGGAGTACAGCCAGGCGCTGCTCAACGAGCGTGACCTCACCGCCGCTCCGCTCCTCACGGCGAAGAGCGCCGATGACCGCAAGAGCGACGAGGTGACGCAGGCCTACGCGGCCACCGACGCCGCCAAGGTCAAGTTCGACGAGGCCGTCAAGAACATGCCCGAGGGCGAGGGCCTGGAGCGCCGCCTGAAGCTGTTCAGGGGCGAGGAGCCCAAGCTCGAGAAGCTGCGCCAGATCGCCTACACCCAGGCTCTGGACCCCGTGAACACCCAGCTCGGGTACACCGGTGTCCAGCACTTCCTGATGGAGTTCTCCAACGAGCTCGGCCTCGGCACCGGCAACGTCACCGCCTACGGCCGTACGCTCTACGCCGTCCAGCTCGCCAAGGGCGCCGCGTCGCTGCAGCGCTCGATCGGCATGCAGCTGCTCGTCCGGCCCAGCCAGAAGGACGCGACCTTCGCCCAGCAGTCCGTGGCGTTCAACTCCTACAACTACCTGGAGCAGATCGCCCTCGGCGAGTACAACTCCGGTGGCACCCAGGCGGACGTGGACCGCCTGAAGCAGGTCATGGCCGAGAAGGCCAAGGACGGCGAGGAGAGGATGCAGGAGGCGGGCCTCACGCTGCCGAAGGGGGCCGACGGCTCCGTCTTCACCGGTGTGGTCAAGGAGATCGGTGCGGCCTCGGACGCCGACGCGATCGCCGCGCTGAAGCAGAAGGGCATCACCGGCCAGACCTGGATGGCCGTGGCCACCGGCAAGTTCGACGGCTACACCACGGTCGAGAAGGAGCTCGTCGACAAGGCCGTGACCGAGGCCGCGAACATCTCCTCGGACGCCAAGACGGACGCCTTCGTCAACGGTGGCATCGTCGTCATCGCCCTCCTCGCGGCCTTCATCCTGGCCGGGATGATGGCCCGCCAGATGAGCCGCTCGATGCGCGAGCTGCGCACCGCCGCCTTCGCCATCGCCGAGCAGCGTCTGCCGATGCTCGTCGACCAGCTGTCCCGTACCGAGCCGGGCCGGGTCGACACCCGGGTCCAGCCCATCCCGATCGACTCCCAGGACGAGATCGGCGAGGTCGCCCGCGCCTTCGACCAGGTCCACCGTGAGGCCGTCCGGCTCGCCGCCGAGCAGGCCATGCTCCGGGGCAACGTCAACGCGATCTTCACCAACCTGTCGCGCCGTAACCAGTCGCTGATCGAGGGCCAGCTGACCCTCATCACCGACCTGGAGAACAACGAGGCCGACCCGGACCAGCTGGAGAACCTCTTCAAGCTGGACCACCTGGCCACCCGTATGCGCCGCAACGGCGAGAACCTCCTCGTCCTCGCCGGCGAGGAGCCGGGCCGCCGCTGGGACCAGCCGGTGCCGCTCGTCGACGTCATGCGCGCCGCCTCCTCCGAGGTGGAGCAGTACGAGCGCATCGAGCTCGCCGGTGTCCCGGACGCCGAGATCCACGGCCAGGCCGTGACCGACCTCGTGCACCTGCTCGCCGAGCTCCTGGAGAACGCCACCACGTTCTCCTCCCCGCAGACCAAGGTCCGCGTCACCGCGACCCGACTGCCCGACGGCCGCGTGATGGTCGAGATCCACGACAAGGGAATCGGCCTGACCGCCGAGGACTTCGCGGACATCAACCACAAGCTGGCCAACCCGCCGACCGTGGACGCCGCCGTCTCTCAGCGCATGGGCCTGTTCGTGGTCGGCCGGCTGGCCGACCGGCACGGCGTCCGTGTCCAGCTCCGCCCCTCGGGCGAGCAGGCCGGTACGACCTCGCTGGTCATGCTGCCGGACGCGATCACCCACGGTGGTGGTGGCGAGCAGCTCCCCGAGAACGACTTCACGGTCTCGCAGATCATCCCGCAACAGCAGCAGCACGCCTTCGAGCCTGCGCAGCCGCAGATGCGGACCGCGGCAGAGCTCGGCTTCGACGACTCCCGCTACGAGCAGCCGGCGGACGACCGCCAGCTCGACCCGGTGAACCGTTCGCTGATGCGCGAGGAGCGCCGTGCGGCCCTGGAGTCGCAGGCCCACGGCGGCGAGCGTCCGCTCTACCGCGACGAGGTGGACGGGCAGCAGCAGTCGTACGAGCAGGAGTACGCGCAGGAGCAGGAGTACGTCCAGGAGTACGCTCCCGACTACGGCAACCAGGCTCCGCAGAACGACGGCTACACGTACCAGGAGCAGGGCTACGACGGCTACGGCCAGCCCGCCGGCGGGTATGCCGAGCAGGGCTATGCGGAACCGGCCTACCAGGCTCAGGACAACGGTCAGCCGCAGTACGACAACGCCTACGAGCCCCAGCCCCACCAGGGTGACTGGCAGGATCAGGGCGCGTACCAGGGCGGCTACGAGCAGGCGTACGGTGCGAATGCGGAATCTGCACCCGGCGCTCCCGAACCGGCCCCCGAGCGCGTAGGCTTCGACCGTCCGGGGCCCACGCCGAGCCCCACCCCGGACGCCGGCCACGCGATGACCGACGCCGGTCTGCCGCGCCGTGGCAGCACCGCGGCGCAGGCTCCCCAGCCCGCGCAGCAGGGTCTGCCCACGCGGACGGTCCAGCAGCCGGCCCAGCAGCCGGTTCAGCAGAACCAGGCCGACGGCACCGAAGAGTGGCGCTCGACGAACGACGAGCGCTGGCAGCGGGCCGAGAAGCTCCGCGACCCGAAGGCGGGCGGGGTCACCTCGTCCGGTCTTCCGAAGCGGGTCCCGAAGGCCAATCTGGTCGAGGGCACGGCGGAGCAGACCCCGCAGGGCGGCCCCCAGGTCTCCCGCGCTCCCGAGGACGTACGGGGCAGGTTGAGCAACCTGCGCCGTGGTGTCCAGCAGGGACGCACCGCGGGAACGGACACGAACGGATCGGGCCTCGGCCCGGGCAGTACCTACAACCAGGAGCGTTAGTGTGAGCATGAGCCAGGCGGCGCAGAATCTGAACTGGTTGATCACCAACTTCGTGGACAACACCCCTGGGGTGTCCCACACGGTGGTGGTCTCCGCCGACGGACTCCTGCTGGCGATGTCCGAGGGTTTCCCCCGGGACCGCGCCGACCAGCTGGCGGCCGTCGCCTCCGGACTGACCTCGCTGACCGCGGGCGCGTCCCGCATCTTCGAGGGCGGTGCGGTCAACCAGACCGTCGTGGAGATGGAGAGGGGCTTCCTCTTCATCATGTCGATCTCGGACGGCTCTTCGCTGGCCGTGCTCTCGCACCCGGAGGCCGACATCGGTCTCGTGGGCTACGAGATGGCTCTGCTCGTCGATCGGGCGGGCAGCGTTCTGACTCCTGACCTCCGGGCGGAGCTTCAGGGAAGTCTTCTCAACTAACAGACAGACAGTGCGTTTCACGCCACCGCACCGTAAGGTGCGGTGGCGCGGCTCCACAGGGACATGGACCGCGAGGCAGTCGGAGGAGGAGACGTGGGTACACCCCCGGGCGGACGCCCTTACAACGGTTTTGACGGATCGCAGCCGCACGGCGACACCACGCAGAACCGGTTCAACTTTCCCTCCGCCCCGAGCAGACAGGGCGCAGCGCAGCCCTACCAGCAGCCTCAGGCCCAGCAGCCGGCTCCGGTCGGCGCGCCGAGCGCCGCGCGCCGGGGTGCGGGCGGTTCCGGCGGTTCCGGCGGGCACAACCCGCTGGTGCGTCCGTATGCGATGACCGGCGGCCGGACCCGGCCGCGTTACCAGCTCGCCATCGAGGCGCTGGTCAGTACGACGGCCGATCCGGCCCGGCTGCAGGGGCAGTTGCCCGAGCACCAGCGGATCTGCCGACTGTGCTTCGAGATCAAATCGGTGGCCGAGATCTCGGCACTTCTCTCCATCCCCCTCGGCGTTGCCCGTATCCTCGTCGCCGACCTGGCGGAGGCCGGACTTGTCGCCATCCACCAGCCCGGCGGCGACGAGGCCGCCGGCGGTCAGCCAGACGTGACACTGCTCGAAAGGGTGCTCAGTGGACTTCGCAAGCTCTAGCGGCGGCGCGGCCCGTTCAACCACCAGCGCGAAGATCGTGGTGGCGGGTGGCTTCGGCGTGGGCAAGACCACGTTCGTCGGCGCCGTCTCGGAGATCAACCCGCTGCGTACCGAAGCCGTCATGACGTCTGCGTCCGCGGGCATCGACGACCTCACGCACACCGGCGACAAGACGACGACGACTGTCGCGATGGACTTCGGCCGTATCACCCTGGACCAGGACCTGATCCTGTACCTCTTCGGTACGCCCGGTCAGGACCGCTTCTGGTTCATGTGGGACGACCTGGTCCGCGGTGCGATCGGCGCGGTCGTTCTGGTCGACACCCGGCGGCTCGCCGACTGCTTCCCGGCCGTCGACTACTTCGAGAACAGCGGCCTGCCGTTCGTCATCGCCCTGAACGGGTTCGACGGCCACCAGCCGTACAACCCGGAGGAGGTCCGTGAGGCCCTCCAGATCGGCCCGGACACGCCGATCATCACCACCGACGCCCGCCACCGCGCGGACGCCAAGAGCGCGCTCATCACCCTGGTTGAGCACGCGCTCATGGCCCGCCTGCGGTAGGTCTCCGACAGGCTGCGTACGAGAGGGGCCCGCTGCACCGTTCCGGTGCGGCGGGCCCCTCTCGCTGTGCGAGGGCGGCGCGCATGGCGAAGGCCCCCGGCTCCTGAGGGAGCCGGGGGCCTTCGTGGCGTTCGGGGTCAGCCCTGCCAGGAGTGGGAGGGGCGGAAGCCCGACTGGCGCTCCAGGCGGCGCCAGCCGGCCGTCGAGCGGCCGTGCGCGGACGTCTCGGTGGGCTGGGCGGCCGCGCGGGCGAGCAGCACCGCGGTGATGGCGGCCAGCTCCTCGGGGTCGGCGTGGCCCTTCTCGACTCGGAGAAGGTTGGCTGTGGCAGGCGTGGTCACGTCTGTGGCTCCTCTTACTGAGGCGGGTTGCCGTGCTTGCGGGACGGCAGGTCGGCGTGCTTGGTGCGGAGCATGGCGAGGGACCTGATGAGGACCTCCCGCGTCTCTGCGGGGTCGATCACGTCGTCGACCAGTCCGCGCTCCGCCGCGTAGTAGGGGTGCATCAGCTCGGCCTTGTACTCCTTGACCATGCGCGTCCGCATGGCCTCGGAGTCCTCGGCCTCGGCGATCTGCTTGCGGAAGATGACGTTGGCGGCACCTTCGGCGCCCATCACCGCAATCTCGTTCGTGGGCCAGGCGTACGTCAGGTCGGCGCCGATGGACTGGGAGTCCATGACGATGTACGCGCCGCCGTACGCCTTGCGCAGGATCAAGCTGATCCGGGGCACGGTCGCGTTGCAGTACGCGTACAGCAGCTTCGCGCCGTGGCGGATGATTCCACCGTGCTCCTGATCAACGCCCGGCAGGAAGCCGGGTACGTCCAAAAGGGTGACAATCGGGATATTGAAAGCATCGCACATCTGGACGAAACGGGCGGCCTTCTCCGAGGCCTCGATGTCCAGGACGCCCGCCAGGGACTGCGGCTGATTGGCCACGATGCCGACGACCTGGCCGTCCAGACGGGCCAGCGCGCAGATGATGTTGCGGGCCCAGCGCTCGTGGATCTCCAGGAAGTCGCCTTCGTCGACGAGCTCCTCGATCACCTTGTGCATGTCGTACGGACGGTTGCCGTCGGCCGGGACCAGGTCGAGCAGGACGTCCGAGCGGCGGTCCGCCGGGTCCTCGGAGGCGACGGTCGGCGGGTTCTCGCGGTTGTTCTGGGGGAGCATCGACAGGAGGTACCGCACCTCGGCGATGCAGGTCTCCTCGTCGTCGTACGCGAAGTGCGCCACGCCGCTCGTCTCGGCGTGCACGTCCGCACCGCCGAGACCGTTCTGGGTGATCTCCTCACCGGTGACCGCCTTGACGACGTCCGGGCCGGTGATGAACATCTGCGAGGTCTCGCGGACCATGAAGACGAAGTCGGTCAGCGCGGGGCTGTAGGCCGCGCCACCGGCGCACGGGCCGAGCATCACCGAGATCTGCGGGATGACACCCGAGGCGCGGGTGTTGCGCTGGAAGATGCCGCCGTAGCCGGCGAGGGCGGAGACACCCTCCTGAATACGGGCGCCGGCGCCGTCGTTCAGCGAGACGAGCGGGGCGCCGGACGCGATGGCCATGTCCATGATCTTGTGGATCTTCGTGGCGTGGGCCTCGCCCAGCGCGCCGCCGAAGATCCGGAAGTCGTGCGCGTAGACGAAGACCGTGCGGCCCTCGACCGTGCCCCAGCCGGTGATGACACCGTCGGTGTACGGCTTCTTCGCCTCCAGGCCGAAGCCCGTGGCGCGGTGTCGGCGCAGCTGCTCGACCTCGTTGAAGGAACCCGGGTCGAGCAGCAGCTCGATGCGCTCGCGAGCGGTCAGCTTGCCCTTGGCGTGCTGGGCCTCGGTCGCCCGCTCGCTCGGCCCGCGCCGAGCCTCCTCGCGCAGGGCGTGCAGTTCGGCCACACGGCCACGGGCGTCAGTCGGCTCGCTCGGGATCTGGTCCACAACGGTCATGTACCGACCCTACGAAGTCGACCAAGGAAATCCTGCCGTCCACTCCGTACAGTCTCCCGAGTCGATTCCTGGTGGAGTAAGACAGAACCGCCGACGGGGAGAGCCGAGTCAACAGCCAGACACCCCCCGTGTTTGTAGGCTTTCCACACAACTCTCTACAGGGCCACCTGTGCGCGGCAGGTGATCCCCGCGGTACCGGGATTGATCCGCAGCCTCAGAGAGCGGCCGGTCGCGAGCACCTCCACCGAGGGATCGTGGCCGATCACGCGGCGGACCCGCTGGTTCCAGACGAGCTCCAGCGGCCGACCCGTACGCTGCGGCTCGCTGATCCGGAGGTCGAGCACCGAGCCCCGTCGGCGGACCAGGACGCTCGCCGGGACCGTGACCGTCAGGCGCCCCACCGTACCGGCCCGCCACAGGTTCGCGGCCGTGATTCCGAGGGACGGGACGGCGACGGCCTGCCGGTCGGCGGTGTTGTCCAGGATCTCCAGCCAGTCCTCGTCGGCGGCGCGGGCGGCCAGGGTGCGCCGGGACGCGCCCGGCATGAGGAGATACGCGTAGGAGGCGCCGGCCGGGTCCGTGCCGTGGTCGAGCCACAGGGTCTGGTAGGTCCTGGTACGGGTCTCGGTGGAGCTGGTGGTGTTGATGTCGCTCCAGGCGCCGGTCCGGTCCTCGCGCAGCGTCCGGAGGTTCGCGGTGCCCTGGGGGAAGACCCAGCCGCCGTGTCCTTCGAGGTGTGCCCACCCCCTTCCGGTGGTGAGCGCCTGGGTGCCTCCGCCACGGTCGTCGCCGAGATTGCGGTTGTCGACGACCGTCTCGACGGGGACGCCGTCGGTGGCGGTGATCCCGGCCCCGAGACAGATCACGGTGTCCGCCGCGCAGAACCAGGACTTGCGGGCCTCCAAGGTGGAGCCAAGCCCCTTGAGGTGCTGTCCGACGGCGGCGAACGCGCCGTCGGTGGCTCCGCCGACCCAGGTCACGTCCGGTTTCGGGGCGCCCCACTCGCCACCCGCGCGGTCGGCGAGGCGCTTGGTGGAGACGGTCGTCCCGGGGAGGCGGTAGGGATCGACGGTGGGCCAGAACCAGTCGGTGTACTGACCGCCCTGGCGGGGCGTCCACCAGGAGAGCATCCCGGCGCCGGTGTGCCAGCCGCGCGGGTTCTCGCCGTTGCCGCACTCGTAGTACGAGATCCGCTCCGAGGCCATGGCGATGTTGGCGGCCCAGCCGGGGCGCCGGTGCACGGCCCGGTCCATGGCGGCGAAGAGGGTGTGCCCGGTCGGCTCGGGGGCGGCGGGGACGGGCCCGTCGGCGACCGCGTGCAGCCGGGCGAGGTCGGCGACGCCGAGCTGGCGGGCGGAGAGGATCGGGGAGACGGTGTCCCGCTCGATCCAGCCCTTCACGCGCGCGTGCCACCGCTCGCGCTCGGCGGCGCTCGCTCCGCCCGCGAGCAGGGCCATGGCGGCGATGATCCCCTGGCCGTGGAAGTGGTCGGAGCGCATGACGCGGCGCTCGTCGTTCTTGAGGTAGCCGCGGCTGATGGCACGGCCGTTGACGCTGTCCATCATCAGGCCGTCGTAGATCAGGGGCGCGTAGGCCTTCTCGACGCTGTCGAGGATGATCTGCCGGTTCGGGTCGGTGACCGCCCAGCCGGATCCGGCGAGCAGGGTGAAGAGCCGCCCGAGGCCGTCGAGCATGACCTGTCCGTACGTGCCCGAGTAGGCGACCCAGGTGTGCTGGACGAACGAGCCGTCGACGTAGAGGCCGTCGCCCTTGGTCACGTACGGGAAGACGGGCGAGAGGGCGTCGCGGGCGAGGGCGATCTTGGCGGGGTTCGCGCCGACGATGCCGCGCAGGGCGACGGAGCGGCAGAGGTCGACGCGGTTGGCGCCGGTGGAGGTGCCGCTGTAGTCGCCGAGCATCGAGTCCGGGACGAAGTGGTCGACGGCGGCGCAGGCGGCCGCGATCCGCTCGGGTCCGAGGTGCGGGTGGAGTGCGGCGACGATGTCCATGAGGAGGCGGGGGCTGCCGATCTGCCACTCCCACCAGTTTCCGTAGCGAACGGTCGTCGGGTTGTAGATCCGCGCCGAGACGTGGTCCAGGCCCCGGAGGACGTCGGTGAGCAGGGTCGCGTCGCCGGTGAGCCCGGTGCCGGGCTGGAGGTACGCCTGCGCCATGGTCCACAGGCGGCTGTAGCTCTGGGTGATGCCGGAGGGCGGGTCGAAGGCGTAGCCCGGCCAGAGGGAGGTGTCGGTGGGGGCCATGGAGGCCCGGAAGGCGCGGGCGAGTTCGCCGGTCTCGGCGAGGCGGGACGCGTACGGCTCGGCGCCGGCATCGAAGCCGGCGCCGAGCTGGATGTCGAGCCAGCGCTGCCGGAGGGTCTCGAACTCACCCTCGGCGGCGCGAGCGCGGCCGGGCAGGGCGAGCGTTGCCGCGGCGGCGGAGGTGACGGTCAGGAAGGTGCGGCGGGACCAGGCGGGAACGGGCACGGAAGCCTCCCCTAGGGAAGTGGTGTAGACCGGTTGGCGACCGGTCTAGCACCCGTTCTCCGACGCAATCAATGAGCACGACAAGCGCTTGCTACCGGGAGCCTCCGCAGTGGAAGCGGGCGTTCCCCCAGTCCGCGTGGTCGTTGCCGCTCCCGTCGCCGCCGTCGCCTGCCACCAGCTCCACGTAGGTGGCACCGGTGACGTCGGCGGTGAGCGACCAGGCGGTGTCGGTGGCCTTCAGGACCGGCGACTTCACCTTCTCCGTGCCGTCGGCGAGGACGCTGAACTGCACCGAGCCACGGCTCGTCTGGACGTCGTCCACGCCGACCTCGGCGGTGACGGAGGTGCACTTCCCGCCCAGGTAGTAGCGGATCGTGGACGGGGCATGGGCACCCAGGCCCTTCGCGTACGCCACTCCCCCGATCCTGAGCGGGCTGCCGTCGCCGGTGCCCGTCTCGCCGTTGGACAGGTCGCGCTCCACCGGTCCCCAGCCGTTGGCCGCGGACGTCCAGTCCAGGTCGCTCGCCCAGCTGTCCGTGGTGGGCGGCGGGGGCAGCGTCCGGACGGAGGTGGCGGCGCTCAGCTTCCGTGCCTCTCCCCCGACGGTGTACGTGAGCGCCGAACCGAGCGGGTAGGTCTGGTACTTCGCGTCGACCGGGGGCGTCACCTGCCAGGTGGCGGTGGCCTGGGCGCCCGCCGCGACCGTCCCGAGGGAGACGGGCCCGGCCGGCTCGGCGGTCCAGCCTGCGGGGAGTTCCAGGGCGGCCGTGGCCCCGGCGACGGCGTTCGCCTCGTCGTTGGCGAAGGTGGCCGTGACCTGGTTCGGGCGGCCCGGTTCCAGGGTCTCCGGGGCGGCGAGGGCGAGCGTGCCGCAGGCCGCCTTCTCCGCCGCCGGCCCGAGGTCGGTCACGGTGAAGGAGTCGAGGACGAAGTCGGCTCCGTCGGGGGCGTCGCCGCGCTTGCGCAGTCCGGTCCAGGTGTCCCCGCAGCCGGCGGTCACGGTCTCGGAGAAGTGCCCGGTGGTCCTCTGCTGTCCGACGGGCGTACGACGGGTCTCCACAGCGGTCCCGTTCGTCCGGTCGTAGCCGGTGACCCACTCGTAGGCGCCCGCGTGGCTCGACTGGTAGTCGTACTCGACGCGGTAGCTGCGCCCGTCCTTCATGGGGACGGTCCAGGGCGCGGTCCGGTAGACCAGACCGCTGTTCTCGTCGTGGGACTTCAGCGATTCGGCGCCACCGAGGACGTCGTCGACGAGCTTCCCGTTCCAGCCGGCCTGGGTGTACGGGGCGTGGAGCTGGGCGATGTGGGTGCGCGGGTCGGTCGTGCCGCCGGAGTCGCCCTTGAGGAAGGGGCCCCAGCCCTGGTCCACGGCCTCGAAGTCCTCGTGCACGAGCGCGCCGGCCTTGGTGGCGGGGTTGTTGGCGACGATCCGGACGTCGTCGATCCGGACGGCCGCCGGGCTGCCGCCCGCGGCCTCGATCCGGAGCGTGGTGGAGCCGCCGGCGGGGGCGGCGAAGGTGACCTTGGCGCGCTGGAGGCGGGTGCCGTTCCAGTCGGAGGCGGCGACCCGGTCCTGGACAGCCGAGCGTTCGACGGTGACGGACGCCCCGGCGACGGAGAGCGTGGTGGGTCGGGTGCGGCCCGCCTCGACCTCGATCAGGGCGGAGGCGGTGTACCGCTTGCCGGGGGCGAGGCCGGTGATCTTCTGCTGTACGGACGCGGTCGCGGAGCCGGTCAGCTCGGCGCTGTTGCGGCCCTGGGTGTCGGTGTCACGGGCGACGGTTCCGGTCCTGGTCCAGGCGGAGAGCTTCGCGTCGTTGAAGCCGGGGTCCTTGACCGGGGTCCCCTCACCCCAGCGGGGGTCGCGCGGCTCGGGTGCGCGGCTCGGGTAGAGGACGTAGGGCTGTCCGGCGGCGGCGTCGAGGGTGATCCTCCCGTCGACGGGGCGTACGGTTCCGGTCTTCACACGGCCGTTGTCGGTGAGCTTGTGGACGGCGTACGAGCCGGTGCCCGGGACGGTCCAGGTGGTGCGGCCGCCCGCCTTGTTGTAGTGGTACAGCTTCTTGCCGCCGTCCCACGGCAGGAGGTAGTTCTCGCCGTCGAGGACCTTGCGACCGTTGTCGTAGAAGGTGCGACGGCCGTCCTTGACGGTGCCGTGCACACCGCCCGTGAAGGTGATGTCGTTGCCGTTCCAGCGGGTGATCGTCTGCTGCTGGAGGTACTTGGCCGGCAGGTTCTTCTGCCAGATGTTGGCGTAGAAGTGGTTCCAGTCGGTCTCGCCGGTCCAGCCCTCGAAGTCCTCGAGGGCGGTCTGACCGAGGACCGGGTGGTTGTTCCAGATGTCCTTCTCGCCGTTGCGGATGAAGCGGATGATCTGGGAGTTGAGACCCTTGTTGGTGGCACCGCCGTAGTTCAGGTCGTTGGCCCAGTGGGACCAGAGCGAGGCCCGCTCGAACTTCTCGGACCACTCGGTGGCGACGTTCCAGCCCTGGGCCTGCACGGCCTGCATCGTCTTGTCGGCGATCCAGCCGTGCGTGTAGTAGACGTCGATGTAGAGCATCGACAGGTTGGGGTCGGTCTCGTCGCGCAGTTGCTGGAAGCGGCGGGCGAGGTCACCGCTGTTGATGTCCCGGCGCTGGTCGATGTAGTAGCTCTGGTTGAGCCAGTTCCAGCCCGGCTTGGTCCTGTCCACGAGGGTCTCGCTGAAGTTCCTCGCCTCGGGGTACGACTCGGTGGCGTTGACGTGGACGCCGAAGCCGGCGCCCCACTTCTTCCCCTCCTTCAGAAGCTTGTTGAGGTCGTCGAGGCCGCCGGCGCGCTTGTTGTAGTTGCCGCCGTAGTCGGGGTGCGCGGAGTCGTGGCCCTCGGACCCGTACCCCTTGAGCAGGGCGAACTGGCCGAGTCCGTCGGTGGCGAGCGAGATCCGCTTGACGTCGTCGAGGGTGCGCAGGAAGGGGTGAGTGGCCTGGGAGGCGAAGTTGAACGGGATGTGGGCGATGACCCGGTCGGGGGTCTGCCCGCTGCCCGGGGCCTTGACGCCGATCGCGCGGAAGGCGAGGGCGCCGTCCTGCCAGTCGGTCTTCCCGTCGGCGTTGGCGTCGGGGGTGACGACGACCTTGGCCCAGGGGAGGTTGTCGCCGCTCTCGGGCCGCGGGGCTCCGGCGCCGCGGTAGGTCCACTGTCCGGACCAGACGCCGACGCGGGTCTCGGTCGCCGTCCTGCGGGCCTGGTGCCAGAAGCGGGCGCCGTCACGGGCGCTGGGTCCCGCGGGCTTGTCGTAGCTGGAGTTGGACTCGACGGCGGCGGCGAGCCGGCCGGTGTTGACGAGTGCGTAGCTCGCCCCGACGGGCGCGCTCTCGGCTGCGGTGGCGTCGGTGACCTTGGCGAAGACGTCGGCGGTACGGGTGGAGTCGGGGTCGAGCCGGGTGAAGGCGGTCTCCGCGCCGGCGTCGGCCGAGCCGACGGAGACGAGGTCGTGGCCGGGTATGTCGAGGGTGCCGACCCGGAAGCTCTCGGTGTCGCGGACGGCGGTGACCTTGAAGGTGGTGGCCCGGCCGCGGACGCTCAGGGTCGCGTCGATCTCGACACCGGTCAGGGCGGGGAAGGTGAGGGTGTACGCCGCGCTGGTGGCGGTCAGGGCGGGGGCGCCCTTGGCCCGGACCGCGTACGCCGTGCCGTTGAGGACGATCTCGGTGACCGGGGCCGTGCTCCCGAGCAGACGGGCGCCGGTGGCACGGTCGGTGTACGAGAGGACGCGCGGGAAGTCCTCGGCGACGGCGACGGAGAGCTGGTCGGAGCCGATGACGGCCTCGGCGCCGGCGCGGGCCGGGGCCTCGGAGGCGGCTCCTGCGGGGGCCGTGGCGAGAGCGGGCCCTGCCAGGGCGAACACGGCCGACGACGCGACGGCGAGCGCGCAGACCGCACGGATTCTTCGGGACTCGGGGAGCGACATGCGCACTAGTTGGCCCCTGCCCGCCGGGCACCGTCAACGAGATCGTGCCCCGGCGGCCCCGGCAGTCCAAGAACCCCCTTCGGTTAGTCCAAGCGACCGGAGGGGGCTTCTTGGCGCCGGAACGACGGTCAGCAGCCGCCGCAGTTGTAGAAGGTCACGTCCCAGTGGTTGCCCTCGTCGGCGTAGACGTTCCCGGCGCCGGACTTCCACTGCGGAGCACCGTCCCCGCGCACCCCGATGTACGTGAAGGTGTTCTTGATGTAGTTGCCGACGCAGGTGTACTTGCTGAAGTCGAGCTTGTAGCCGTTCCAGTGCGAGTACGTGCCACCGGCGTGGCCCGTCTCGGTACCGCCGGTGATGTTCAACGCGCAGCCGCTGGCGCTCCTGAGGGTCTGCGCACCCTGCGCCGTGGCGAGGTTGAGCTGCTCGAACGAGGTGCACGTCGGGTTGCTGCGGTCGGAGCAGCCGCCGGACGACGACCAGGTGATGCCGGAGTTACGGAACATCGAGGTCGCGGTGGCGTGGCTGATCTTGGTGGCGGCCTGGGCTTCGGTGGCGCCGCCGAGGACGCCGACGCCGGGGGCGAAGAGGGCGCCGAGGACCAGAGCGAGCGCGGTGAGGACGGAGCGGAGCTTCATCGGGGGTTGCCTCCTGCTGGTGACCGTGTCGGTTGGGACGGCTGTGCAGGTGGAGCAGGTGGAGCAGGTGGAGCAGGTGGAGCAGGTGGAGCAGGTGGAGCAGGTGGAGCAGGTGGAGCAGGTGGAGCAGGTGGAGCAGGT
>NZ_JBVIUJ010000009.1:197606-363458 GCF_055596705.1 Streptomyces sp. NPDC039609
GGCAGGTGGAGCAGGTGGAGCAGGTGGAGCAGGTGGAGCAGGTGGAGCAGGTGGAGCAGGTGGAGCAGGTGGAGCAGGTGGAGCAGGTGGAGCAGGGAGATGGTGCCGCAGTTCTACGCGCGTCCGCCAGAGGGCGTCGACGTCTTTCGGGTGAACCGGAGGAAACACCGCCCAGAGATGTTGAAAGTTGAACGGAATAGGGTTACTGTCGTTCTCGTTGAAGCTTCAACAAAGGCAATCCGGCCTCCGCGCCACCTCCGCGCACCGTCCCCAAGGAGCAGGTCATGGGCATCTTCAGCCGCAAGAACGACACCGTCGACACCGCCGTCGCCACCCTCCCCGTCGACCCGGCGCTGGCCGCGCTGACCGGCGAGTACACGATCGACGCGGCGCACAGCAGCATCGGCTTCACCGTCCGTCACGCCATGGTCACCAATGTGCGCGGCACCTTCGGCGAGCACGAGGGCACGCTGACGCTGGACGGCTCGAACCCGGGCGCGTCCGCCGCCTCCATCGATGTCAAGATCGCCTCCGTCGACACGGGCATCGGCGACCGCGACGGTCACCTGCGCGGCGGCGACTTCTTCGACGCCGAGCAGTTCCCGCTGATGACCTTCCGCTCCACGGAGGCCGCGCAGCTGGGCGGCGACAAGTACCGCGTGACCGGAGACCTCACGATCAAGGACGTCACGAAGCCGCTCTCCATCGACCTGGAGTTCAACGGCACGGCCACGGACCCCTACGGCAACGAGCGCGTCGGCTTCGAGGGCTCGGCCGAGATCCTGCGCTCCGACTGGGGCCTGACCTGGAACGCGGCCCTGGAGACCGGCGGTGTCATGGTCAGCGACAAGGTGAAGCTGAACTTCGACATCTCCGCGATCAAGAACGCCGCCTGAGCCTTCGGCCGCCCGAAGAGCTCGTCCGGCTCATCCCCGCACCACGAGCGCGCCCGCCTCTCCGTCACGACGGAGGGCGGGCGCTCGGCGTTCCCGGGGGTCTCCGGTGGGCTTCCCGGTCAGACGGCTTCAGCCGCTCGCACCACCGCCGGGATCAGGCGGTCGTTCTCCGGGGCGCCGGGGCCGGACATGAAGCCGAAGCGGCGGCGGGTGTAGCTGTACGCGAGACCGGTGGACGGGTCCGCGAAGGCCTGGGAGCCGGGGGCACCGCTGTGGCCGATCGCGGCGGGGCTCAGCACCGGATGGCGGGTGGCCAGCGGAACGAAGCCGAGCCCGAAAGCGTTCTCGGCGCCCGTCACCAGGTCGGTGCCGGAGGAGTGGATCCGGGCCACCTCGGCGAGCGTGTCCGGCTTCAGGAGCGGGGGCCGCCCGTCGAGCTCGCCCGCGATCGCCGCGTACATCCGCGCCAGGCCCCGCGCGGAGCCGATGCCGCCACCGGAGAGCGGCGCCTTGACCCGTACCGTACGGGAGTTGGCGTACGCGACCAGGTCCAGCGGCGGGTCGGCGTGGAAGTCGAACGCGACGGCCTTGAGACTGTCCGGGGCGATCGGATTCGCGTCCAGCAGTGCCTGCTGCGCGGGGGTGGGCCGCATCGGCAGCACGGGACGGAAGCGGGGCTCCAGCTCCTCGGGAAGTCCGAGGTAGTAGTCCAGGGCGTACGGGGCCCGGACCCGCTCCTCGAAGTGCTCCTGGATCGTGCGGCCGGTGGCCCTGCGCACCACCTCGCCGACCAGCGCGCCGATGACGAGGGCGTGGTAGCCGTGGCCGGTGTTCGGCTCCCAGAAGGGTCGCTGGCCCGCGAGCCGATCGGCGACCACCCGGTCGTCGGCGAGTTCGTCGAGGCTGAATCCGCCGTCGGCCCCGATCACGCCCGAACGGTGGGCCAGAAGCTCGCGGAGCGTGAGCCGCCCCTTGCCCTCGGCGGCGAACTCCGGCCACCAGGAGGCGACTTCGCGGTCCAGGTCGAGCACGCCGTCCTGCACGAGGAGCGCGGCGATCAGCGCCATCGCCCCCTTGGAGGAGGAGTACAGGCCGAGGAGCGAGTCGCCGTCGACCCCGTCACCGCCCCACAGGTCGACGACCTGCCGGCCGCGGTGGTAGACGGCGAGCTGGGCGCCGCCGTCCCTCGCCTCGTTCGCGGCGACGCGCCCGAACTCCTCCCGTACGGACTCGAATCCGGGCTCCACGGTGCCGTGGACGTCACTCATCACGCTCTCCCCCTGGCTGGTCACGACGACGTTCACGGGGAGGAACGATCAACGGCGCCGAGAACTTCCCGAGGCGTTGTCAGTGGGCGCCGCTAGCGTCGGATCCATGGAATTCCGTATCGACAGCAGTGTGTTGACCGACGCCGTGGCCTGGGCTGCCCGCGTCCTGCCCGCCAGGTCGCCCGTGCCGGTGCTCGGCGGGCTGCTCCTGGAGGCGAGCGACGGCCGGCTGCGTGTCTCCGGTCTCGACTACGAGGCGTCGGCGCGCATCGAGGTCGAGGCGGACACCGCGCTGGAGGGCCGGGCGCTGGTCCTCGGGCGGCGGCTGCTCGACATCTGCAAGGTGCTGCCCCGGGGCGTCGTCGAGTGCGTGGTCGAAGGGGCGCGCCTCTCGGTGACCGGCGGGGAGGCCCGTTTCGGGCTCTCCCTGCTGCCGTTGGACGACTATCCGGCCCAGCCGGGGCTGCCCGCGTTCCGGGGCGTGGTGGACGCCGACGCGTTCGCGGTGGCCGTCGGACAGGTGGCGGTGGCGGCGGGCCGGGACGACTCGCTGCCGGTGCTCACCGGGATACGCCTGGCCCTCGACGGTACGACGATGACTCTGGCCGCGACCGACCGCTACCGCTACGCGGTCCGCACGCTGGAGTGGAAGCCGGAGGGCGACGCGGACGCGGTGTCCGAGGGGGCCGAGGGCGCGGACGTGGTCGTGCCGGCGCGCCGGCTGACCGAGATCGCCCGCTCCCTGACGACGGCGGGGCCGGTCCGTCTGGCCCTGGACGGCGGTTCGATCGGCTTCGAGAGCGAGGGGACGCGGACGACGACCCGGCTGCTCGACGGCCGACTCCCCCGCCACGACAAGCTCTTCTCCCTGGGCGAGCACGCCGTCGCCGTGACCGACCGGGCTCCGCTCCTCGAGGCCGTGAAGCGGGTCGCGGTGGTCGCGGAGGGCGACAGCCCGGTCCAGCTCGCCTTCGCCGACGGCACCGTCCAGCTCCAGGCCGGATACGAGGACGACGTGGCCTCCCAGCGGCTCCCGGCGCTCCTGGAGGGCGCGGAGTCGATGACGGTCGCGTTCAACCCCGGGTATCTCCTGGACGCGCTCGGCTCCTTCGACACCGACTCCGTCCGTATCCACCTGCTCGGACCGGGCCAGCGCGCCCTGATCACCGACCGGGAGGACGGAGTCCACCAGCACCTGCTGATGTCGGTGAAGCCTCTGGTGTAGCTCCTGCCCCCGCTCTCCGTGGTGACCGCCCCGGGGTGCCCCGCCGGCCAGGGACGGCGGCAGGACGCCGTCTGGGACGTGAGGCCGGGGCGGCCGTCCTCACCCGGGGTCGGCCGCCCTCACCGGCCGGGCGGATCGCGCGGGTGGGCGGTTCTCGCCAGTCGCGCGGATCTCACCGGTCACGCGGATCTCACCGGTGGGGCCGATCTCACCGGTCGGGCCGTCTAGAACCCGCCGCCGCCGAAGTCCCCGCCTCCACCGAAGTCGCCGAAGCCGCCACCACCGCCGAAGTCGCCCGACCCGAAGTCGCCGGAGCTGAAGTCGCCCCCGGAGAAGTCGCCGCCCTCGAACTCCCCGCCGCCGTACTCGGAGGCGTAGGCCGGGGTGGCGAGCATCGAGCCGAGCAGGGTGCCGGCGAGGAGGCCGGGAAGCATTCCGCCGCCGAAGTATCCGCCGGCCCACGGGCCGTACGCCGGTCCCGCCTCCCAGTACGGGCGGCGGCCGTCGTAGGTGTCGACGGTACGGGCCAGGGGGTCCTGCCCGTCGTCGAGGCGTGCGGCGTCGGCGGCGCAGACCGGGACCTCACGGGCGGCGCCCCCGCCCGCCGGGGTCCAGGTCCGGTCCTCGACGGACGGGCCGTGGCGCGGGTCGAAGAAGCAGGGGGGACGGCGCTCGGGCAGCGGCCTGGACTCGCGCCGGGCGGCCAGGACGGCGAGCGAGTAGCGGCCGTCCTCCAGCTGCTGGGTCACCGGTTTGACGTCGTGCGGACGGGTGGCGGAGCCCATCAGCGATTTGGCCTTGTCGTACGAGTCCAGCGCCCGCTCGTAGTCGCCACGCATGGCGTCGTCGGCACCGGGCTCGGCCGGGTGGAAGTCGAGGCGTTCGAGCTCCTCGCCGAAGGCGGTGATGTCCTCGTCGACGACGACCCGGAGCTTCTCCAGGGCCTCGCGCTCCTCGGCCTCCTTGCGGAGCCGCTTGCGGCGGACGACCGCGTACGCGCTCGCGCCTCCGGCTGCGACGACCGCGCCCAGGGTGATCAGTCCGGCGACGGGAACGCCGTCGCCGGCGCTCGCCGAGGACCAGGAGGAGGGAGCGGTGCCGTTCATCGTCGGCAGCGCCTGGTCGACGAAGTTGTTCAGCTCGGTGGCGGCGTCCACCCCGGGCTGTCGTACGGAGGTGACCAGGTTGTCCACGGTCTCCGCGGACATCACCGAGCGGTCGGCGGCGGCGTCGAACCCGTCACCGAGCCGGACCGCGTACAGGCCCGTCACGCCGGTCTGGGTGCGCAGATTGCGCAGCAGGTTCTCGGGCGGATACTCGCTGGACGCGGGCAGCACGGCGATGAACAGCGGCTTGTCGGCGTCCTCGATCTTCTGGGCGAGGGCATCCGCTTCGGCCGTCGAGAGCTGGGCGGCGGCGCCCGGATCGACATACACCGGGCCCTGCTTCAGAGCCGCGCCGGCGTCGGGAATCCCGGTGATCCCGGCCCCCGCTGAGGGGGCCAGGACCAGGAGCAGCAGCATTGCCAGCCCGGCGAGGGCCGACAGGAGGTGGAACGGCCTGGTCCTCATACCATCGAAACTACCCCTAATGGGCGTTTGCGAGACATTGAGGACGCAAGGTAATGGCCTACTCCGCGTAATGGCCTACTCCGCGGGGTCGATGCCCAGACGCAGCAGTCCGTAGGTGAACGCGTCCTCCAGCGCCTGCCAGGACGCGGCGATCACGTTCTCGCCGACGCCGACCGTCGACCACTCGGCGTTGCCGTCGCTGGTGGTGATCAGGACGCGGGTCGTGGACTCCGTGCCGTGGCGGCCCTCCAGGATGCGGACCTTGTAGTCGACCAGCTCGAACTTGGCGAGCTGCGGGTAGATCCGCTCCAGGGCCACCCGCATCGCCCGGTCGAGGGCGTTGACGGGACCGTTGCCCTCGGCGGTGGCGACGATGCGCTCACCCTTGGCCCAGAGCTTCACGGTCGCCTCGTTGGCGTGGGTGCCGTCGGGCCGGTCCTCGACGATGGCCCGCCAGGACTCCGTACGGAAGTACCGGCGCGGCCGGCCCTCCACCTCCTCCCGGAGCAACAGCTCGAAGGAGGCGTCGGCGGCCTCGTAGGTGTAACCGGAGAGCTCGCGCTCCTTGACCCGCTCGACGACGCGGGCGACCAGTGCGCGGTCGCCGCCGAGGTCGACGCCGAGCTCCTTGCCCTTCAGCTCGATGGAGGCGCGGCCGGCCATGTCGGAGACGAGCATCCGCATGGTGTTGCCGACGCGCTCGGGGTCGATGTGCTGGTAGAGGTCGGGGTCGACCTTGATCGCGGAGGCGTGCAGCCCGGCCTTGTGCGCGAAGGCGGAGACGCCCACGTAAGGCTGGTGGGTCGAGGGCGTCAGGTTGACGACTTCGGCGATCGCGTGCGAGATCCGGGTCATCTCGGCCAGCGCGCCCTGGGGCAGCACCCGCTTGTCGTACTTCAGCTCGAGGGCCGCGACCACGGGGAAGAGGTTGGCGTTGCCGACCCGCTCGCCGTAGCCGTTGGCGGTGCACTGGACGTGCGTGGCGCCCGCGTCGACGGCGGCGAGGGTGTTGGCGACGGCGCAGCCGGTGTCGTCCTGGGCGTGGATGCCGAGCCGGGCGCCGGTGTCGGCGATGACGGTGGCGACGACGGCCTGGACCTGGGCGGGGAGCATTCCGCCGTTGGTGTCGCAGAGGATCACGACATCGGCGCCGGCCTCGTGCGCGGCGCTGACGACGGCCTTGGCGTACTGCGGGTTGGCCTTGTAGCCGTCGAAGAAGTGCTCGCAGTCGACGAAGACGCGGCGGCCCTGGGAGCGCAGGTAGGAGACGGTGTCGCGGACCATCTCCAGGTTCTCGTCCAGGGTGGTGCGCAGCGCGAGTTCCACGTGCCGGTCGTGCGACTTGGCGACCAGCGTGATGACGGGGGCACCGGAGTCGAGCAGCGCCTTGACCTGCGGGTCCTCGGCCGCGTTGCCGCCCGCCCTGCGGGTCGCGCCGAACGCGACGAGCTGCGCGTTCTTGAAGACGATCTCCTGCCGCGCACGGGCGAAGAACTCCGTGTCACGCGGGTTGGCACCGGGCCAGCCGCCCTCGATGAACCCCACTCCGAACTCGTCGAGGTGCCGCGCGATGGTCAGCTTGTCAGCGACGGTGAGGTTGATTCCTTCACGCTGCGCTCCGTCGCGCAGCGTCGTGTCGAAGACATGGAAGCTGTCGTCGAGACGCGGGCTCTCGTCGGTCTCCGTGGTCATGGCTGTGATGGCTCCTGTCGGATGTGGCTCCGGAAGGTCTGGATCCACTTGCCCCCATTCTCACGCGCTGTCCGTTTCCGACGATGGTGGGGCCGGAAAACGAAAAAACCTCTCGCGGGTGCGAGAGGTCTGCGCGCGGGTCTGGGGCACGGTGTCCACTGCCGCGGGGGTCGAGTCGCGGTTCAGCGGTCACTGCGGACCGGCGCGCTGCTGCCCATAATCATCGTGGTAGCGAGCACGTCGGCAGTCTGCCACATCTGTACGGGTGATGGGACCGTGGTCTCAGGATGCGGGCGGCGGTCCGGTGGTAGGCGTCTTCTGCATGAGCACCTCACCCCCTTCCGTCCCGCCGGGACCACCCCCCGGACCACTCGGCCCGGGTTCGGGCGGAGGCAGCGTCCCCCCTGCTCCCCCTCCGCATGGCTCTTCCGGCCCCGCCGATCAGCCCGACCCCCGTCCCCCTGGCAGCCGAAACCGCCGCACCCTCGTGATCGCGGGGATCGGCGTGGTCGTCGCCCTCGGCCTGGCTGCGGCGCTCGTCGCCGTGGTGAGCGGTGGTGACGACGACGGTGGCACGGCGGCCCAGTCCAGTCCGTCGGCGTCGAGCGCCGCGGCGAGCCCTTTGGCCGACACCCCGAACGGCCGCGCGGCGGCGCACGCCTTGGCCGCGCGTGTCGTCATGGCCCCCGAGGACTGGGGCACGGGGTACGTGAAGGGCGATCCATACGAGTCGGACCCCTCGGACGAATCGGCGGTGACGGACACCTGCGAGTGGGCCACCCGTGCCAGCCGCGCGGGCACGCTGGCGGCAATCTACCGCCTCTCCTACCACACGGAGACCGCTGAATCCGCATCGACCGAGGTCCGCGTCTTCACTGACGCCAAGACGGCGGAGGCCTACATGCGCGATATCCAGGACGCCACCCACCGGTGCCCCGCCCAGCACAGCGGCAAGGCACGCTGGACGGGAGTCCGCGAGGCCACCGCGCCCGAGGTGACCGGATTCGACCAGCTGGTGGCCGAGGAGGGGTCACAGGTGGCCAACTCCGAGGGGGCGAAGATCGACAGTCGCTACGTCTACTACACCGGGCGCGTCGGCAACACCGTGCTGATCACCTTCGCCACCGACACCCCAGCCAACGCGGCGGCGCTGACCAAGCGCGCCACCTTCGCCCTCCAGAAGATGCAGCAGCGCCTGCAGACCGCCCCTTCCGGCGCCGCCCAGCAGTGAGGACGGTCAGGCGGCGGAGGCCGGCGTCGTCTCCGGCGCGCCCTTCGGATCCGCCGCCGACCGCCCCACCCTCCCCAGGTCGATGTCCCGGGTCTCGCGCATCGTCAGGTAGACGATCAGCGAGACGGCCGCGCAGCCCGCCACGTACCAGTAGAAGCCGGACTCCATCCCCGCGTCCTTGAACCACAGCGCCACGTATTCCGCCGTCCCGCCGAAGAGCGCGTTGGCGATGGCGTACGGCAGGGCGACGCCGAGCGCCCGGATGCCGGTCGGGAAGAGTTCCGCCTTCACGCACGCGTTGATCGACGTGTAGCCGGTGATGACGACCAGCGCGAGGAGGGAGAGGCCGAGTGCCGGCCAGAAGGAGCCCGCCTTCTGGAGCATCGTCATGATCGGCACGGTCAGGAAGGTGGAACCGACCGCGAAGGTGATGAGGAGCGGGCGGCGGCCGATCCGGTCCGACAGCCGGCCCGCGAGCGGCTGCAGACAGGCGAAGACGATCAGCGCGCAGAACGAGACCAGGGTCGCCGTCTGCTTGGGCAGGCCCGCGGAGTTGGAGAGGTACTTCGTCAGATAGGTGGTGTACGTGTAGTAGGCCACCGTGCCGCCCATGGTGAGGGCGATGACGAGGAACGCCTCGCGCCTGTGCGCCCACAGCGCCTTGAGCGTGCCCTTCTCGCCGCCCGCCACGCCGTCGTCCGCCGTCTCCTCGTACACCTCCGTCTCCAGCATGTTGCGCCGCAGGTAGAAGACGACCGCCGCGCCCAGCGCGCCGATGATGAACGGGATGCGCCAGCCCCAACTATGCAGGGCCTCGGTGGACATCGTGCGCTGGAGGACGATCTGCAGGCCGAGGCCCAGGATCTGGCCGGCCGTCATCGACACGTACTGGAAGCTGGAGGCGAAGCCGCGGTGCTGCGGCGCGGAGGCCTCGGTCAGATAGGTCGCGCTGGCCGCGTACTCGCCGCCGACCGAGAGGCCCTGGAGGAGCCGGGCGATCAGCAGGACCGCGGCGCCGCCGTAGCCTGCGACGGAGTATGTCGGCGCGACGGCGATCAGTACGGCCGAGGCGGACATCAGCGTCACGGTGAGGGTGAGCGCCGCCTTGCGGCCCTTGCGGTCGCCGACCCGGCCGAGCAGCCAGCCACCGACGGGGCGCATGAAGAAGCCGACGGCGAAGATGCCGGCGGTGTTCATGAGCTTGGCGGTGTCATTGCCCTCGGGGAAGAACGCCCCCGCGAAATACGTCGCGAAACTCGCGTACACGAACCAGTCGAACCACTCGACCATGTTGCCGGCCGAACCGACCCAGATCTTCTTCCAGTGCTCTCGTCCCATGGAGCGGAACCGTGCCG
Organism: Streptomyces sp. NPDC039609; assembly: GCF_055596705.1. Taxonomy (NCBI): domain Bacteria; kingdom Bacillati; phylum Actinomycetota; class Actinomycetes; order Kitasatosporales; family Streptomycetaceae; genus Streptomyces; species Streptomyces sp. NPDC039609. The sequence goes on from NZ_JBVIUJ010000009.1 coordinate 206,845, forward strand.
GAGATCAAGTCGACGCAACAAGGGTGGAGCGCGCAACGATCAGGAGTACTTACGTGCGTTACGGTCGCAGCAACAAGGTTTCGGCGACGAATTCCCGTACGTGTGCAAGAACTTGATCCCGCCCGGTGCCGGGGATCCCGACCGCGACATGGACGCTGAACCCGTCGAGCAGGGCCCGCATCCGGGCCGCGTACCGGTCGGGGTCGACCGACCGGAACTCGCCGCGCGAGACCCCCTCGGCGATCAGCGCGACGAGATCCCGGTGCCAGGCACCCTCGATGGCGGCCTGGCGGGCACGGGCGTCGTCGTCGGCGTTCTGGGACCGGTTCCAGACCTCGAGCCAGAGGGTCCAGTGGGGGTCGCGGGGGCCGTCGGGGACGTAGACGTCGATGTAGCCGTCGAGCCGCTCGCGGGCGCTGCCGGGACGGGAGAGCAGCGCGCTCCGCTCGGCGCCGAGCCGCCCCTCGCTCCACTCCAGGGTCTGCAGCAGCAGCTCGTCCTTGGTGCGGAAGTAGTAGAGCAGGTGCCCGCTGCTCATCCCCACCTCGCGCCCGAGCCCGGCCATGGTCAGCCCGTCGAGTCCGCGCTCGGCGATGGTGTCCATGGCGGCGGCGAGCAGCTCCTCACGGGGAGGGGCGGCGTTGTTGCGACGCCGGGGTCCGGCGGGGTTGATGCGGGTCACTCGTCTGTTCTACCTCACGCTCCCGTCGGCGTTCCGACCGAAGGCGGCCTCCAGGACGGCGGGGAGGTCCTCGGCGGGCACGGTCGCACGCAGCTCCGCGAGCACGGGCCCGAACCGCTCGTCGTCGATCATGCCGAGGTACTCCTCGCGCAGCGCGCGGATGATCTCGACGAGTTCGGGCCTCAGCCCCATCCACGCCCGCGAGGTGCGGATCTCCTCGTCCACGTGCTCCATGAACCAGCGCATGACGTCGTACGGGATCCGGTGGTGCCCCGACACGGGGTCGACGCATACGGTCGGCTCCCGCGCAGGGTCCTCGTCGGGCACGACGGCCGTCAGCACGGTCCGGTTGCCGGCGACGTGGTCCAGCTCCAGGTACCAGGCGTCATCCGGTACGGAGTACAGGATCTGGAGCGCGTAGTCGGTGCCCTCGTGGGAGATCAGCGGCATGGCCGCAGGCTGTCACGCCGCCTGCGGCCATCGCCAAGGGATTTCAGACCTTCGGCTGCTGCTGCGTGATGCAGTGGATGCCGCCGCCGCCCGCGAAGATGGCCCGCGCGTCGACCAGCGTGACGATCCGCTCCGGGAACAGCCGGCGGAAGATGCCCGCCGCGATCTCGTCGTTGGGGTCGTCGAAGCCGCAGAGCACCACGCCGCCGTTGCAGAGGTAGTGGTTGATGTACGAGTAGTCGACCCAGTCCCCCTCCTCGTCCTTCAGCACGGTCGGCGCCGGGACCTCCACGACCTCCAGCTGTCGGCCCTTCGCGTCCGTCTGGCGGCTGAGGATGTCCACGTACATCCGGGAGCGTTCGTAGTCCGGGTGGCCCGGGTCCTGCTGGCTGTGGACGACCACGACGCCGGGCTTGGCGAAGGCGGCGACGATGTCGACATGGCCCTGGGTGCCGTACAGGCCGTAGTCACCGGACAGGCCGTGCGGGAGCCAGATCGCCTTCGTCGTGCCGAGCTTCGCGTGGATCTCCGCCTCGACCTCCGCGCGGGTCCACTCGGGGTTGCGGCCGGAGCCGAGCTGGACGGTGTCGGTCAGCAGGACCGTTCCCTCACCGTCGACATGGATCGCGCCGCCCTCGTTCACGAGCGGGCTGCTCAGCACCGGCACGTCGATCAGGTCGGCCACATGGCGGGCGATCTTGGAGTCGTGCTCCCAGCGGGCCCAGTCCTGCGCGCCCCAGCCGTTGAACACCCAGTCCACGGCCGCGAGCTCGGAGCCGTCGGTGACGAACGTCGGGCCGATGTCCCGCATCCAGGCGTCGTCCAGCTCGCGCTCGACCACGTCGACCGCGTCGCCGAGCAGCTCGCGCGCGAAGTCCAGCTGGCCGGGTCCGACCACCATGGTCACCGGCTCGAAGCGGCGTACGGCGCGGGCCACGGACGCCCAGGCCTTACGGGCCTCGGTCAGCTCCTCGTCGTTGGTGAAGGTGGGGTTCGGGCCGGGCCAGGCCATCCACGTGCGCTCGTGGGGGGCCCACTCGGGCGGCATTCGGAAGGTCATGGGAGTAGTCCTCAGAGGAAGTAGAGACGGTTCAGGGAGATGGAGTCGGCCGGCTCGGAGCGGATCGGTTCGCCGTCCAGCGGTACGAGTCCGGTCCGGCCGTCCACCCCCACCTGGCCGATACGGGAGTTGAGAAGCAGGTTTCCGGGGTCGATGGCCGTGCACCGTTGCGTACTCGTACGGGTCCATCAGGCCTCAACTCCCAGATGGCCGCAGGCCGCGGCGCGTCGCAGGGCCTCTTCCTTCGCGCCCGGCGGGTCCAGCGGGCCGTCGGCCAGGCCCGCGAAGCCGATGGCGACGCGCGCACCGCCGAGGGGGCCAGGCCGACCTCGGCCTCGCCGCCCGCGTCGAAGCGGAACGACGCTCCGGCGGGGAGCGCCCGCCGCATTCCGTAGGCGGCGGTCCGGTCGAAGTCGAGGCGCGGATTGGCCTCGAAGAAGTGGAAGTGGGAGGTGACGCCGACCGGGACCGTCGCGGTGTTGCGTACGCCCACGTTCGGCGCGGGCGACGTCCCGGCCTCGGTGGGACCCGGCAGCAGGGCACCCGGCGCGCCTTCACCGAGCCGCCCGCCGCCGATCGGGTCGGAGACGACCGCGAGCCGCGAGCCGTGGTCGAAAACGGCCTCGACATGCACTTCGGTGACGACATCGGCCACACCCGGCAGGACGTCGTCCGGGCCGAGCACGGACCGGGCCGCGGCGATCGCCTCGGAGAGCCGTAGGCCGTCGCGGGCCGCCTCGCAGACGGTGTCCGCGATGAGCGCGATCGCCTCCGGCACATTGAGCCGCAGGCCCCGCGCCCGGCGGGCCCGGGCGAGCTCGGCGGCACCGAAGAGCAGCAGCCGGTCGCGTTCCGTGGGGGGCAGTCGCACGTCGAAAACACCTCCTGTTTGAGTGACACTCTAAACGCGGAAACCTTCACAACCAAGCATTGACGTGGTGCACTGGCATGGGTCACATTGAGCGCCGCTCAAATTCATCGTGATGTGCCGCCCCCCACCCCCTCTTCCCCGCAGGGAGTCCCCATGCCGATAGAACAGCGCGGAGTCGACACCATCCCCGAAGCGGAACGCACCAGCGGACCGCGGGACCTCCTGTCGATCCTGCTCGGCTCGAACCTCTGCCTGGGCGTGATCGTCTTCGGCTGGCTGCCGGTCTCCTTCGGCCTCGGGCTGTGGGCCTCGGTGACCTCCGTGCTCGTCGGCACGGTGGTCGGTGTCGCCGTGACCGCCCCGCTCGCGCTCGTCTCGCTGCGCACCGCGACGAACCTCTCCACCTCCAGCGGCGCCTTCTTCGGCGTACGCGGGCGGCTCGTCGGCTCGGTGGTCGGACTACTGCTCTCCCTGGGCTACACCGCGCTGACGCTGTGGATCGGCGGCGACGTGGTCGTCGGGACGCTCGCCCGGCTGATCGGGCTGCCGACCGGCGGCGCCGCGCACACCGTGGTGTACGCGGTCCTGGCCGCCTGCACGGTCGTCGCCGCGGTGTACGGCTACAAGCTGCTGCTCCGGCTCAGCAAGGCGCTCGCGATCGGCATGACCCTGCTCCTCGCGCTCGGCCTGGTCGCCTACGCGGGCGACGTCACCACGGCCGCCGTGCCCGAGACCCCCTACCTGCTCGGCTCGTTCTGGCCCACCTGGGTGCTCTCCGCCGTCGCGGCGGGACTCAGCGGCCCGGTCGCCTTCATCACCCTGCTCGGCGACTACACCCGCTACATCTCCCCCGCGAAGCACAGCTCCAAGACCGTCTGGCGGACCACCTGTCTGGGCCTCCTCGCCGGCCTCCTGATACCTCAGCTCTTCGGTACGTACACGGCGCTCGCGGCACGCGGCGGCGCCGACTACGCAGGACCCCTCGTCGAGGCGTCCCCCGTCTGGTACCTGGTGCCCCTGCTGCTCGCGGCGACCGCCGGCTCGGTCGGCAACGCGGGCCTGATGCTGTACTCGATGGGCCTCGACCTGGACGCCATCCTGCCGCGCGCCACCCGGGCGCGGGCCACGCTGGTGGTGGCGGCGGTGGCCACCGCCTTCGTCTTCCTCGGTCACTTCGCCTCGGACGCGCAGACCGCGATGACGTCCTTCGTGCTGCTCCTGACGGCGATCGGCACGCCCTGGGCGGTGATCACGCTGATCGGCCACGCACGGTGCCGCGGTACGTACGACCCGGAGGCCCTCCAGGTCTACAACCGCCGGGCGCGCGGTGGCATCTACTGGTTCCGCGCCGGCTGGCACCCGCGCGCCACGGTCTCCTGGGCGCTGGGCGCGGCCGTGGGGCTCGCGTCCGTCTCCACGCCGGTGTACGAGGGGCCGCTTCTCGCGCTGACGGGCGGGATCGACTGCAGTTTCGTCCTGTCGGGTCTGGTCGGCGGAGCGGTGTACGCGATTCTGACGCCGGGGACGGCACCGAAGACGGAGACCGAGGAGACCACGGCGACCGAAGCCGCGGCCGCCTGATTTTCCCGGTAGCGCGGCCGTCTGGCTCTCCCGGTAGCGCGGCCGTCCAACTCTCCCGGTAGCGCGGCCCGTCCGACTTCCCTGGTAGCGCGGTCCGACTCTCCCGGTCGTCCGGGACGCAGAACGGCCCCGAGGCGGTGCGCCCCGGGGCCGTTCGCGGTTCGACTGACCCAGACGGTCCGACTGACCCAGACGGTTCGACTAACCCAGCTGGTTCGACTAACCCAGCTGGTGGGTCCAGCCGTGGACGTCCTCGGCCTTGCCGGTCTGGATGGCGAGAAGCGCCTCGCGGAGCTTCATCGTGACCTCGCCCGGCTGCCCGCCCGACTGCTGCCACTCGCCACGCGCCGACTTCACCGTGCCGACCGGGGTGATGACCGCGGCCGTGCCGCAGGCGAAGACCTCCTTGAGCGAGCCGTTCTCCGTGTCGGCCTTCCACTGGTCGATGGAGATCCGCCCCTCCTCGGACCGGTGGCCGAGGTCCTCGGCGAGCCGGAGAAGCGAGTCACGGGTGATGCCGGCCAGCAGGGAGCCGGTCAGCTCCGGGGTGACGATGCGGTCCTCGTACACGAAGTACAGGTTCATGCCACCGAGCTCCTCGACCCACTTGTGCTCCACGGCGTCGAGGTAGGCGACCTGGTCGCAGCCCTTCTCCGCCGCCTCGGCCTGAGCGAGGAGGGAGGCCGCGTAGTTGCCGCCGGTCTTGGCGTCACCCATGCCGCCGGGGACGGCGCGGACGCGGTCCTCGGAGAGCCAGATCGAGACGGGCTTGACGCCGCCGGGGAAGTACGGTCCCGCGGGCGAGGCGATGACGACGAAGAGGTACTCGTTCGCCGGCCGCACGCCCAGGCCGACCTCGGTCGCGATCATGAACGGGCGCAGGTAGAGGGACTCCTCGCCGCCGTGCGCCGGAACCCATGCCTTGTCCTGCTGGACGAGGACGTCGCAGGCCTTGATGAACGTCTCGACGGGCAGCTCGGGCATGGCGAGCCGGTGCGCGGAGGCCTGGAAGCGCCGGGCGTTGGCGTCGGGGCGGAAGGTGGCGACGGTGCCGTCGGGACGGCGGTACGCCTTGAGGCCTTCGAAGATCTCCTGCGCGTAGTGCAGGACGTTCGTGGCCGGGTCGAGAGAGAGCGGGCCGTACGGCACCAGCTGGCCGTCGTGCCAGCCGCGGCCCTCGGTCCACCGGATGGTCACCATGTGGTCGGTGAAGTGGCGGCCGAATCCCGGGTTGGCCAGGATCGCCTCGCGCTCCGCGTCCGACAGCGGGCTGGAGGAGGGCTTGAGCTCGATCGTGGGCGTCGTCATGAGTGCTAGTCCTTCACCGGTTGTGTGTGACGGACCGCGCTCACGCCGCTATCAGTGCTCTGCTAGGACGTCCGAGCTTTCCCGCATGCCGCGGCCCCACGTTCGATTATCGCCCGTGGGGGACGGTGCACGGAAACGGCGTGCATGCGATCCATGAGTTGATGGTGGCACCCCACGGCCGCATAGGTACAGCCGCCGGGTGGTTGTGCGACCCGGCGGCTGTGTGACGTCAGTCGACGGGTCAGCTCGCTACGCGTACGGCGAGCGCGTCGCCGATCTCGTCCGTCGTGCGGACGGAGTCGCCGCGCTCGGTCAGATCGGCGGCGACGGCGGCCTCGATGCGGGCGGCCTCGGTCTCGTGGCCGAGGTGGCGCAGCAGGAGCGCGACGGAGAGAACGGTGGCCGTCGGGTCGGCCTTGCCCTGGCCCGCGATGTCCGGCGCGGAACCGTGGACGGGCTCGAACATGGACGGGAACTCGCCGCTCGGGTTGATGTTGCCGGAGGCGGCGACGCCGATGCCGCCGGAGACGGCCGCGGCGAGGTCCGTGATGATGTCACCGAAGAGGTTGTCGGTGACGATCACGTCGAACCGCTCGGGCTGCGTGACGAGGAAGATCGTCGCCGCGTCCACGTGCAGGTAGTCGGTGGTGACCTCGGGGAATTCCTCGGCCACCTTGTTGAAGACATTGGTCCAGAGGTGACCCGCGTACGCCAGGACGTTGTTCTTGTGGACCAGCGTCAGCTTCTTGCGCGGGCGGGCCTGGGCGCGGGCGAAGGCGTCGCGGACGACGCGCTCGACGCCGAAGGCCGTGTTGACGGAGACCTCGGTGGCGACCTCGTGCGGGGTGCCGGTACGGATCGAGCCGCCGTTGCCGGTGTACGGGCCCTCGGTGCCCTCGCGGACCACGATGAAGTCGATCTCGGGCTGGCCCTTGAGCGGGGTCGACACGCCGGGGAGCAGCTTCGAGGGACGCAGGTTGACGTGGTGGTCGAAGAGGAAGCGGAGCTTCAGCAGGAAGCCGCGCTCCAGCACTCCGGACGGGACCGACGGGTCGCCGATCGCGCCGAGCAGGATGGCGTCGTGCTGCTTGAGGGCCTCGGCGTCCGCGTCGGTGAGGGTCTCACCGGTCGCGTGGTAGCGCTTGGCGCCGAAGTCGTACTCCTTCGTCTCCAGCTTCACGTCCTGCGGAAGCGCGGCGGCGAGGACCTTGAGGCCCTGGGCCACGACCTCCTGGCCGATGCCGTCGCCGGGAATGACTGCGAGATTGATGCTGTGAGACATGTCGGCACCCTACTCCTCGTCCCAGTGTCTGACACTCGCTGTCCATCATGCGGACGGACGCGATTCGGCATGGCTCGACCGGCGGCTCGGCGAGGTGGCCAGGCCGGTACCGATCGGTGGGACGACGGACCCGACGCGCGCGACGGCATCGCGTACGTGGCGGCGGCCGGCGTGTCGCAGGCCCTGAAGGTGGCCGCGATCGCCGAAAGCGGCGAACGCATCGGTCACTTCGAGATCCGGCGCACGGCCTGACGCGCCGGCTCGACGCCCCGGGGCCGTGTCGGCCCGACGCCCTGGGCCGTGTCGGCGTGATGCGGACACGGCTCGACGGGGGCGGGCCGTACTGGACGGCGTGCCTGAACGGGCTGCGCCTGCCTGGACGAGCAGCGCTCGGACGGGCCGCGCCTAGTGGCCGGTGGCGCCGCCGTTGTCACGGCGGTCGAGGGCGCGCTGGAGCGCGGCGGCGGCGTTCTTGCGGGCGTCGTCGGCGATGGGGCGGGCGACGGAGTGGCGGACACGACGGGCGGTCTCAGCGGCCATGGGGATCGACTCCTTGAGATCAGTGGTGATCGAAGGCGCCGGAAGGGGCGGGGAGCGCCGCCGCAGGGGTTGCCTGCACAGGGGCATCGCGCTCTCGGCCGCCATTCGCTGATGAAGCGAGACGTTCGGCTCCTACAAAGCTAGGACAGGCGGTCGCATCTGTCTCCACAATTACTCGGACTTCCTACTATCTGAGACGGTGATCGACTCACCGCGACTGCCGGGCGGCCCTCAGTTCTCGGATCAGCGCCCGCACAGCGAGGGATTTCGCCAGTTCAGGGGTGGTGACATAGCCGACGGACCGCGTCGGCCGATCCGGACCGAGATCGGTGATCTGCACCGAGGGCGGTGCTCCGATCAGGGAGAGTTCCGGCATCACGGCCATACCGAAACCACTGCTCACCATCGAGAGCACCGCTCCGTCGTCCTCGGCCTCGACGGTCGCCGCCGGCAGCCAGTCCTGCTCCGCCCACCACTCCCGGGTGTACGAGGTGCAGTTCTCCGTCCAGTCGACCAACGGAAGCGAGCGCGGCGCGGCATGACCGGCCGGGTGCACCAGCGCGTACCCCTCCTCGACCAGCACGCCCCCGACGAGCTGCGGCGGCACGGGCGATGTCGTCCCGATGGTGGCGATGCCGAGGTCGGCCCGCCCCTCCAGGACTTCACCCGCGGTCCCTGGCCCCACCTCCCGTACGATCCGCACCTCCGGGGCGATCTCCGGGTGGCGGGCGGCCAGTCGCTCCAGGGCGCGCGGCAGCAGATGCAGGGCGGCGCTACGGAACGCGGCGATCCGCAACGGCCCGGCGGCCGTACCCGTCTCGGCACCCCGCACCTCCGCCGCCATCACCTCCAGGAGCCTCAGCACCCGCCGGGCATGGCCGAGGGCCCGCTCCCCTGCGGCGGTGGGCGTGGCCCCGGCCCGCCCCCGGTCGAAGAGGACCGCGCCCAGCTTGCGCTCGCTGGTCCGCACCGAGTGGGAGACGGCGGACTGCGTCATGCCGAGGACGACGGCCGCGGCCGAGAAGCCACCCTCGCCCCCAACGGCGAGGAGGACGCGCAGTTCGTGCGGCGCGAGGTCGGTCATCAGGGCTCCCACCTCGGAGTATGAGGAACTTTCATGGATCGCTGCGATCCATCGGAGCAACCTACTGCCCCGCCGCGGAATTCCTTCCTACGGTCTCCCCCATGACGCACGAGACCATGATCACCGTCCAGCAGACCGCCCGCCCGGACGGCTTCCCCACCCCCGCCCACTTCGCCTTCGTCGAGGCCCCGGTCCCCGACCCGGAGCCCGGCACGGCGCTCGTCGAGAACCTCCTCTGGTCCGTGGACCCGTACCACCGCGAGGCGATGGACGGGGACTTCCTCTGGACCCTCGACTCCCCCATGGAGGGCCGCACCCTGGGCCGGGTCGTGGACTCCCGCACCCCCGCCCTCTCACCCGGCGACCTGGTCCAGCACCGCAAGGGCTGGCGCACCCACTCCGTCGTCGGGCCGGACGAGGTGCGCCCCGTCCCGGACTTCGAGGGCGTTCCCCTCGCCGCACACCTGAGCGTGCTCGGCGGTACGGGCCTGTCGGCCTATGTCGGCCTGACCCGGATCGCGCGGCTCCAGCCGGGCGAGGACCTGTTCGTCTCGGCCGCGGCCGGCGGAGTCGGCACGGCGGCCGGCCGCTTCGCCCGGCTCCTGGGCGCCGGACGGCTCGTCGGCAGCGCAGGGTCGGCACGGAAGGTCGCGTACCTCACCGAACGGGTCGGCTTCGACGCGGCCTTCGACTATCACGACGGTCCGGTCTCCGAACTGCTCGCGAAGGCGGCACCCGAAGGCCTGGACGCGGTGCTCGACGGGGTGGGCGGAGATCATCTGGAGGCGTCGATCGCCGCGCTGCGCGAGCACGGCCGGATCGCCTGGGTCGGGGCCGTCGCGCAGTACCACTCGCTCTCCACTCCCCCGCCCGCCCCGCGCAACCTCTTCGACCTGGTGGAGAAGAGCATCCGACTCGAAGGCTTCCTGGTCAGCAACCACGCGGACGCGCAACGGGAGTTGTACGACTTCGCCGTGCCGCATCTGCGGAGCGGGCGACTGCCGCTGGACGTGACGGTCGTGGACGGCTTCGAGCACATCGTGGACGCGTTCCTGGGGATGCTGCGCGGCGAGAACATCGGGAAGATGCTGGTGTCTCGATCCAACTAGCACCCCGATCCAGTCGGCGTCCCGATCCAGCTGGCTCTCCGATTCAACTAGCCAAGCCAGCTAGATTGCATTCCTACCTAGCTAGTGCTGGAATACAGCCATGGCCGCAGACCGCAGATCAAGTTGGCTCAAGGGCGTCCTGGACCTCCTCGTCCTCTCCTGCCTCACGGAGGGCGAGAGTTACGGGTACGAGATCTCCAAGGCGCTCGCCGAGGCGGGGCTCGGGGAGATCAAGGGCGGGACCCTCTATCCCGTACTGAACCGGCTGGAGGAAGCCGGGCTGGTGGAGGCCGAGTTCCGGGCCGCCGAGCGGGGTCCGGGGCGCCGCTACTACCGGCTCACCGAGCAGGGCCGGAGCCACCTCGCCACCGAGAGCGGGGCGTGGCTGACCTTCCACACCGCCGTACAGACCATGCTGAACACCGGGGGAACACGATGAACACCGAGCCGAGCACATACTTCGACACGCTGACCGCCGCACTGCGCGAGGCCGGCGTTCCGGCGGAGCAGATCGCCTCCACCGTCGCCGAACTGCGCGGACATCTCGCCGAGACGGACTCGTCACCGGAGGACGAGTTCGGTCCAGCCGCGGACTTCGCGGCGCGACTGGGCGGTACGGCGCCGGTGGCGGTGGAGCCCGCCGAGCAGGCCGAGACCTGGCTGTGGACGGCCGACATCTACAGCGACCGGCGGCTGCTCGCGGTCCACGGCGACCAGGGCTGGGAAGTCGAAGGACTCGACACGCTCGGCCGGTTCATGTGCCGCCGGGTGCCCGGCGCCGCCCTGCGCTGGGAGTACCGCCGCGAGCTGATCAGCGGGAAGCGGCGCGACGAGGTCCTCGACCGGCTGACGCCGGAGGGCTGGGAGATGTGCGGGGAGTGGATGATCTTCGCCTACTTCAAGCGCCCGAAGGCGGCGAGCGAAGGGCCGGCCGCGGCTCTCGACGCGCTGCCCGAGCGGCCCGGCCGGTGGCTCTTCCTCAGCCGCAAGGGCAAGGTGCTGCTGACGGTCTGGATGCTGCTGGTCATCGGCGCGGTCGGAGTGACCCTCGTCGGCGTCTTCGACATGCCGGCCTACACGACACCCTTCGTCGCGCTGTTCGGTGCGACGGGCGCGCTGATCGGCCTGAAGCGGGACGCGGCCAAGGGCTGCCAGGGCTGAGCGCTCCGAAAGCTCAGAGCACGTCGCCGTCGCGCCAGTCGAAGAGCAGCGCGGCGGCGGGGTCCGGGAGCGTTCCGCCGGCCGCCGGACGCAGATAGGTGGACCCCTCCTCGTCCGGAAGGCGGACGACCCCCTCGGGGCCGATCACTTCGATCCGCCCCTGCCACGACTGCCAGCCGCGAGCCAGATAGAGCGCGGCCCCCTCGTCCGACGCGGACAGCGCCCCGAAGGCGTACGCCCCGTCGATCACCCGCTCCAGCTCGCCCATGACGAGCCCGCCGAGCCCCTGCCGGCGCCGATCGCCGCGCACACCCACGCCTTCGACGTAACCGATGCGGTACGAACGCCCGTTGTGGAGCACGCGCCGCATGATCACGCTGCCGTGTGCGGCGATGCCGCGCGCGTCCTCGATCCAGGCGTGGATGCCACCGAGGGTGTGGTCCCAGTCCTCGTCGCCGAAGTCGCCGTCGAAGGCGGTGTCGAGCATCTCCCTGATGGAGCCGAGCCGTTCGGGCCCTAGCTCATGAGTGGCGGCGGTAGTCACGTTCACCCCTCCAGTCTCCCCCAGCATCATCACTAACCATCAAAATACAATTGACAGGTTAGACGGGAGGCTGATTCACTCTCACCGTCAACCAGTCAAAGCACATTGAGGGGTTAGAGGCGATGTCTCCAGTGCAGCCGGTCCACCACCGCACCGTCACCGTCCGCGGCCACGAGATCAACTACCGGGAGGCCGGCCCCGCGGACGCCCCGGTCCTCCTGTTGCTGCACGGCTTCCCCACCAGCTCGCACATGTTCCGCGACCTGATCCCGCTCCTCGCCGACAGCCCCCAAGCTCCCGGATCCGCCCGAGCGGGGAGGTACCCCCTCCGGCTGATCGCCCCGGACCACATCGGCTTCGGCCGTAGCGCGGCGCCATCGGCCGAGGAGTTCGACTACAGCTTCGCCGAACTGGCCGCTGTCACAGCGGAGTTCACGGAGACCCTCGGCCTGGACCGGTTCGCCCTCTACATCCAGGACTACGGCGCCCCCATCGGCCTGCGCCTGGCCCTCGCCCACCCGGAGCGGATCACCGCGATCGTCACCCAGAACGGCAACGCCTACGAGGAGGGCCTCGGGGCCGACGCCTGGGCCCCCGTCCTCGCGATGATCGCCGACCGCACGCCGGAGACCGAGGAGCCGGTGCGCGGCATCCGCTCCCTGGACGGCATCAAGTGGCAGTACGAGACGGGCGTCCCGGCCGAGTTCCGCGACCTGCTCAGCCCGGACGCCTGGCACCACGACGCCGCCCTGATGGCACGGGAGGGCCAGGACGCCATCCAGCTCGACCTGATCGGCGACTACGGCTCCAACTTCGCGCTCTACCCCGCCTTCCACGACTACTTCCGCACGACCCAGGTCCCCCTGCTCGCCGTCTGGGGCGAGGGCGACGAGGTCTTCGTCCCGAAGGGCGCCGAAGCCTTCCGCCGCGACCTCCCGAACGCGGAGATCCACCTGCTCCCGACGGGCCACTTCGCCCTGGAGACCCACGCACCGGCGATCGCCGAGCTGATCGGCGACTTCCTCGCGCGCCGCGTCCCCCTCAGGCCGTAGCCTTCTCCAGATCGCGGGCCACCCGCTCCACCCAGTCGGTGAAGATCACATGTCCGGACCGTCGCGATCACCAGGCGCGCAGGTAGACCCGGGTGCGGTCGGCGTCCAGCTTCTGGAGGTAGATCTCGATCCACTGCATGTGCGTGCGCTGTTTGTCCTTGACGCAGGGCGGACAGACGCCGGCCCAGCGCAGGCCGGTCAGCGCTTCCGGTTCGGCGGTCCCGAGGTGGGCGAAGGACGGGTCGGTCGTGGGCTGCGCGGTCTGCGCCGGCCGCACGATCAGCGGACCCTGCCCCTCGAACTGCCGCCCGAGGGCCTCGGCCTCCTTCGGCGTGGTGACGAAGGTCAGCAGCTGGACCGCGTCCTGGGGGACGAGCTTCACCGCTCCCTTCACCTCGGTGGCCCCCGCCGGCACGTCGACCCTCATGTAGGCCGCGGTCTCGGGCGCTCCGGCGCCCTTCTTCCACTCCGGCCCGCGCTGCTCGGCCGAACCGGACGAGCAGCCGGAGGCGGTGAGCAGCACGGCGGAGGCGAGGGTCGCCGCGAGGACCGTTGGCCTGGAACGGGCGGTCCACGTCATCGGTTCGCCTCCCTGGTGCGGTCCGGGTCCTTGCGGGTGCCGTCCCGGCCCGGATCGGTGTCGGGCACCGGGGTCGAGGACGGGAGGACGGTCAAGTCCTGGTGGCGTACCGAGCTGGATCCTCGCATGTCGAACTCCTGGGCGAGGCCCGTCTTGTGCAGGCGTTGCATGTCGGTGTCCGGGATGTGCACGGGGCCGAGGTTGATCCCCTTGCCGTTGTCCCAGTTGTAGCGGTCCCAGACGTTGACCTGGTAGTCGAGGGCCACCTTGGGCTTGCCGTCGTCCCCCGGGGTCACGGTCACCACGCCGGAGACGTTCTGCTGGTGTCCGTTGATGGCGTGGTACCACTCGGTGCCCTCCTGGAGCTGCTGCCCGATGGCCCGGCTCTCCACCGGGATCGCCACGGGCTTGCCGCCGGACTGCTGGTAGGCGTCGAGGGCCTGCTGCCGCCAGGCCTGCTGGTTCAGCTCCAGATGGTTGGTCCTGATGGAGTTGCCGAGCTGTGGTTCGTCGTGCAGGAAGCGGTCCACGTCCACGGTGAGCGGCTTTCCCGTGGCGCTCAGGTAGTGCGACATGTTGCGGCTGGCGCCGTTCTGGCCGAGGACGTCGCCGCCGCCCTCCAGGAGCTTCGCCTGGGCGAGGACCCAGTAGTCGCGTGCCGTGGGGTCCTCCACGTCGAACGCGCCGGCGCCCTCGTCGGGCTTGGACCACTTGTAGTGGTGGACGTCGAGGACGCCCGCCTTGCGCAGCTCGTCGCCGCGCTCCTCCAGCAGGATGGCCCGCGTCACCGGGTCGAGTCTGCTCCACCACTCCGGGACCTTCGACCGGTCCTTGGGCATGTTCTCGGCCGCGGCCGCCTCCTTGAGGGAGGCGTACGGGCGGCTGCCGTTGAAGCCGCCGAAGGTGCCGTCCTGGAAGTTCGTGTCCGTCACCGCGTCGATCAGGGCGAGCTTCACCCCGGTGTCGGCCTCGTCGAACGCGTCCACTGCCTGCTGGATCTTCCGCGTCCAGGCACGCTCCACCTCCGGGAGGTCGGGATCGTGACGGATGGCACGTGCGTCCTGGGTGTCGACCTTGGAGAAGTCGAACGAGGCGACCCCGCCCTCGCTGACCTTCATCCCCGCCGCCACAGCCTCGTCGACCGCCGTTTTCACCTTTCCCTTCAGTTCGGTGAAGAGCGTGCTCGCCTCGCGCAACAACATGGCGACCGTCCGCGCCTGGATCTGCGCGCTGTTGTACTCGTTGCGGGTGACGGCGAAGTTCGGTGCGGCCACCTGCTGGGCCTGCCCGAGCCAGATGCCGCTCGTGGTGGTCGACTGGACCTTCTTCTCGTACGTCGTCTCCAGCGTCTCGAACTTGTCCGCCATGCCGTCCCAGGCCGTGGCCGCCGTGGTCAGCTTGCCGAAGTCGGTCGTCATGACCTCGTGGTACGTGAGCACGGTCGCCCTACTCCTTCGGGCCGGGCGCCAGCGGCTGGAAGCCGTCGCGGTTTCTCAACTCCTGCGCCTGGAAGGAGAATCCGGACCCGCCGAGCGCGCCCTTCTCGCCGCCGAGCCGTCCGAGCAGCATCTTCACCTGGCCGGTCCAGGTCTCCTCGACGGTCTTCAGCGCGGAGGCCGTCTGCCACCCCGCGAACTCCGTCTTCGCCGCGGTCGTGGACGCGTCGGCGTGATCCCCCGCGGTCCTCGTCTCCGGCTCCAGGATGTCATGGATGGCCTTGGCCGCCGCCTTCTTCTCGGCCGGCGCGGTCTTCAGGTCCGGCTGCGACGTTCCCCCGCCGCCACCCCCGCCCCCGTCGAGCTGGTTGAGCCGCATCGTGGTCGTCTCGGTCTTGATCTGCGACCACTCGTCGTCGAACGCCATATCCACCCCCGTTGAGATCGGCGTCAATCGACGTCACCCTACACAGCACCTCCGACAGCCCGTTCGAGGAAGTCGCCGGTCAGCTCGGCGATCGCCGAGCTGACCGGCGACTTCCTCGAACGGCGCGTCCCCCTCAGGCCGTAGCCTTCTCCAGATCACGGGCCACCCGCTCCACCCAGTCGGTGAAGACCTCGCGATCGTGGGCCTCGCCCCCGAGCAGGGCCGCGACCTGCGCGTCCGTGATCCGATCAGGTCCCTGCACGGTCAGCAGCCGGTGCAGCTCCTTCATCAGGGACATCATCCGCAGCGCATCGAGGTGCTCGATCGCGTCGACCCCGTGCCCGGGGCCGATGGTCGTCGAACCAGGCATGTCGTACCTCCTCACCAAGCCCCCTCCAAGCAGCGTATGCCCACACCATGAGAACCGCCCCCGTCCTCGGTTGGGGGACCCAGGAGGGGGGCGGTGTCAGGGGGCCTCGGTGAGGCGGGGGCGTCAGCCCATGTGGGGGTAGCCGTACTCGGTCGGCGGGACCAGGGTCTCCTTGATCGCGCGGGTCAGCGTCCAGCGCATCAGGTTCTGCGGCGCGCCGGCCTTGTCGTTCGTGCCGGACGCGCGGCCGCCACCGAAGGGCTGCTGGCCGACGACGGCGCCGGTCGACTTGTCGTTGATGTAGAAGTTGCCCGCGGCGAAGCGGAGCTTCTCCATCGTGTACGCCGTGGCGGCGCGGTCGCCGGAGATGACCGAGCCGGTGAGCGCGTAGTCCGAGACCGACTCCATCTGGGTCAGCATCTCGTCGTACTTGTCGTCCTCGTAGACGTGGATCGCGAGGATCGGGCCGAAGTACTCGGTCGTGAAGACCTCGTTCGCCGGGTCGGAGCACTCGATGACGGTCGGACGGACGAAGTAGCCCTCCGAGTCGTCGTAGGTGCCGCCGGCCACGATCGTGCAGGTCTCGTCGGCCTTCGCGCGGTCGATCGCGGCCTTGTTCTTGGCGAACGAACGCTCGTCGATCACGGCGCCGATGAAGTTCGTCAGATCGGTGACGTCACCCATCTTGATGCCGTCGACCTCGGCCGCGAACTCCTCCCTGAAGCCCGAGTTCCAGATGGAGGCCGGGACGTACGCACGCGAGGACGCGGAGCACTTCTGGCCCTGGAACTCGAAGGAGCCACGGGTCAGCGCGGTCTTCAGGATCGCGCGGTCGGCGCTCGGGTGGGCGACGACGAAGTCCTTGCCACCGGTCTCGCCGACGATCCGCGGGTAGGAGCGGTACGCCTCGATGTTGTTGCCGACCGTCTTCCACAGGTGCTGGAAGGTCTTGGTCGAGCCGGTGAAGTGGATGCCGGCCAGGTCGGGGTGGTTCAGCGCCACCTCGGAGACGGCGATGCCGTCGCCCGTCACCAGGTTGATGACGCCCTTGGGCAGACCGGCCTCCTCCAGGAGCTCCATGAGGAGCACGGCGGAGTGGGTCTGGGTCGGGGACGGCTTCCAGATCACCACGTTGCCCATGAGGGCGGGGGCGGTGGGCAGGTTGCCCGCGATGGCCGTGAAGTTGAACGGCGTGATCGCGTAGACGAAGCCCTCGAGCGGGCGGTGGTCCAGACGGTTCCACACACCCGGGGAGTTCGCCGGCGGCTGCTCGGCCAGGATCTGGCGGGCGTAGGCCACGTTGAAGCGCCAGAAGTCGACGAGCTCGCAGGGGGTGTCGATCTCGGCCTGCTGGGCGGTCTTCGACTGGCCGAGCATGGTGGAGGCGGCCAGCGTCTCGCGCCACGGACCGGACAGCAGCTCGGCGGCGCGCAGGATGATCGCGGCGCGGTCGTCGAAGGACATCGCGCGCCAGGCCGGGGCGGCGGCCAGGGCGGCGTCGATGGCGTCCTGGGCGTCCTGCTGGGTGGCGCCGGCGAAGGTGCCGATGACGGCCTTGTGGTTGTGCGGCTGCACGACGTCGACGCGCTCGCCGCCGCCCATGCGCTTGACACCGTTGATCGTCATCGGGAGGTCGCGCGGGTTCTCGGCCAGCTCCTTGAGCTTGGCCTCGAGGCGGGCGCGCTCGGCGGAACCGGGGGCGTAGCTGTGCACCGGCTCGTTGACCGGAGCGGGGACCTGGGTTACAGCGTCCATGAGTCTCGTAACTCCTTTTGAGGGGTGGGCTCAGCCCTTGGTGAGGATGGAGCGGGCGAAGAAGAGCAGGTTGGCCGGCTTCTCCGCGAGGCGGCGCATGAAGTAGCCGTACCAGTCGGTGCCGTAGGCCGTGTAGACGCGCATCCGGTGACCCTCGGCGGCGAGACGGTTCTGCTCCTCGCTGCGGATGCCGTAGAGCATCTGGAACTCGTACTCGTCCAGCTTGCGCCCGGCACGGCGGGCGAGCTCCTGGCCGATGGAGATCAGGCGCGGGTCGTGGGAGCCGATCATCGGGTAGCCCTCGCCCTCCATCAGGATCTTCATGATCCGGACGTAGGCCTTGTCGATCTCGGGCTTGTCCTGGACGGCGACGGAGGCGGGCTCCTTGTAGGCGCCCTTCACGATCCGGACGCGGGAGCCGTTGGCGGCGAGGCGGCGGGCGTCCTCCTCGGTGCGGAAGAGGTACGCCTGGATGACGCAGCCGGTCTGCGGGAAGTCCTTCCGCAGCTCCTCGTGGATGGCGAACATCGAGTCGAGGGTGGTGTGGTCCTCGGCGTCCAGGGTGACCGTGGTGCCGATCTCGGCGGCGGCGGCGACGACGGGGCGGACGTTGGCGAGAGCGAGCTCGTGGCCGCCCTCCAGCGCTTGCCCGAACATCGAGAGCTTCACGGACATCTCTGCGCGCTCGCCGAGACCCAGCTCCTTGAGGCGGCCGATCAGCTCCAGGTAGGCGTCGCGGGCGGCATAGGACTGCTCGACGGTGGTGATGTCCTCACCGACGACGTCGAGGGTGACCTCCAGGCCGCGGCCGGTGATGTCCTCGACGATCGGGATGACGTGCTCGACCGTCTCGCCCGCGATGAACCGGTCGACGACCTGCTTGGTCCCGGGGGCGGCCGACACGAAACGGCGCATCTTGTCGCTGCGCGACGCGGCGAGGATCACGGGACCCAGCACGGGGACCTCCAGAGGGGCAGGGTGACGAAGGGTGCCTACCCGATCTTTGGTAAGGAATCGGGAACAGCACGGAGAACCACCGTGAAACCTAAGGATCGCTCCGATCGTCTGCCATCGACAGCTGTCACGCATCCGTGGGCGGCATCTCATACATATGTCTGAGAGGGTGCGAGAATGGCGCCGTGAAGGGCGACTACCAAGAACTGGTCGACGAGATCTCGGCGCTGCTCGACGCCCCGGCGACCCTGGAGAACCGCGATTTCGGGCTGATCGCCTTCGGGGCCCACGACAGCGACGACGACAGTGCCATGGACCCGGTCCGCACCCGCTCGATCCTGACGAGAAAGTCGACGCCCGCCGTGCGCGCCTGGTTCGAGGGCTTCGGCATCACCCGGGCGACGGGCCCGGTCCGCATCCCGGCCGCACCGGACGCCGGAGTGTTCCGGGACCGGATCTGCCTTCCCGTACGGCATCGGGGCGTCGTCCTCGGGTACGTCTGGCTGCTGGACGCCGAGCCGCATCCCACGCCCGCCCAGCTCACGGCGGCCATGGAGGTCGCGGCCCGGATCGGCGGCCTTCTCGCGGACGAGGAGCGGGCGGGCTCGGACCTCTCCCGGGAGCTGAGGGCCGCCCTGACCGCCGAGCGGGGCTGGCAGTACGACATGGCGCTCGCCGCGCTGCGTACGGCCCTGGGCCCTGACGCCGAGGGGTTGCACGCGATGGTGGCCGTGACCCCGTGGCCGGGCGAGGACAGCCCTTCGGCCCGTACGGTCCCGGCCGCGGCGGCGCTCTGCACGGTGCCGTGGCACGCCCCTGCGTCGGCGGCCGGGACGGCGGTCGGGAGCGGGGAGGGCGCGGACGGGCGGGCGCTCGCGGTGCTGGTGCGCCTGCGGGCGGCGGACAATCTCGCGCCGGCCGCGGCGGCGGCCGGGCGGCTGCGGGACGCTGCGGCCGGGGCGGGTCCCGGGCGACTGCGGGACGCCGCGGGCGGGACGGCCGGGGCGGGTTCCGGCCCGGCGGCCGGTACGAAGGCCAGGACGAAGGCCGGCGCGGCGACCGGCGCGGCGACGGCCGTCTCAGGGGCCGGCGCCGTGGCCGTCGCGGGGATCGCGCTCCCGCGTCGCGGTCTCGCCGACCTGGACACCGCCTGGCATGAGGCCGCGGCGGCCGCACGGGCGGCCGTCGCCCAACCGGGGCTCGGCCCGCTCGCCGAGTGGTCGGCCATCGGCCCGTACCGTCTGCTCACCGCTCTCCCCCGGACCGCCCCCGACCCGGCGGTGCAGGCCCTGCTCTCCCCCACCCATGCCGAACTGGCCCGCACCGCCGAGGTGTTCCTCGACAACGCGGGCCAGGCAGGGCGCACCGCGGCTGCCCTGGGCATCCATCGCCAGACCCTCTACTACCGACTGTCGCGGGTCGAGCAGCTGACGGGGCTGGACCTGGACGCGGGTGAGGACCGGCTGCTGCTCCACATGGCGCTCAAGGCGGCGAAGTTGTAGTCACCCTGACGGCTGTCCCACCCCCGGGATTCCTCAGGGGTCTGTGCGAATGTTCTCGGGGGCGTCCCCGATATCCCCCGGCCACCCGGGCCCCTACCGTCGTGGGTAGGTGAGGGAGGGCCGCATGAAGGCAATCGTTCAGGACCGGTACGGATCGGCGGACGTGCTGGAGTTCAAGGACATCGAGACGCCGGTGCCGGGCGACCGCGAGGTGCTCGTACGGGTCCACGCGGCGTCGGTCAACGCGCGCGACTGGCATCTCATGAGGGGCGATCCGTATCTGGCGCGTCTGGTGCTCGGAGTCCGCAGACCGAAGGCCAAGATCCTGGGTACGGACTTCGCGGGCCGGGTGGAGGCGGTGGGGTCGGGGGTGACGCGACTGCGCCCCGGTGACGAGGTGTTCGGCGAGGCCGAAGGGGCGTTCGCGGAGTACATGTGCGCGTCCGACGACGTCGTGGAGCGAAGACCGGCGAACCTGTCGTTCGAGCAGGCGGCTGCGATTCCGCTGGCCGGTACCACCGCTCTCATGGGGCTGCGCGATCTGGGGGGCGTGCGGCAGGGGCAGAAGGTGCTGATCAACGGTGCGTCAGGAGGTGTGGGGACGTTCGCCGTCCAGATCGCGAAGGCCTCCGGCGCCGCCGTCACCGGTGTGTGCAGTACGCGGAACGTGGAGCTGGTCCGCTCGCTCGGGGCGGACCGTGTCGTCGACTACACCCAGGAGGACTTCGCCACGGGCGCGGAGCGCTACGACCTGTTGTTCGACCTGGTGGGCAATCGATCGCTGGCCGAGTGCCGACGCGCCCTGACCCCCACCGGGACGCTCGTCCTGTCCGGCGGCGGAGTCTTCGAAGGGGGCAGCGTGGTCGGACCGATGGGGCTTCTCCTCAAGGGACAGCTGCTGTCCCGCTTCGTACGCCAACGGCTGCTCGTGCTCTCGGCCTCCCCCGGCAGGGAGAAGCTCGCGGCCCTGCGGGATCTGGCCGAGAACGGGAGCATCACACCGGTGATCGAC
This sequence comes from Streptomyces sp. NPDC039609, assembly GCF_055596705.1. NCBI lineage: Bacteria > Bacillati > Actinomycetota > Actinomycetes > Kitasatosporales > Streptomycetaceae > Streptomyces > Streptomyces sp. NPDC039609. The sequence continues at coordinate 227,605 of NZ_JBVIUJ010000009.1, forward strand.
CGGACCTATCCGCTGCACGAGGTGCCGGAGGCCATCCGCTACGTGGAGATCGAGCACGCCCGCGCGAAGGTCGTCGTCAGTTCCCCTCCGCCATCAGGACCTTGAGCCCTTCGGTCAGGTCGTCGGCGGTCGGCGCCGTCTCGGGATCCACCATCCACTGGATCATCACGCCGGTCACCAGCGCCTGACAGAGCAGCCCCGCCACCCGGGCCTTCTCCGGGTCGGCCTCCGCGTCGATGCCGAGGAAGCCCTCGGCCATGCCGAGACGGCCCTCCCGCTGGGGCTCCTTGATGGCCTCGCGGAGCTTCTCGTCGTCGTCGAGGCGGGTGACGATCTCCGTCTGGAGCTTCCAGACCGGTCGGCTGGCGTCCGCCGCGGCGATGACCTGCTCCCAGAGGTCGTGGAAGCGCTGGTACGGGTCGGCCGGCAGCACCTTCTTCTCCTCGCCGCTCCCGGCCGGGCCGACCTGGTTGCCCCACTCCTCCGTCAGCGTCAGGAAGGCCTGCTGGAGCAGGGCCTCCTTGGAGCCGTAGTGGTAGCCGATGGAGGCCAGATTGGTGCCCGAGGCGGCGACGATGTCGCGGGCCGTGGTGCGGGCGTAGCCCTTCTCCAGGAGGCAGCGCTTGGCGCCTTCGAGCAGGTCTTCCTTGTGTCCCATGACAGCACTGTACCCGGCGCCTAGACGGTCGTGTAAGACGATCGTCTAGCACACCGGGTACGGGTACCTGGTGCGGACCGGGCCGGGGCCCGGACCTGCCTGAGATCAGACCAGATTGACCGAGCGGGCCGAGGCCGCGCCGATCTCCTCCGAGATCTCGGCGAGCACTGCGGCGGGCACCGTGTCGTCCACGGTGAGCACGACGAGCGCCTCGCCGCCCTCCTCCGAGCGCGCCACCTGCATACCGGCGATGTTCAGACCGGCCTCGCCGAGGATCCGGCCGACCGTGCCGACGACACCGGGGCGGTCCTCGTAGCGGAGCACCACCATGTGGTCGGCGAGCGCGACGTCCACGTCGTAGTCGCCGACGGCGACGATCTTCTGGAGGTGCTTGGGGCCGGCCAGCGTGCCGGAGACCGCGACCTCCTCGCCGCTCGAGAGCGTGCCGCGCACGGTGACCACGTTGCGGTGGTCCGGGGACTCGCTGGAGGTCGTCAGACGGACCTCGACACCGCGCTCCTGCGCGAACAGCGGAGCGTTGACGTACGACACGGTCTCGTCGACCACGTCCTCGAACACGCCCTTGAGCGCGGAGAGTTCGAGCACCTTGACATCGTGCTGGGTGATCTCGCCGTACACCTCGACGTCGAGACGCGCCGCGACCTCGCCCGCAAGCGCGGTGAAGATGCGGCCGAGCTTCTCGGCGAGCGGCAGACCCGGCTTGACGTCCTCGGCGATGACACCGCCCTGGACGTTGACCGCGTCCGGCACGAGCTCACCGGCGAGCGCGAGCCGCACCGAGCGGGCGACCGCGATTCCGGCCTTCTCCTGGGCCTCGTCCGTGGACGCGCCGAGGTGCGGGGTGCAGACGACCTGGTCGAGCTCGAAGAGCGGGGAGTCCGTGCAGGGCTCCTTCGCGTACACGTCGAGACCGGCGCCGGCGACCCGGCCCTCCTTGAGGGCGGAGAACAGCGCCGCCTCGTCGACGATCCCGCCGCGCGCTGCGTTGACGATCCGGACGCTGGGCTTGACCTTGTGCAGCGCCTCGTCGCCGATGAGACCGAGGGTCTCCGGGGTCTTCGGCAGGTGGACGGTGATGAAGTCGGCGACCTCCAGGAGCTCGTCCAGGGCCAGCAGCTTCACCCCCATCTGGGCGGCGCGGGCCGGCTGCACGTAGGGGTCGTACGCAACGATCTTCATGCCGAAGGCGGACATGCGCTGGGCGACCAGAACGCCGATGCGGCCGAGGCCGACAACGCCGAGGGTCTTCTCGCTGAGCTCGACGCCCGTGTACTTGGAGCGCTTCCACTCGCCGTTCTTCAGCGCGGTGTTGGCCTGCGGGATGTTGCGCGCGGTGGCGACGAGCAGGCCGCAGGCGAGCTCGGCGGCGGTGACGATGTTGGAGGTCGGGGCGTTCACGACCATGACGCCGGCCTTGGTGGCGGCGGAGACATCGACGTTGTCCAGGCCGACACCGGCGCGGGCCACGACCCGGAGCTTGTTGGCGGCGGCGATGGCCTCCGCGTCGACCTTGGTCGCGGAGCGGACGAGGATCGCGTCCACATCGGCGATGGCGGGCAGAAGTTCGGCGCGGTCGGCACCGTTGCAGTGCCGGATCTCGAAGTCCGGGCCCAGTGCGTCGACGGTGGCGGGCGACAGCTCTTCAGCGATGAGTACGACGGGTTTCGAGCTCACGTGAGTCCTCACAGATCCAGTGCGGACGGCCGTCCCGACGGCCGCAGGCGGTGGAGGGGGCTTGCCGCGTGAAAGCGCACGACGCTGTGGGCCTGAACGCGAATGTTGTTGAGCAGTGTAGTGGTGCGTCGGCGCCGTTCATGCGCCTCGTTGGAAGGATCACTCGTCCGTGGTTGGACGGCCTGTCCAACGATGTGGCACGGGGCCGGACAGTGTGTCCGACCCCGTGCCGAAGGCTTACGCCTCCTCGTCGTTCACCCAGCTCATGAGCTTGCGCAGCTCCTTGCCGGTGGTCTCCAGGAGGTGCTGCTCGTCCTGGGTCTTGTACTCGTTGTACTTCTTCAGGCCACCGTGGTACTCGTCCATCCAGTTCTTGGCGAAGGTGCCGTCCTGGATGTCGGTGAGGACCTTCTTCATCTCGGCCTTGGTAGCGTCGGTGATGATCCGCGGGCCGGTGATGTAGTCGCCCCACTCGGCGGTCTCGGAGACCGACCAGCGCATCTTCTCCAGGCCGCCCTCGTACATGAGGTCGACGATGAGCTTCAGCTCGTGCAGGCACTCGAAGTAGGCGATCTCCGGCTGGTAGCCGGCCTCGACCAGGGTCTCGAAGCCCGCCTTCACCAGCGCGGAGGCACCACCGCAGAGGACGGCCTGCTCACCGAACAGGTCGGTCTCGGTCTCCTCGGTGAAGGTCGTCTTGATGACGCCGGCGCGGGTGCCGCCGATGGCCTTGGCATAGGAGAGCGCCAGGGCGAAGGCGTTGCCGGTCGCGTCCTGCTCGACGGCGGCGATCGCGGGGACGCCGCGACCCTCCTCGTACTGGCGGCGGACCAGGTGGCCCGGGCCCTTCGGGGCGACGAGCGCGACGTCGACGCCGGCCGGGGGCTTGATGAAGCCGAAGCGCACGTTGAAGCCGTGGGCGAAGAACAGCGCGTCGCCGTCCTTCAGGTTCGGGGCGATGGACGCCTCGTAGACCTGGGCCTGGATCGGGTCCGGGATCAGGATCATGATGACGTCGGCCTCGGCGGCGGCCTCGGCCGGCGTCACCACGCGCAGGCCCTGCTCCTCGGCCTTGGCCTTGGACTTGGAGCCCTCGTGCAGACCGACGCGGACGTCGACACCCGAGTCACGGAGCGACAGCGCGTGGGCGTGGCCCTGGCTGCCGTAACCGATCACCGCGACCTTGCGGCCCTGGATGATGGACAGGTCGGCGTCGTCGTCGTAGAACAGCTCGGCCACTGGGAATCTCCTTGATGTGCTGGTGTTGCGTCCCACCGTACGGCGGGGAGCGGGAGGGAAGTCTTCGGGTCTCGCCAGGCGGACCGCCGGATGGACCGGCGGTCCGTTCCTGTTGACGCCCGGAAGGGTCAGGCGCTGCGGTCGAGGGCCCGCAGGGAGCGGTCCGTGATGGACCGGGCACCACGCCCTATGGCGATCGTGCCGGACTGCACGAGCTCCTTGATGCCGAACTGCTCCAGCATCTTGAGCATCGCGTCGAGCTTGTCACTCGAACCGGTGGCCTCGATGGTGACCGCCTCGGGCGAGACGTCCACGGTCTTGGCACGGAACAGCTGGACGATCTCGACGATCTGGGAGCGGGTCTCGTTGTCGGCGCGGACCTTCACCAGGACGAGCTCGCGCTGGATCGCAGCGGAGGGCTCGAGTTCGACGATCTTCAGGACGTTGACCAGCTTGTTGAGCTGCTTGGTCACCTGCTCCAGCGGCAGGTCCTCGACATTGACCACGATGGTGATGCGGGAGATGTCGGGGTGTTCGGTGACACCGACGGCGAGCGAGTCGATGTTGAAGCCGCGGCGGGAGAACAGGGCGGCGATCCGGGCCAGGATGCCGGGGGTGTTCTCCACCAGGACGGAGAGCGTGTGCCTAGTCATGTGCGTCGTTCCTCTTCCTACGGCTCTCGGTCTCAGTCGTCTTCGTTGTCGCCGAAGTCGGGGCGGACGCCCCGGGCGGCCATGACCTCGTCGTTGGAGGTGCCGGCGGCGACCATGGGCCAGACCTGGGCGTCCTCGTGGACGATGAAGTCGATCACGACCGGGCGGTCGTTGATGGCGTTGGCCTCGGCGATGACCTTGTCCAGGTCGGCCGGGTCCTCGCAGCGCAGCGCGACACAGCCCATGGCCTCGGACAGCTTGACGAAGTCCGGGATGCGGGTGCCCTTGCGGGGCGCCGTGCTCGCGCCGACCTGGGAGCCGGCGGCCTCGTGACCGGTGTCGTCGGCGTGCAGGACGGTGCTGGAGTAGCGCTGGTTGTAGAAGAGGGTCTGCCACTGGCGGACCATCCCGAGGGCGCCGTTGTTGATGATGGCGACCTTGATCGGGATGTTGTTGAGCGCGCAGGTGACCAGCTCCTGGTTGGTCATCTGGAAGCAGCCGTCGCCGTCGATCGCCCAGACCGGGCGGTCCGGCATACCGGCCTTGGCACCCATGGCGGCCGGGACCGCGTAGCCCATCGTTCCGGCGCCGCCGGAGTTGAGCCAGGTGGCAGGCTTCTCGTAGTCGATGAAGTGCGCGGCCCACATCTGGTGCTGGCCGACGCCGGCCGCGTAGATGGTGTCGGCGGGGGCGAGCTGGCCGATGCGCTGGATGACCTGCTGCGGCGAGAGGCTGCCGTCCTCCGGCAGGTCGTAGCCGAGCGGGTAGGTCTCGCGCCAGCGGTTCAGGTCGCTCCACCATGCGGTGTAGTCGCCCCTGTTGCCCTCGCTGTGCTCGGCCTGGACGGCCTGGACCAGGTCGGCGATGACCTCGCGGGCGTCACCGACGATCGGGACGTCGGCGGCGCGGTTCTTGCCGATCTCGGCCGGGTCGATGTCGGCGTGGACGATCTTGGCGAAGGGCGCGAAGCTGTCCAGCTTGCCGGTGACGCGGTCGTCGAAGCGGGCTCCGAGGGCGACGATCAGGTCGGCCTTCTGCAGCGCGGTGACGGCGGTGACCGCACCGTGCATGCCCGGCATTCCCACGTGCAGCGGGTGGCTGTCGGGGAACGCGCCCAGCGCCATCAGGGTGGTGGTGACGGGGGCGCCGGTGAGCTCGGCGAGGACCTTCAGCTCTCCGGTGGCGCCGGCCTTCAGGACGCCGCCACCGACGTACAGGACGGGGCGCTTGGCCGCGGCGATCAGCTTGGCGGCCTCGCGGATCTGCTTGGCGTGCGGCTTGGTCACCGGGCGGTAGCCGGGCAGGTCGGTCTGCGGCGGCCAGCTGAAGGTGGTCTTCGCCTGCAGGGCGTCCTTGGCGATGTCGACCAGGACCGGGCCGGGACGGCCGGTGGAGGCGATGTGGAACGCCTCGGCGATCGTCCGCGGGATGTCCTCGGCCTTGGTGACCAGGAAGTTGTGCTTGGTGATCGGCATCGTGATGCCGCAGATGTCCGCCTCCTGGAAGGCGTCCGTGCCGATCGCCTTGGAGGCGACCTGGCCGGTGATCGCGACGAGCGGGACGGAGTCCATGTGGGCGTCGGCGATCGGGGTCACCAGGTTGGTGGCGCCGGGGCCGGAGGTCGCCATACAGACGCCGACCTTGCCGGTGGCCTGGGCGTAGCCGGTGGCGGCGTGGCCCGCTCCCTGCTCGTGGCGGACCAGGATGTGGCGGACCTTCTTGGAGTCCATCATCGGGTCGTACGCGGGGAGGATGGCGCCGCCCGGAATACCGAAGACGGTGTCGGCCCCCACTTCCTCGAGAGAACGGATGAGGGACTGCGCACCCGTGACGTGCTCGACGGTGGTGGCGGACTGTCCGCCGCTACGGGCCCGCGGCTGCGGATGGTGCCCGGAGGCCTGCTCGGTCATCAGCATTCTCTTCTCGAAGCAGAGGGTTTTTGCGAGGGTTTGGGGGGAGCCGGTGCAACAAAAAACCCCTCGTGCCGGGAGGCAAGCGAGGGGAGCGCGTCGGTAGCGTTCAAGCCGGGCCTTCTATGGCCCTGCTTCAGCCGACGCGCTTTCCAAGTACGAGAATTCGGGTGCGCATGGCACTGACCCTCTCCCCGACGCACCATCAGTGTCAAGGGGGTGGGACGGGCGTCTCACTATTTGAGCGGAACGGGGGACGGTTTCCGGCTGGAATCGCCACGCCTCCGGGGACGGGGTACTCGTCCCGCACGAGCGCACGGCGCAGCCGGTACTCGTCCAGCGGACCCGAGAAGGCCATGCCCTGTCCGTGCGTGCAGCCCATGGCGCGCAGGGCGATCACCTGCTCGGGGACGTCCACACCGTCGGCGACGGACTGCAGCCCGAGGTCGCGGGCGATGCGAAGCAGCCCGCTGGTGATCTTGCGCAGCCGGGCCGACTCGACCACACCCTCGACCAGACCTCTGTCCAGTTTCAGTACGTCGACAGGGAGGCGCCGCAGCGCGTTGATGGCCGCGTGGCCGCTGCCGAAGCCGTCCAGGGCAATCCGTACACCGAGGCGGCGCAGGGCGACCAGGCGCTGCTCCAGGTCGTCGAGGGAGACCCGGGGGTCGCTGTCGGCGAGTTCGATCATCAGGGAGCCCGACGGGAGCCCGTGTCGGGTCAGCAGCGCCTCGACGGTGGCCAGCGGCAGCGAGCGGTCCAGGAGCCTGCGGGCGGAGAGCCGCACGGAGACCGGCGCCTGATGGCCGAGTCCGGCCCGTTCGGCGGCCTGCTCGACGGCCTGCTCCAGGAGCCAGCGGCCGAGCTCGGAGACGCGCTCTCTGTCGTCGGCGACGCGCAGGAACTCGGCGGGGGTGAAGAGGATGCCCTGGGCGGAGCGCCAGCGGGCCTGGGCCGCGACGGCGGTGATACGGCCGCTGGTGAGGTCCACGACGGGCTGGTGGAGCAGGGCGAACTCGCCGTCGTCGAGAGCGGTGCGCAGCCTGGTGGCCAGCTCCGTCCTGCGGACGACCTCGGCCTGCATCTGCGGGGCGTACATCTCGACGCGGTCCTTGCCGGCGGCCTTGGCCCGGTACATGGCCAGGTCGGCGTTGCGGAGCAGGTCCCCGGCGCTGATGCCGGGCTCGGCGAAGGCGACGCCGATGGAGGCGGCGACCCGCACCTCGTCCCCGCCGTCGAGGCGGTACGGCTGGGAGAGCGTGAGGCGGAGCCGGTCGGCGATCTCGTGGACCTGGTACTCACGTGCCGACGTGTCCCGCGAGCCGTCGCCGAGGATGAGCGCGGCGAACTCGTCGCCGCCGAGACGGGCGGCGGTGTCCCCGGCCCGTACGGAGTCCTGGAGGCGGCGGGCGGCCTGGACGAGGAGCTCGTCGCCCGCCTGGTGGCCGAGCCGGTCGTTGACGCCCTTGAAGCCGTCGAGGTCGATGAAGAGCACGGCGGTGCCGGGGTCGGAGGAGCGTCGGCCGGTGAGGGCCTTGCGGACGCGCTGGGTGAACAGCGCCCGGTTGGGCAGGTCGGTGAGCGGGTCGTGCTCGGCGTTGTGCTGCAACTGCGCCTGGAGTCTGACCCGTTCGGTGACGTCGCGGCTGTTGAAGATGAGCCCGCCCTGGTGGCGGTTGACGGTGGACTCGACATTGAGCCAGTCGCCGCGGCCCGAGCGGAAGCGGCACTCGATCCGGGTCGTCGGCTCCTCCGAGGGAGAAGCGGCGAGGAACCGGCGCACCTCGTGGACCACGCCGCCGAGATCCTCCGGATGGATGAGGGAGGCCAGTTCGGAGCCGATCAGATCCTCGGCCTCACGCCCGTAGACCCCGGAAGCGGCGGGGCTCACGTACCGGAGTATGCCGGTGGGTGCGGCGATCATGATGACGTCGCTGGAGCCCTGCACCAGGGACCTGAAGTGGTTCTCCTTCTGGGCCAGTTCATGGGTGAGGGCGATGTTGTCGAGGAGCATGATGCCCTGCCGGACGACCAGGGCGAGGACGACCGTACAGCCGGTGAAGACGACCACGCGGTCCACTCTGCGTCCCTCGACGACGTTGTACAGGATGCCGAGCGTGCAGACCGCCGCGGCGAGATAGGGGGTGAGGGCGGCCAGCGAACCGGCCACGGGGCGGCTCGGGAGGCGCTGGCCGCGCGGGGAGGAGGTGCTCTCGACGCCCCGGCGCACCCCCCAGGGGGCGTACGCCAGGAGCAGCGATCCGGCGAACCAGCCGGCGTCGAGCAGCTGCCCGGAGGTGTAGTTCTCGCGCAGCAACGGGGAGGTGAAGAGTGCGTCGCACAGCACCGTGAGGGCGAGGGCGGCGATGGCCGTGTTCGTCGCCGAGCGGTTCACGTTGGAGCGGCGGAAGTGCAGGGCCAGGACCATGCTGACGAGAACGATGTCGAGCAGCGGGTACGCGAGCGAGAGGGCGGCCTCGGCGACGCTCTCGCCCTGGAAGTGCGCGGTGTGCGCGAGGGCGAGGCTCCACGAAAGGGTGAGCAGCGAGCCGCCGATGAGCCAGGCGTCGAGCCCGAGGCAGACCCAGCCGGCCCGGGTGACGGGCTTCTTGGCGAGGACGAGCAGGCCGACGATGGCGGGCGGGGCGAAGAGCAGGAAGAACAGGTCGGCGACGGAGGGGCTGGGCACCTCCCGGTCGAGCACGACTTCGTACCACCCCCAGACTGCGTTCCCGGCGGCGGCCATCGTGGAGGAGAAGGCGAACAGCATCCAGGCGGGGCGGAAACGGCTCTCGCGGAGGCGGGCGTAGAGGAAGCAGGAGACGCCTGCGGCGAGGGCGGCCGCGCTCAGGCCGAAGTCGCCCATGATGAGCGACAGTTGTTCGGATCCCCAGCCGAGAGCGGCCCCTGTCGCGTAGCCCGCGCAGATCAGCCCGAGGACCACCTGGGTGAGGACGCCGCCGGTGTCGGTCGGTGTCGGGTCCGGGCCCCGGGTGCCGCTCGCTCCGCCTCCCGCCTTCTTCGTCGGAGTGCCGCTCACGGCCGCGGACGCGGCGCCGCCCGTCGCCGTGCCGCCCTGGGCCGTGCCCGCGGCGACCGGGTTGCGGCCGATGAGTGCTCCGGGGGCGGTCACCGGGGCTCCCCTGCGCACGCCGCTGTCTTCGGGCGCCTCCTGTGCCGGAACGGGGCGCGCGAGGGTCGTCGACGGCGGCCCCGCCGCGTCGGATCGTCGGTCCATCGGCCGTACTTCACCCGTCGCCCCCCTCGGATTCTGTTGACCCGTCACTTCGCTCCCCAGCGCCAGCTCGTACTCGACGCAGCCCCCCGCTCCGGGACGATACACCAGGACCGTCACTCAGGGACAGGGGTGCTGTACTCTCAGTGACGGCCCTGGGGCTCACGGCGGGCGCCCCGAGGGGGCGCGCGCCGTGGGCCGGCGACTCAGGTGGTCAGGACCACATTGGCCAGCCGATCCCCCGCCGCGAACCGGGTCAGCTGGCCGGCGATCAGCCGCTTGGCACGGGGCATGAACGCCGAAGTGGAACCGCCGACATGGGGACTCACCAGGACACCGGGAGCGTGCCACAACGGGTGGCCGGGCGGCAGCGGTTCGGGGTCGGTGACATCGAGCGCGGCGGTGATCCGGCCGCTCTCGACCTCCTTGAGCAACGCGGCGGTGTCCACCACGGGGCCCCTGGCGACGTTGACCAGAAGCGCCCCGTCCCGCATCCGCGCGAGGAACCCCGCGCCGGCGAGATGCCTGGTCTCGGGCGTGAGAGGGGTGGACAGCACCACGACATCCGCCTGCGGCAGCAGGTCGGCCAGAGCGGACATCGGCTGGACCGGACCGCGCTCCGTGGTGCGTGCGGAGCGCGCGACGCGCGCCACCCGCGCGCACTCGAACGGAACGAGCCGGTCCTCGATGGCGGCACCGATCGACCCGTACCCCACGATCAGTACGGACTTGTCGGCCAGCGCCGGATAGAAGCCGCCCCGCCATTCCTCCGCGTCCTGGCCGCGCACGAAGCCGGGAATCCCGCGCAGAGAGGCGAGGATCAGAGCGAGCGTCAGCTCGGCGGTGCTGGCCTCGTGCACGCCTTTGGCGTTGCAGAGTTCGACCCCTGGGCGCAGCGCGCCGAGCCCGGGGGTCACATGGTCCGTGCCGGCCGACAGCGTCTGTACGGCACGCACCGAGGTCATCGCGGCGAGCGGCCGGACGGCGATCTCCGTGCCCTTCATGTACGGGACCACGTAGAAGGCGCAGCGCGCCGGATCGGCCGGGAAGTCGGGACCGCCGTCCCAGAAGCGGTAGTTCAGCCCCGACGCGCCCGGATCGGGAAGCCCTTCGATCTCGTCCGCGGGAATCGGAAGCCACACGTCAGCGGTCGTGTCATCGAGTGTCATGACCGGGAGGCTATGCGAAGAAACCCGCTCACCATTGGTTACTTTGGGGGGCGGCACAGGGAGGGGTACCGGCAGGTGGAGCGCAGGACTATCGGGGCGGCGGCGCTCGACGTGGGGGCGGTCGGCCTGGGCTGCATGCCGATGAACTGGGCCTACAACGCCTCGCAGCAGCGTGGTGACCGCTCGCTGCGGACGGTGCACGCGGCGCTGGACGCCGGGGTGAGTCTGCTCGACACCGCGGACATGTACGGGCCGTTCACCAACGAGCTGTTGGTGGGGCGGGCTCTGAAGGAACGCCGGGCGGAGGCGTTCGTGTCGACCAAGTGCGGTCTCCTCGTGGGCGATCAGCATGTGGTGGCCAACGGCCGGCCGGGATACGTACGGCGGGCCTGCGACGCCTCGCTGCGCCGGCTGCAGACGGATGTGATCGATCTCTATCAGCTGCACCGGGCCGATCCCGAGGTGCCGGTCGAGGAGACCTGGGGCGCGATGGCCGAGCTGGTGTCCGCGGGCAAGGTGCGGGCGCTCGGGTTCTGCGCGGTGGGGGCCCGTGCGGCCCGGCGCGGCGGGCCGGCGCATCTGCACGAGGGAACGATTCGGCAGCTGGAGCGGGTCCAGCAGGTCTTCCCGGTGAGCGCGGTGGAGGCCGAGCTGTCGGTGTGGTCGCCCGAGGCGCTGGAGCGGCTGCTGCCGTGGTGCGAGGCACGGGGTGTGGGGTTCCTGGCCGCGATGCCGCTGGGGAACGGTTTCCTCACCGGGACGCTGACGCCGGGCGGCGGCTTCGAGCCGGACGACCCGCGGGCCCGGCACCCCCGCTTCACGGCCGAGATGATGGCTGCCAACCAGCCGCTGGTGGCCGGTCTGCGGCGGGTGGCGGCGCGGCACGGCGCGAAGGTCACTCCGGCCCAGGTGGCGCTGGCGTGGACGCTGGCGCAGGGGCCGCACGTGGTGCCGATCCCGGGGGCGAAGCGGGAGGTCTGGGCGGTGGAGAACGCGCGGGCGGCGGAGCTGGTGCTGACGGCCGCGGATCTGGCGGAGATCGCGCGGCTGCCCGCGCCGCGGGGATCGTGGGACTGAGCGCGGGAACCTGATCGGCCCGAGCGGTGTATCAAGGGTAGTGAGCGCCGTTCGAAGGGATCGGGACCGTGGGCCGAACTTTTGTGGGAGCTGTGTGTGCCGCCGCCGTGCTGGGGCTCGTGACGGGGTGCTCGTCGGGCGAGGGTGGGAGCGGGCCCGCGTCCTCGCCCACGTCCGCGCCCCCGTCCGCGTCGCAGTCGGGGACGGGGACGGGAGGGGCGCCGGCCGAAGTGCGGGTCGCCGGGACGCTGACCGAGGATCTGGAGTCGCCGTGGGGGGTGGCCGCGCTGCCCGGCGGGGATCTTCTCGTCGCCTCGCGCGACGAGCGGACGATCACCCGTGTCGACGCGAAGACGGGGACGAAGACGCTGGTCGGAGAGGTGCCGGGGGTGGTTCCCGGCGGTGAGGGCGGGCTGATGGGCCTCGCCGTGCGGGACGGCCTGGTGTACGCGTACTTCACTGCCGAGTCGGACAACCGCATCGTCCGGATGCCGTACGGAGGCGGGCGCACGGACCGGCTGGGCGCGCCCGAGGTGGTCCTGTCGGGCATCCCGAAGGGGACGGTGCACAACGGCGGGCGGATCGCGTTCGGCCCGGACGGGATGCTGTTCGCGGGGACGGGCGAGCGGGGCGAGACGGGCCTCTCGCAGAACCTGGAGTCGCTGGGCGGCAAGATCCTGCGGATGACACCGGAGGGGAAGCCGGCGCCCGGCAATCCGTTCCCCGGCTCGTTGGTGTATTCGTACGGTCACCGCAATGTGCAGGGCCTGGCCTGGGACACGGACGGACGGCTGTGGGCGGCCGAGTTCGGCCAGAACACCTGGGACGAGCTCAATCTGATCCAGCCCGGCAAGAACTACGGGTGGCCGACGGTGGAGGGCTCGTCGGACGTGTCCGGCTTCGTGAACCCGGTGGCCCAGTGGAAGACGGACGAGGCCTCGCCGAGCGGTATCGCCTACGCCGAGGGCGCGATCTGGATGGCCGGGCTCAGAGGCGAGCGACTGTGGCGGATTCCTCTCTCGGGGGCGGAACGCGCGGGGGAACCCGAGGCGTTCCTCGTGGAGGAGTTCGGCCGCCTGCGTACGGTCCTGGCGGCGGGTGACGGCCGGCTCTGGCTGACGACGAGCGAGACCGACTCCCGGGGCACCCCCGGGGCCGGCGACGACAAGATCCTCCGGCTGGAGGTGAGATAGGGGCGACACGATGTTCAACCTGGCGGAAGAACTCTTCGCACCGGGCCGCAAGCACACCGAGGACGAGCGTCAGCGGCTCGCCCTGACCAGGGAGGACCAGGGCGACGGTGATCCCGGGAAGGGCCCGATCGACCTGACGTCGGGCCGCGTGACGATACGCGTCCCGGGACCGGCCGCCACGAACGATCAGGGAGCCCAGGGTGTGCATGCCTTAGGGAGTCGGCTCCAGGAGGCGGAGGCGGTGCGCGAGGGCGGCTGCCTCGCCGCGGCCGGAGACGCCCAGCTTGGCGAGGATGTTGGAGACGTGGACGCTCGCCGTCTTCGGTGAGATGAAGAGTTCCTCGGCGATCTGACGGTTGGTGCGGCCGGCGGAGACCAGGCGCAGGACGTCCTGCTCCCGGGGAGTCAGGCCGAAGGCGTCGTCTCCCGTCTCCGGTTCGGGGGCGTGATCCGGGGTGGTGAGGGAGAGACGGGCCCGGGCGGCCAGGAGTGCGACGTCTTCGCGGAGGGGGTGCGCGCCGAGGCGGACGGCCGTGGCATGGGCCTCGCGCAGGAGGGCCGCTGCCTCCTCACGAAGGCCGCCCTCCGCGAGCAGGGCGTCGGCGAGGCGATGACGCGTCTGGGCGAGCAGGTAGGGGCGCTCCAGCTGCTCGTACGCGGTGACGATCTCGGTCCAGCGTTCGACGGGTCGGCGGTCCTCCGCACGGTCCAGCTCCGCCGAGGTGTGCAGGGAGTACGCCTCCCACACGGGCGCGGGGGTCGCCAGCCCCCGTACGCAGCGGCGGATCAGGGCGATCGCCTCTGTGCGGCCCTCCTCGGCGGCGGGCAGGCCGAGCGAGTCGGCCTCCGCGGTGGCGGCGGCGAGCAGCAGCGGCCAGGCCTCTCGGTGGGTGCCGAGCGGGAAGCCGGACTCCGCGGCGGCGGCGAGCACGGTCCGGACGTCCTGGATCCGGCCGCCGACGGCGGCGATGCCCAGCTCGACCATGCGCGTCGGGACGGTGTACTGCGGCATGGGGTCGGCCTCGCCGAAGTGCTCGCGGGCGGCGGCGAGCTGGGTGACGGCGGTGTCCAGCTCGCCCCGGGCGAGGGCCAGTTGGGCGAGGCGCAGGGCCACGGAGCCGCGCGGCTTGGATCGGATGCCGTTCCGTTCCAGCCACTCGCAGTTGCGCTGGGCATCGCACCAGAGCCCGAGGGAGAGCTGCGACTCGGCCTGGTTGGAGCGGATCCAGCCCTGGCTGTCGAGAAGGCCGTGGTCGCGGGTGAGCCGGATGCCCTCCTCGGCGACGTCGACGGCCTCCTGGGAGCGGCCGAGGTTCTCCAGGGAGTGGGAGAGATTGACGTGGGCGCGGGAGGACTCGTGGTGGAGGCCGAGGGCGCGGGTGCGGTCGCGTACCTCGTACATGGTGGCGAGCCCGGTCTCGCGGTCTCCGGCGCCGACCTGGAGGGTGCCGAGGGTCAGTCGGGCGCTGAGCTCGATGGACTCGTCCTTGACGAGGCGGGCGTACTCGACGGCCCGCTCGGCGGCGGCGAGGCTCTCCGGGCCGGGCTTGTGGAGCATCCCCCAGCCGGCGGCCACGGCGAGGATGCGGGCGTGCACACCGGACGGAGGCATGCCCTTGACGAGTTCCTGGGCGGTGGCGATCTCGTCCCAGCCGTCGGAGCGGCCGAGTCCGGAGACGATGCGGGAGCGTTCGGTCCAGAACCAGGCGGAGCGCAGCGGGTCGCGGTCCTCGTCCTCCTCCCCTTCGAGGAGCCGCAGGGCCATCTTGCCGATCTTCAGGGCGCGTTCGCGCTCCCCGCACAGCCGGGCGGCGTACGCGGCCTCGGCGAGCAGGTCGAGATAGCGCAGCGGCGTGGTCTCGGGGTCGCAGCCGCACGGAGGGTACGCCTCGGCGTAGTCCATCGGCCGCAGGGAGCCGCGCACCTCGGCGGGGACCTCGTCCCAGAGTTCCATGGCCCGTTCGAGGAGCCGCAGTTGCTCGGCGTACGCAGAGCGCTTGCGGGCCTCGACGGAGGCGCGGAGCACGGCCGGCAGCGCCCGGGAGGGGTCGTGGGCGTGGTACCAGTAGCTGGCGGACCTGGTGGCCCGTTCGTCGGAGCGGACGAGGGAGGGGTCGGCCTCCAGGGCTTCGGCGTAGCGCCGGTTGAGGCGGGAGCGTTCACCGGGCAGCAGGTCGTCGCTGACGGCCTCGCGGACCAGGGAGTGGCGGAACCGGTAGCCGTCGCCGTCGGGGACGGACTGCAGGATGTTGGCGCCGACGGCGGCGCGCAGCGCCTCGATGAGGTCGTCCTCGGAGAGCCGGGCGACGGCGGCGAGCAGCGCGTACTCGACGGTGGAGCCGCCTTCGGCGACGATCCTGGCGACCCGCTGGGCGTCCTCGGGGAGCGTCTCGACCCGGACGAGCAGCAGATCGCGCAGGGAGTCGGTGAGTGCGCCGGGGGCGCAGCCGGACTCGTGGGAGACGACGAGTTCCTCGACGAAGAAGGCGTTGCCGTCGGAGCGGTCGAAGACCTCGTCGACGAGGGCGGCGTCGGGTTCGGCGGCGAGGATGCCGGTGAGCTGGCGGCGGACCTCCGCGCGCGTGAACCGGGCGAGTTCGATGCGCCGGATGGTCCGCAGCCGGTCCAGTTCGGCAAGCAGGGGGCGCAGCGGGTGGCGGCGGTGGATGTCGTCGGCGCGGTAGGTGGCGACGACCACGATCCGCCCGCGGCGCAGGGTGCGGAAGAGGTAGGCGAGGAGGTGCCGGGTCGATGCGTCGGCCCAGTGCAGGTCCTCCAGGACGAGCACGATCGTCCGGTCGGCGGCGAGCCGTTCCAGGAGCCGTACGGTCAGTTCGAAGAGCCGGGCGGTGGAGTCCTCGTTGGAGGGCTCGTGGCTGCCGACGTCGCCGAGTTCGGGGAGGAGGCGGGCGAGTTCGCCCTCCTGCCCGGCGGCCGCGGCCGCCAGTTCGTCGGGGAGTCGGCGGCTCAGCGCGCGCAGGGCGGTGGAGAAGGGCGCGAACGGCAGCCCGTCCGCGCCGACTTCGACACAGCCGCCGACCGCGACGAAGGCGCCGCGGTCGCAGGCCGCGGCGACGAACTCCTCGATGAGCCGCGTCTTGCCCACGCCGGCCTCGCCGCCGATGAGCAGAGCCTGGGGCTCTCCCTCACCGGCGCGGGCGAGCGCGTCGGTGAGGGCGGTGAGTTCGCCGGCCCGGCCGACGAACACGGGGCTGACTGACCTGGTCTCCACGGCGCCGAGCATCGCACAGACGTCCGGGGTCGTGCTCATACGGGGGTCACGCGGCCCGGACGAAGCGGCCTCGCTCGGCTCCCACCCGCCCTTCGGAATCATGGCCTCCGGACCGGGCGGCCTCCTTCGCGGCCCGCCGCGCCTTGACGGCCTGGCGGGCCAGGCGCTCGGCGGTGGCCTCACGGACGCGCTCGTCGTGGTTCATGCGGTGCAGTTCGTACGCGAACATTCGATGCTCCCTGGTGTCGGTATCGCTCCTTGCGATGCCTCTACTGTCGTTTCCCAGGGGGTGTCGCCACATCGGGAGAGTGCCGCATGTTCGGGGTACGGGGGGCCTTAGGAGGGTCCTAGGGGGTACTTAGGGCGCCGACGGGAGACTCAGGAACAGGTCGAAGTACATGCCCGCCGACAGGAACAGTCCGATTCCGCCCAGTACGGCACCGGCGACGGCCACGGCCCGGATCCAGACGGGGCGCTGCGGACGGGTGAGGACGACCACGGCGGTGATCAGGGCGAGGAGTGAGAAGAGGCCGTTGACGAGTGCGGTGGTGTGCCAGGCGTCGCCGTAGATCTCGGAGATCTGCTGGGCGGCGGTGCCGCCCTGGGCCTTGATCTGGCCGATGAGCGTCTCGCGCTCGCTGCCGACCTTCCCGACCCAGGTGCCGCTCAGGGCGGCGAGCCCGAGGCCGGCGGAGACGACGGCCGCGGCGCCCGCGCCGACGCCGCTGGAGGCGGCGGGGACCTCGTCGGCCGCCTCCAGCTCGTCCAGGTCGTCCAGGTCTCCCTGCTCGTCCGGCTCGTCGACGGCGTCGAGGCCGTCGCCGGGGCCGACGGCCTCCGCGGTCTTCGCGGTCTGCACGGCCTCCGTGGTCTTCACGGTGTCCTCGGTCTGCACGGCCTCCGTGGTCTTCTCGGCTTCCGTGTTCTCGTCAGTCTTGGCAGTCATGCACGGCACGCTAGGTGCCGCGTATGAGAAGGGCCTTAAGAAGCCTGCCCGGCCCTGAGCGTCTTCCACTCCGGCGCGAGCACCGACCAGACCTCCATGTCGAGGCGCTGCCCGCGGTACGGGTAGCTCTCCCGCAGCACGCCGTCCTTCGTCATGCCGAGCCGCCGGGCCACTGCGATGCTGGCCTCGTTCTTCGAGGAGACCAGCCACTCGACGCGGTGGATGGAGCGCTCCACGATCGCCCAGTCGATGATGGTGCGCGCGGCCCTGGTGACCAGGCCCTTGCCGACCGCCGACGGCTCCAGCCAGCACCCGGCCTCGGCCGTCCCGAGGGTCACGTCCATCGTGCGGAAGAGCACGCCGCCGACGAGGGTGCCCCCGGTCCAGATGCCGTAGATCCGGCCGGCGTCGTTCGCGGCCTTCTCGGCGTACGCCTTGAGGAAGGAGCGGGCCGAGTCGAGGTCCGCCACGAAGTCGGGGAGCGCGATGTGCTCCCCGACGTATTCCCGGCCGCGGTTCATGTGGGTGAGGAACTCCTCGGCGTGCGAAGGCTCCAGAGGCTTCAGCACCGCACCGTCGTCACCCAGCGATATCGCGAACATCCTCGTTGTCCTCCGCGCTCGAAACCGTCACACGCTGCAGGGGGATCTTCGCACGGTCGTCGTCCCGTTCGGCGTCGCGCGCGTCTGCTGCGGCACGGGACTCGGCGGGTTCGATGCTGATCCTGGGCAGTCGGCGGTCGAGCCAGCGCGGCAGCCACCAGTTCGCCCCGCCGAGCATGTGCATGAGCGCCGGGACGAGCAGCGTGCGCAGGACGAACGCGTCGAGCGCGACGGCGGCGGCGAGCGCGATGCCGAACATCGCGATGACCCGGTCCCCGCTCAGCACGAAGGCGAGGAAGACGGAGATCATGATGACCGCCGCGGAGTTGATCACCCGGCTGGTCTCGGCGAGCCCGACCCGGACCGCCCGACGGTTGTCGCCCGTCTCCAGCCACTCCTCGTACATCCGGCTGACCAGGAAGACCTGGTAGTCCATGGAGAGCCCGAAGAGCACCGACACCATGATCACGGGCAGGAACGGTTCGATCGGGCCGGCGCTGCCGAGCCCCAGCAGCTCGCTCCCCCACCCCCACTGGAAGATCGCGACGACGATCCCGAAGGAGGAGGCGACGGCGGCCACGTTCATGGCCGCCGCCTTCAGCGGAATGCCGATCGACCGGAACGCGAGCAGGAGCAGCAGACAGCCGAGCGCGATGACGACGCCCACGAAGAGCGGCAGCTTGCCGACGATGATCTCGGCGAAGTCGTCGTACGAGGCGGTGACGCCGCCGACGTGCACGTCCAGCGAGGTGCCCTGCTCGGCCGAGGGCAGCACGTCCGCGCGCAGCCGGTCGACGAGCTCGCTCGTCGCCTTCGACTGCGGAGAGGAGTCCGGTACGACGGTCAGGACGGCCGTGTCGCCCGCGCTGCTGTACGTGATCGGCGAGACGGACTCGACGCCTCGGGTGTTCGCGAGCTCGGCCGGCAGCTCCGCGAGCGCGACCCTGTCGTCGGCGCCGTCGATCTGGGCGACGAGGGTGAGCGGCCCGTTCACTCCGGGCCCGAATCCTTCGGCCAGCAGGTCGTACGCCTGCCGCGTCGTCGCCGTGGCCGGGCCGTTGCCCTGGTCGGACGTACCGAGATGGAGCGAGAGGGTCGGCAGGGCCAGGACCAGCATGACGACGGCGGCGACCGCGCCGAGCAGCTTGGGGTGGCGCTCCACGAAGGCGGACCAGCGGGCGGCGAAGCCGGTCGGCAGCTCGGGCTGCGGGCCGTGCTCGGCGAGATGCCGCCGTTCGCGCCGGCTGAGCGCCCGCATGCCGATGAGGGAGAGCAGCGCGGGCAGCAGGGTGATGGAGGCCGCGACGGTGAGGACCACGGTCAGTGAGGCGGCGATGGCGACGCCGTTGAGGAAGCTGAGCCTGAGGATCAGCATGCCGAGCAGTGCGATGCAGACGGTCGCGCCCGCGAAGACGACGGCACGGCCGGTGGTCGCGACGGCGATCTGCGCGGATTCGGCGACCGAGAGCCCACGTTTGAGGCCCTTGCGGTGCCGGGTGACGATGAACAGGGCGTAGTCGATGCCGACGCCCAGGCCGATGAGCAGGCCCAGCATGGGCGCGAAGTCGGCGACCGTGATGACGTGGCCGAGCAGCGCGATCCCGGAGTACGCGATGCCCACGCTGACGAGGGCGGTGGCGATGGGGAGCGCGGAGGCGGCGAGCGAGCCGAAGGCGAGGAAGAGGACGACAGCCGCGACGACCACGCCGACGGCCTCGGCGGTGTGTCCGCCGGGGGCCTCGGTGAGGGCGATGGCGGTGCCGCCGAGTTCGACCTGGACGCCGTCGCCCGCGGCCGTGCGGGCCGTGTCGACGAGCGCCTGGGCCTGGGCCTCCGGGATGTCGTCGGCCTGCTCGTGGAAGGTGACCGCGGCGTAGGCGGTGCGCCCGTCCTCGCTGATCTGCGCCTGGGCGGCCGGGCTGTCCCCGTACGGGGAGGCCACCGACGCGATGCCGGGCAGTTCGGCCACCTCGTCGAGCATCTCGGTCATGCGCTGCTCGATGCCGGTGGCGCGGACACTGCTCGTCTCGGTGTGCCAGACGATGGTGTCGCTGTCACCGCCCGCGCCGGGGAACCCCTGATCGAGGAGAGCGGTGGCACGGCCGGACTCGGTGCCTGGTACCTCGTAGTCGTTGGAGTACGCGTTGCCCGCGACCGCTGCGCCGGCGACTGCTCCGCCGAGGGCGATGAGCCAGAGCAGAACGACGACGAGGCGGTGCTTGATGCACCACCGTGCGATGGCTGCCAAAGGACGTGCTCCCTGGTGGGTGGTTCGTGGATCTTTACCGGGGAACTGCCCGCAAAGAACGCATGACCTACGTCAGGCCACTGTTGCAGCCTTAAGAGATCCTTTGCCCGTTTCGTGTCGTTACTCACAGGGCTGCGCGGGAGCTCAGGCCTTTGGTCCTGGGCTCCCGCGCAGCGCGTTCGGAAGGTCTCGTCGGCGGCCTCAGCCGGAGACGCTCGCCCGCCCGTTCTCGATGTGCCCCATGAGCCGCCGCCGGAAGCCGCCGGGGGCGGTCACCTCGACGTCGTACCAGCCGTGCGCGTCGGCCGCGGAGTGCACGACGGTACGGCCCCGGCCCGGCTTGACGGTGACGGTGCGGGTCCAGTCGCGGAGGTCGTCCCGGTCGACGTAGCCGAGCGGGCGGACGGTGAAGGAGATCGGGGCGGCGCCCGTGTTCCGTACGGTGAGATGCAGGTCACGGTCATGATGGTCGATATGCGAGGCGACCTCGGCGCCGCCCGCCGTCGGGCCCTCGAACTCGCGGCGGAAGCCGTTCGGACCGGTGATCGTGAACCGGTAATGATCGCGGGTGAGGGGTACCGCCCAGTGCGCCGCGCCCCTTACGTCCTTGTGCTGGGGGACGGTGAACTCTCCGGCGTACGGATAGAGCGCGAAGTGGACACTCGCCTTCCCGCTGTTGCGCAGGGCGACGGTGATCTCCTTCTCCCCCACCTTCGCGACGGCGTCCGGCTGGTACGGCAGCGGGCGGGCGGGGCGGGTGCCCGGCTCCTGCACCGGCATCTGCTGGACGAGCGGGGGCTGCGGCCGCCACCGGCCGGAGAAGGGCGGGATCGGGCCGGGCTGCTCGATCTCGGGCCGGCGGTGCCCGCGGCGGAAGTCGAAGGCGGAGGTCAGGTCGCCGGTGACGGCGCGGCGCCACGGGGTGATGTTGGGCTCCTGGATGCCGGTGAGCTTCTCCAGGAAGCGGACCACGGAGGTGTGGTCGAAGGTCTCGGAGCAGACGTAGCCGCCGACCGACCAGGGGGAGACGACGAGCAGCGGGACGCGGATGCCGAGGCCGGTGGGCAGACCCTTGTAGCGCTCGTCCGTGTTGTCCGCCGGCGGGACGGGCGGCGGCACGTGGTCGAAGAAGCCGTCGTTCTCGTCGTAATTGATCAGCACGACGGTGTGGCGCCACACGTCGGGGTGCGCGCCGAGGGCGTCGAGCACCTTGTAGACGAGGGTGGCGGAGGCGATCGGTGAGGAGGAGCCGGGGTGCTCGGAGTCGATCGCGGAGGGGACGAGGTACGAGACCTCCGGCAGCGTCCCTGCGGCCACATCGGCGCGGAAGGCGTCGGCGAGCTTCCCGGTCTCGACGCGGCGCAGTCCGCGCTCGAAGAGCGAGCGCTCGGCAGCGGTGAGGGTGGCGACGCCGTCCTCGAGGGCGGCGAGGAGCCGGGACCGTTCGGCGGCGTCCTCCGTGTCGCGGACAGCGGCGTAGAAGGACTCCATGAAGGTGTGCCCGCCGGTGGTGGCGAGCGCCTTGCGGGCGATCTTCTTGAAGCTGGTGAAGAACTCGATGTTGTTGTCGGTGAAGTTCTCCCACTCCGTGTACGTCTTCCAGCTCCGCCCGGCCGCTTCGAGACGCTCGGCGTAGGTGGGCCAGGAGTAGCCGGGGTGGGTGCCCTCGGCGTACGCGGCGTTGGTGACGGCACGGCTGCCGTCGGCCTCGAAGCCGGTCCAGCCGGACCACAGGTGGTTCCGGTTGGGACTCGTCGAGGTGTGGATGGAGGAGTGGTAGGCGTCGCAGATGGTGAAGGTGTCGGCGAGCTCGTGGTGCAGCGGGATGTCCTGGCGGTCGTAGTACGCCATCGTCGCCGCGGTCTTGGCGGAGACCCAGCCGTCCATCCACCCGTCGCGCCACGCCTTGGAGCCACCGCTCCAGGAGTGGTCGAGGTCGCCGATGTACTGGAGGTCCTTCTTCTGGGCCTCGGCCGCGTTCCTGATCGGGAACGGGAGCACGGTCCGGTCGAGCGCGGCGGGCTGCTCGAAGACCGGCTTGCCGGAGGGGAGCTCGATGGCGTTGCGGTCACCGAATCCACGGACACCGCGGAGGGTGCCGAAGTAGTGGTCGAAGGACCGGTTCTCCTGCATGAGGATCACGACGTGCTTCACCGCCGACATCCCGCCGGCCGGTGGCCCCGCGGCGATCGCCTCCTGCAACGACGGCGGGAGCAACGATCCGGCGGTGGCAACACCGAGGGCGCCACCGCCCAGTGCGAGGAGCCTTCTGCGAGACATCTCGGGTGACACGAACGACCTCCAGACGACGGCCAATGGTTCGCCTTCGAGCCATTGGGTGGTACGCGGGGGACGGTAGTGAGACCGAGTGACGGTGAGAAGACCCGACGACGGCGGGGTGGTGAACGTCCATCAGGCGGTGACGGAAGTCCAAGCGATTTCCGGCCACGGAGCCCCCGCGGCCGCCGCCTCTACTTGACGTGCACGATCTGGATCAGGTTGCCGCAGGTGTCGTCCAGGACCGCCGTGGTGGACGGGCCCATCTCCAGCGGGTCCTGGGTGAACTGGACGCCGAGCCCGCGCAGTCGGTCGAACTCCGCCCGCACGTCGTCCACGGCGAAGGAGACCGCCGGGATGCCGTCCTTCGCCAGCCCCGTCTTGTACGCCTGCACCACGGGATGGCGGGAGGGCTCGAGGAGCAGTTCGGTCCCCTCGGGGTCTTCCGGCGAGACCATGGTCAGCCACCGGTCCGTGCCCAGCGGGACGTCGTGCTTCTTCACGAAGCCCAGTACATCCGTGTAGAAGCGCTCGGCCTTCTCCTGGTCGTCGACGAAGACGCTGGTGATGTGGATCCTCATGGGGTGCTCTCCGGTGTTTCGGGCCTGAGCCACCGGCTCGCGATGCGCTCAAGGGGTTCGGTGTTCAGATCGTGGAACTTGTAGCGGCCCTGCCGCCGCGAGACGACCAGACCCGCGGATTCCAGTACGGCGAGATGCTGGCTGATCGCCTGCCGGGACAGCCCCAGACCGTGCTTCGTCACCAGCCGTGTGCATATCTCGAACAGGGTCTGACCGTCCCGTTCCACCAGCTCATCGAGGATGCGCCGACGGGTGGGATCGGCCAGTGCCTTGAAGACATCCTCCGTCATACCCACCACCATAGGCAAGTAGCCACTTGCCTATCAAGGCCGGCCCTCCCCATGACAAGGGCGGCCCGCCCCGGAACCTCCGGTGCGGGCCGCCCTTGTACGAAAGCAGCCGATCAGCCCTCGCTGACGCCCAGCTTCTCCAGGATCAGGTCCTTCACGCGCGCCGCGTCCGCCTGGCCGCGGGTTGCCTTCATGACCGCGCCCACCAGGGCGCCGACCGCCGCGACCTTGCCGCCGCGGATCTTGTCGGCGATGGCCGCGTTGGCCGCGATGGCCTCGTCGACCGCCGTGCCGAGCGCGCCCTCGTCGGAGACGACCTTCAGGCCGCGCTTCTCGACGACCTCGTCCGGGCCGCCCTCGCCGGCCAGCACGCCCTCGATGACCTGGCGGGCCAGCTTGTCGGTGAGGTCGCCGGAGGCCACCAGCTCGGTCACCCGGGCGACCTGCGCCGGGGTGATCGGCAGCTCGTCCAGGGCCGTGCCCGACTCGTTGGCGGAGCGGGCCAGTTCACCCATCCACCACTTGCGGGCCTGGTCCGCCGGAGCACCGGCGTCCGTGGTCGCGACGATGAGGTCGACCGCGCCCGCGTTGAGGATCGACTGCATGTCGTGCTCCGACACGCCCCACTCCTCGCGGAGCCGGTTGCGGCGCACGCGCGGCAGCTCGGGCAGCCCGGCGCGCAGCTCCTCGACCCACTCACGGGCCGGGGCGACGGGGACGAGGTCGGGCTCCGGGAAGTACCGGTAGTCCTCCGCGTTGTCCTTGATCCGGCCGGACGTGGTGGAGCCGTCTTCCTCGTGGAAGTGACGGGTCTCCTGCACGATCGTGCCGCCCGACTGCAGGACGGCCGCGTGGCGCTGGATCTCGAAGCGCGCCGCCCGCTCCACCGAACGGAGCGAGTTGACGTTCTTCGTCTCCGAGCGGGTGCCGAAGACCTTGGTGCCGTGCGGGCGCAGCGACAGGTTCACGTCGCAGCGCATCTGGCCCTTGTCCATGCGCGCCTCGGAGACGTCCAGCGCACGGATCAGCTCGCGCAGCTCGGCGACGTACGCCTTGGCGACCTCGGGAGCGCGCTCGCCCGCACCCTCGATGGGCTTGGTGACGATCTCGATGAGCGGGATGCCGGCCCGGTTGTAGTCGAGCAGGGAGTGGGACGCGCCGTGGATGCGGCCGGTGGCACCACCGACGTGCAGCGACTTGCCGGTGTCCTCCTCCATGTGGGCGCGCTCGATCTCCACGCGGAAGATCTCCCCGTCCTCCAGCTGGACGTCCAGATAGCCGTTGAAGGCGATCGGCTCGTCGTACTGCGAGGTCTGGAAGTTCTTCGGCATGTCCGGATAGAAGTAGTTCTTCCGGGCGAAGCGGCACCACTCGGCGATCTCGCAGTTCAGCGCGAGACCGATCTTGACGGCCGACTCGACGCCGATCGCGTTGACGACCGGCAGCGAGCCGGGCAGACCGAGACAGGTGGGGCAGGTCTGCGAGTTGGGCTCGGCACCCAGCTCGGTCGAGCAGCCGCAGAACATCTTGGTCTTCGTACCGAGTTCGACATGGACCTCCAGGCCCATGACGGGGTCGTACGCAGCGAGCGCCGCGTCGTACGACAGCAGTTCAGTGACGGTCACAGTGAGACTTTCCCTCTCAGCCCAGCAGGACGTCGTCGTCGCCCAGGCGCTTCAGCTCCCGGTAGAGGATCGCCAGGCCGGTAACGATGGCGGCGGCGGACACGGCGGAGTCGATCAGCCGCAGCATGTCGTTGTCGTTGCGGGCCATCTTGGCCTGCTTCGCGACGCTGATGGCACCGAACGCGGTGGTCGCCAGCGAGACGTAGACGCCGGTCTTCGACTTCTTGAAGTTCTTGGCCTTCTTTGCCATGGCACTCACAGCGACGGAGCCTCCTCAAGCAGCGGGTGACCCCACTTTTCCACGAAGGCGGCCTCGACGGCGGCGCCGACCTTGTACAGCCGGTCGTCCTTCATGGCGGGGGCGATGATCTGCAGACCGACCGGCAGACCGTCCTCCGGCGCGAGACCGCAGGGCAGTGACATGGCGGAGTTGCCGGCCAGGTTGGTCGGGATGGTGCACAGGTCCGCGAGGTACATCGCCATCGGGTCGTCGGC
Organism: Streptomyces sp. NPDC039609; assembly: GCF_055596705.1. NCBI lineage: Bacteria > Bacillati > Actinomycetota > Actinomycetes > Kitasatosporales > Streptomycetaceae > Streptomyces > Streptomyces sp. NPDC039609. The sequence goes on from NZ_JBVIUJ010000009.1 coordinate 252,730, forward strand.
GCGCTCGCCGATCGGGAAGGCGGTGGTGGGGGTCGTCGGGGAGACGATCACGTCCACCTGCTCGAAGGCCTTCTCGAACTCGCGGGTGATGAGGGTGCGGACCTTCTGCGCCGAGCCGTAGTAGGCGTCGTAGTAGCCGGAGCTCAGCGCGTACGTACCGAGGATGATGCGGCGCTTGACCTCGTCGCCGAAGCCGGCCTCACGGGTGAGGGCGGTGACGTCCTCTGCCGACTTGGTGCCGTCGTCGCCGACCCGCAGGCCATAGCGCATGGCGTCGAAACGGGCCAGGTTGGAGGAGCACTCCGACGGCGCGATCAGGTAGTACGCCGAAAGAGCGAGGTCGAAGGTCGGGCAGTCCAGCTCGACGATCTCGGCGCCCAGCGACGTCAGCAGCTCGACGGACTCGTCGAAGCGCTGTACGACACCGGCCTGGTAGCCCTCGCCACGGAACTGCTTGACGACACCGACGCGCATTCCGGCGACGGAGCCGTTGCGGGCCGCCTCGACGACCGGCGGGACCGGGGCGTCGATGGAGGTCGAGTCCAGCGGGTCGTGTCCGGCGATGGCCTCGTGGAGCAGCGCCGCGTCCAGGACCGTACGGGCGCAGGGCCCGCCCTGGTCGAGGGAGGAGGAGAAGGCCACCATGCCGAAGCGGGAGACGCCACCGTAGGTCGGCTTGACGCCGACGGTGCCGGTGACGGCGGCGGGCTGGCGGATCGAGCCGCCGGTGTCCGTGCCGATGGCGAGCGGGGCCTCGTACGCGGCGAGGGCGGCGGAGGAGCCACCGCCGGAGCCGCCGGGGATCCGGGTCAGGTCCCAGGGGTTGCCGGTGGGGCCGTAGGCGCTGTTCTCGGTGGAGGACCCCATGGCGAACTCGTCCATGTTGGTCTTGCCGAGGATGACGACGTCTGCGGCCTTCAGCTTCTTGACCAGCGTCGCGTCGTACGGCGGGATCCAGCCTTCGAGGATCTTCGAGCCGACGGTCGTCGGGATGCCGACGGTGGTGAAGATGTCCTTGAGCGCGAGGGGGACGCCGGCCAGCGGGCCGAGCTTCTCGCCCTTGGCGCGCTTCTCGTCCACGGCGCGGGCCTGGGCGAGGGCGCCCTCCCGGTCGACGTGCAGGAAGGCGTGGACCTTCTCGTCGACGGCCTCGATACGGGCGAGGTGGGCCTCGGTCACCTGGACCGCGGTGAGCTCGCCCGCGGCGATCTTCCCGGCGATCTCGGCAGCCGTGAGCTTGATGATGGTGCTGTCCGTCATGTGATTAGTCCTCCCCCAGGATCTGCGGCACCTTGAAACGCTGCTGCTCCTGGGCCGGGGCGCCGGAGAGCGCCTGCTCGGGGGTGAGCGACGGACGGACCTCGTCCGCGCGCATGACGTTCGTCAGCGGCAGCGGGTGGGAGGTCGGCGGAACGTCTTGGTCGGCGACCTCGGAGACGCGGGCGACCGCGCCGATGATGTCGTCGAGCTGACCGGCGAAGTGATCGAGCTCTTCGCCCTTCAGCTCCAGACGCGCCAGCCGTGCGAGGTGGGCGACCTCCTCGCGCGTGATGCCAGGCATGCGATCCTCACGGGGTGAGTTTGATGGTGTTGGGCTCAATCCTATGGGGCCCGCACCTCTACCCGTGAAACGGTTTGCCGCGGCTGCCTCGGGGGCGCGCCCCCGAGGCGTCGGACCGCTACTGCACCACATGTCCGGTGGGCTGGTCGGCGGCCTGGAGGGCGGCCTCCTCCGAGGGACGGCGCCAGCCGTGCTCGCCGCGGGCGCGGAGCCAGGCCGTGGTCTCGCCGGGCGGCATCGCAGCGGCGACCAGCCAGCCCTGGACGGCGTCGCAGCCCAGGTCCCGCAGGCGCTCCCAGGTCTCGTCGTCCTCGACGCCCTCCGCGACGACGAGGAGGCCGAGCGAGTGGGCGAGGTCGAGGGTGCAGCGGACGATCTCGGCGTCCTCGGCGTCGACGGCGAGCCGGGCGACGAAGGAGCGGTCGATCTTGAGCTCGCTCACCGGGAGACGCCGCAGGTGCACGAGGGAGGAGTAGCCGGTGCCGAAGTCGTCGAGGGACATCTTCACGCCGTGGCCGGTCAGGCCGGCCATGGTGTCCGCGGCCCGCTGCGGGTCCTCCAGGAGCACGTGCTCCGTTATCTCCAGTTGCAGGGCGCCGGCCGGGACCCCGTGGCGGGCCAGGCGGGCGGCGACGGCACCGGCGAAGCCGGGGGTGTGGACGTCGCGGGGGGAGACGTTGACGGCGACAGGAACGTTCAACCCCTGGGCTCGCCACCGGGCGACCTGCGCGAGCGCGGTCTCGAGGACGTACTCGGTGAGGTGGGGCATCAGGCCCGAGGACTCGGCGATCGCGATGAACTCGTCCGGGGGGACCCGGCCGCGCTCGGGGTGCACCCAGCGCACCAGGGCCTCGAGGCCGGCGACCTGTCCGTCGAAGCGGACCTTGGGCTGGTAGTGGAGCTCGACCTCGCCGGCGTCCAGGGCTCGGCGCAGGTCGCCGAGGAGTCCGAGCCGGTCGGGGGTGTTGGAGTCGCGCTTCGACTCGTACACCTCCACGCCCGTACGGTCCCGCTTGGCCTGGTACATCGCCACGTCGGCCCGGCGCAGCAGCCCCTCGGCGTCGAGGGCGTGGTCGGGGAAGACGGCGACGCCGGCGCTGGCCTCCAGGACGAGCGTGAGCCCGTCGAGGTCGAGCGGCGAGGAGAGTTCGGCGACGAGGTGGCGGGCTACGCGCTGGGCGCTGGTGGTGGAGTCGGCGGTGGGGAGCAGGACGGCGAACTCGTCGCCGCCGAGCCGCGCGGCCTCCGCCCCGCGCGGCAGGGCGAGCTTGAGTCGCTCGGCGATCTGGAGCAGCAGCCGGTCTCCGGCGAGATGCCCCAGGGTGTCGTTGACCGATCGGAAACGGTCGAGGTCGATCAGGACGAGGGCGGAGCGCGCGCCCTCCCCCTCGGCCTCCTCGAGGGCCGTCCAGGCCCGCTCCAGGAGCCACTGGCGGTTCGGCAGTCCGGTGAGCGGGTCGCGCAGCTGCTCCTCGGCGCGGGCGCGGGCGATCCAGAGGGTGGAGTCGAGGGCGATGAGCGGGACGGCGAAGAGCGGCAGCAGGACCGGCTGGGAGACCGCGACGACGCAGATCAGCGGGGCGATGCCGAGCAGCGCGACCGCGACGAGTCCCTGCCGGAGCAGGGCCGTGCGGGCGACGGTCGGCAGGCCGCCGCCCTGGGGCGAGAGGGCGTACCAGAGGAGCAGCCGGGTCACCGCGAGGTAGGCGGCCGCGGCGAGCGCGACTTCCGGTACGTCGGCGATCCCCCAGTCGAGGGGCTGCCAGGGGCTCTCCACGGTCGGTACGTCCCCGAAGCCGGCGAGGACCAGGGCGGCGGCGCCGATGCCGAGGACGTCCACGGCGCCGTGCAGGAGTCCCTGGCGCCAGCGGTGGCGGCGGGCCGCACCGACCAGGACGACGACGGCCATGGAGACGAGGCCGGCGGGCACCCAACCGTAGAGCAGCAGGACCGCGAGGGTGAGGGCGGCGCCGGAGCCGGTTCCGCCCCACCAGCGGTCGCGGCCGAGGGCGACCAGATGTCCGACGATGAGCCCGGTGAGGACGGCGAGGGACCAGCCCGCGGCACCGCCGGGGAAGAGTCCGTGGCCGGTGCTCAGGGCCCGGTAGAACCCGGTGGCGAGCACGACGGCGGCGATGCCCACCACGACTCCGGGAAGCCCGGAGGTGATGCCCACGAAGGTCTCACGGCCACGCGGCCGTGAGACCGGGGCGGCACTCTCGGTCGGTTTCATTCCGTCCCTCTCACAGCCGGCGGTGCCGTCGCAACGCGATGGGCCGTTGTCATGCCTCCACGACCGGCAGAGCCCTCACACGGCCGTGCACGGCAGACGCACGGTCTCAACAGTAGGCCGCGGAGGGCTCCGACGGGCAGCGCTCTCCATGTCTTGCCCGAATGCGACCCGGCCACCCCTAAGGATCTGGTATGCGCCGAACGGGTGACGTTCCCGGCTGTCCCTTGCCTCTCTCCCGCCTATCCCGCTACGGGGACGGCCGCCTCCCGAGCGGCCTCGGGACCCTCTGCGAGCAGCACCGCGAAGCCGTCCTCGTCCAGAACCGGAACCTTCAGCTGCATCGCCTTGTCGTACTTCGAACCAGGGTTGTCACCGACGACCACGAAGTCGGTCTTCTTCGAAACGGAACCGGTCACCTTCGCCCCGAGGTTCTGGAGCGACTCTTTTGCGCCATCCCTGGTGAAGTTCTGCAGGGTGCCGGTCACGACGACGGTCATTCCCTCCAGCGGACGCGGCCCCTGCTCTTCGCCGGCGCCCTCGTCCTCGAACGTGACCCCGGCGGCGCGCCACTTGCGCACGATCTCCCGGTGCCACTCCTCGGAGAACCAGTCCTTCACCGCGGCCGCGATGATCCCGCCGACGCCGTCGACGGCCGCCAGCTCCTCCTCGGTCGCCTGCTCGATCCGCTCCAGCGAGCGGAACTCGCGGGCCAGCGCCTGGGCCGCCACCGGCCCGACATGGCGGATCGACAGGCCGTTGATGAACCGGGCGAGCGGCCGCGCCTTCGCCGCCTCGATGTTCGCCAGCATCGCGAGCGCGTTCTTCTTCGGCTCGCCCTTCTGGTTGGCGAAGACGGTGACGACCTTCTCCTCACCGGTCTTCGGGTCCCGCTTGGGCAGCCCGCTGTCCTGGTCGAGGACGTGCGCCTTGATGGGAAGGAGCTGCTCGATGGTGAGGTCGAAGAGATCGCCCTCGTCGACGAGCGGCGGCTCGGAGGGCACCAGCGGGCGGGTCAGCGCCGCTGCTGCGACCGCGCCGAAGTTCTCGATGTCCAGGCACTCGCGGCCGGCCAGGTAGAAGAGACGTTCACGCAACTGGGCCGGGCAGGTCCGCGCGTTGGGGCAGCGCAGATCGATGTCGCCCTCCTTCATGGCCCGCAGCGGTGTCCCGCATGCCGGACACTCGGCCGGCATCACGAACTCCCGCTCGGTGCCGTCCCGCAGATCGGCGACCGGGCCGAGGATCTCCGGAATGACGTCACCGGCCTTGCGCAGCACGACCGTGTCGCCGATCAGCACGCCCTTGGCCTTCACCACCTCCTGGTTGTGGAGGGTGGCGAACTCGACCTCCGAGCCTGCGACCTTGACCGGCTCGACCTGGGCGTACGGGGTGACCCGGCCCGTCCGGCCGACGCCGACCTTGATGTCGACCAGCTTGGTGTTGACCTCCTCCGGCGCGTACTTCCAGGCGATGGCCCAGCGCGGGGCGCGCGCGGTGGAGCCGAGCCGGCCCTGGAGCGGGATCTCGTCCAGCTTGACGACGACCCCGTCGATCTCGTGCTCGACGGAGTGCCGGTTCTCGCCGAAGTACGCGATGAACTCCCGTACCGCGTCGAGCGAGCCGACCACCCGGTTGTGCTGGGCGGTCGGCAGGCCCCATTCACGCAGCAGGTCGTAGGCCTGGCTGAGGCGGTCGATGTCGAAGCCCTCGCGGGCGCCGATGCCGTGGACCACCATGCGCAGCGGGAGCGTGGCCGTGATCTTCGGGTCCTTCTGCCGCAGCGAACCGGAGGCGGAGTTCCGCGGGTTCGCGTACGGCTGCTCGCCGGCCGCCACCCGGCGGGCGTTGAGGTCGGCGAAGGCCTCCATCGGGAAGTAGACCTCGCCCCGGATCTCCACCAGGTCCGGGATCCGGTCGCCGGACAGCCGGTCCGGGATGCCGTGGATGGTCCGGGCGTTGGGCGTGATGTCCTCACCGGTGACGCCGGTGCCCCGGGTGGCGGCCCGGGTGAGCCGGCCCTTCTCGTACGTCAGGTTGATCGCGAGGCCGTCGACCTTGAGCTCGCACAGGAAGTGGTACGCGGACGTGCCGACGTCCTTGGCCACCCGCTCCGCCCAGGCGGACAGCTCGGCGTCGTCGAAGGCGTTGTCCAGCGAGTACATGCGCTCGCGGTGGTCGACCTTGGCCAGGCCCGTCTCGTAGTCCCCCGAGACCTTCTGGGTCGGCGAGTCCGGCGTGCGCAGCTCGGGATACTCCTCCTCCAGCGCCTCGAGGGAGCGCAGGAGCCTGTCGAACTCGCCGTCGCTGATGACGGGCTGGTCCTTCACGTAGTACCGGAAGCGGTGCTCCTCGACCTGCTCGGCCAGCTCGGCGTGCTTCTCCCGTGCCTCGGCGGGCAGGGCCCCCTGTTCGACTGCCACCGTTACTCGTCCTCCCGTTGACTCGGACCCCGTCACTCAGGGTTGTCCGCGAGCGATCTCGCCGCCCGGGCGCAGTGGGCGAGCGCCGCCCGGGCGTATGCCGGCGAAGCACCCGCGAGCCCGCACGTCGGAGTGACCACGACGGACTCGGCGAGAGTCCCCGGATTCAGCCCCAGCCTGCGCCACAGCGTCCTGACACCCATGACGCTACCGCCCGGGTCCGACAATGGGGCGTCGGTCGAGGACACCACGCCCGCGAAGAGCTTCGTGCCGGACTCCACCGCCTCGCCGATGGGCTCCTCGTCACGTTCGGTGAGCAGCCCGAAGTCGAACGAGACCCCGGCGACGCCGGCACGGCGCAGCAGTCCGAACGGGACGTCGGGGGCGCAGGAGTGCACGACGACCGGGCCGTCGTGCACCGCGATGATCTCGCGCAGGGCGCTCTCGACGACCTGCCGGTCGATGGCGCGGTAGGTGCGGTAGCCGCTGGCGGTACGGACCTGTCCACGCAGCACGGACGTCAGGGAGGGCTCGTCGAGCTGGAGGACGAGCCGGGCACCGGGGACCCGCTTGTGGAGATCGGCGAGGTGGTCGCGCAGCCCCTCGGCGAGGGAGCCCACGAGGTCCCGGCAGGCGCCGGGGTCGCCGAGCGCCGCCTCGCCGCCGCGCCGCTCCAGGGCGGTGGCGAGCGTCCAGGGGCCCACGACCTGGACCTTGAGCGGGCCTTCGTAACCCTGGGTGAACTCCTCGAGGGCGTCGAGGTCCTCGCCGAGCCAGGAGTGGGCGCGCCGGGTGTCGCGGCCCGGCCGGTCGCTGACCCGCCACCCGCTCGGCTCCACGTGCGCGTACATCTCGACGAGCATCCCGATGGTCCGCCCGATCATGTCGGCGCCGGGCCCGCGGGCCGGGAGCTCCGCCAGGTAGGGGAAGCCCTCCAAGGAGCCCGTGACCGTCTTGGCCGCCTCGCGGGCGTCGCCGCCGGGCATGGAGCCGACGCCGGTGGCGGGCCCCCAGGTGAACGCTGCCTGCTCGCTGGTCTCGCTCACTGTTCCTACCGTCCCGGACGGACTGTCAGGTCGTTGATCTCGGCGTCGCGCGGCAGATCGATGGCCGTGATGATCGTCGTCGCGACGGACTCCGGGTCGATCCACCGGGAGGGGTCGTACTCCTTGCCCTCCTGCGCGTGCACCTTGGCCTGCATCGGGCTGGCGGTCCGCCCCGGGTAGACCGAGGTGACGCGCACCCCGTTGCCGTGCTCCTCGTGGCGCAGGGAGTCGGCGAGCGCCTTCAGACCGTGCTTGGAGGCGGCGTAGGCGCTCCACTCGGCATGGGCGTTGAGCCCGGCGCCGGAGTTGACGAAGACCACGTGTCCCTGGGAGACGCGCAGCTGGGGCAGGAAGTGCCGGGTCAGTTCGGCGGGGGCGACGAGGTTGACGTTGAGCTGGTGGCGCCAGGTCTTCGGGGTGAGGTCGCCGACCGGCCCGAGGTCGACGACGCCGGCGATGTGCAGAAGGGTGTCGACCCGCTCGGGCAGGCTCTGGTGCGAGAACGCCCAGGAGAGCCGGTCGGGGTCGGCGAGGTCTCCGACGAGTGTTCTGGCGCCGGGGAACTCGGCGGCGAGCTCCTTGGCCCGGCCGGCATCGCGCGCGTGGAGCACGAGCTCGTCCCCGCGCGCGTGCAGACGACGGGCGACGGCGGCGCCGATGCCGGAACCAGCCCCGGTGATCACATGTGTAGCCATGGGGACCATGGTCCCATCACTGTGCGGCGATGCCCCCGGCGGCAGCCGTCGAAGTCGCATCCTCCAGGTAGGCCAGAGCGGACACGCCGTCCTCGGCGAAGAAGACCAGGTCCGTCAGCGGCAGGGGCAGGAAGCCCTCGGCCTCCATGCGGTGGAACTGGGTCTTCAGGCCGTCGTAGAACCCGGCCGTGTTCAGCAGTACCACCGGCTTGGTGTGCTTGCCGTGCTTCCTCAGCTCCAGGACCTCGGTGGCCTCGTCGAGGGTGCCGGTGCCGCCGACCATGACCACGATCGCGTCGGACTTGGCCAGAAGCAGCGCCTTCCGCTCGGCGAGGTCCTTGGCGATGATCATCTCGTCCGCGGCCGGCCGGGCCTTGGCGGCCAGGAAGTCGACCGAGACGCCGACGAGCCGGCCGCCCGCCTCCTCGACGCCGTCCGCGACGACCTTCATCAGACCGACGTCGGAGCCGCCCCACACCAGCGTGTGGCCGGCCTTTCCGAGGCGTTCCGCGAAGTCGCGGGCGGGGGCGGTGTAGCGCTCGTCGAGGTCGGCGGCGGAGAGGAAGACGCAGATGTTCATGGCCTCCACGGTAGGCGCCGACCTGCGACTTCCAAGAATTTCCGGGAAATCCCGCCGAGTCGCGATGAGTTCCGGAAGCGGCTCCGGTCCTATCCGGCATGGACGAGGTGAACAGCACGCTGAGCAGGTCCCGGGGCCGGGTCACATCGGGGGACGGCACCCGGATCGCGTACGAGCGGTGCGGTGAGGGACAGCCGGTGGTCCTGGTGGGCGGGGCCCTGTGCACCGCCGCGACCGAGGCGCCCTTGGCCGACCTCCTCGCACCGCGCTTCTCTGTGGTGACCTACGACCGGCGGGGGCGAGGCGGGAGCGGCGACACCGGCCCGTACACCGTGGAGCGGGAGATCGACGATCTGGCGACGCTGATCGACGAGGTGGGTGGCCGGGTGATCGTGCACGGCACGTCGTCGGGCGGGGCACTGGCGCTGGCCGCGGCGGGCGCAGGGCTGCCGATCGACCGCCTGTCGGTCTACGAGCCGCCGTTCTCGGCGGAGGCCGGGGCGCGCCAGACGTACACCGCGCACCGGCGCCGGCTGACGGATCTCCTCGACCGGGGGCAGCGGGCGGCGGCGCTCGAACTCTTCCTCGCCGACGCGATAGCGCCGGGGGCGCTGGCCGGGATGCGCGGCGGGGCGGAGTGGCCACGGCTCGAGGCCGTGGCGCACACCCTGGCCTACGACCACGCGCTGCTGGGCGACGGTGCGGTGCCGGCCAAGCGCCTGCGGCGGCTCCACGCGCGCGTGCTGGTGGTCGACGGCGGCGCGAGCCCCGCCTGGATGCGCCGGGCCGCCCACGCCGTCTCGACGTCCCTCCCCCGCGGACGCCACCGCACGCTGACGGGCCAGACGCACCAGGTGGCACCGCACGTCCTGGCGCCGGTCCTGGAGGAGTTCTTCGAGGAGGAGTAGGAGTGAGGGGCGGTGGCCTTCGGGGTCGGATCGCCGCTACGGCGTCAGACCGTCGCCGCCGTGCTCCGTACCGTCGTCGCGATCGTCGCCGAGCCCACCACACGCGTGCCGTCGTACAGCACGATCGCCTGGCCGGGGGCCACGCCCCGGACCGGCTCGTCGAACGTGACCGTCAGCTCGCCGTCCTCCAGGGCGGCCGTCACCGCCGTCTCGCCGCCGTGGGCGCGCAGCTGGGCGGTGTAGCGGCCGGAGCCCTCCGGGGCCGTGCCGCACCAGCGGGGCTTGATCGCCGTGAGGCCGGTGACGTCGAGCGCCTCGACCGGGCCCACCGTGACCGTGTTGTTCACCGGCGAGATGTCCAGGACGTAGCGCGGCTTGCCGTCCGGCGCCGGGTGGCCGATCCGCAGGCCCTTGCGCTGGCCGATGGTGAAGCCGTACGCACCCTCGTGGGTACCCACCTTCGTCCCCGACTCGTCGACGATGTCGCCCTCCGCCCGGCCCAGCCGGGAGGTGAGGAAGCCCTGGGTGTCGCCGTCGGCGATGAAGCAGATGTCGTGGCTGTCGGGCTTCTTCGCCACCGCGAGCCCGCGGCGCTCCGCCTCCGCCCGGATCTCGTCCTTGGTCGTGAGGGTGTCGCCGAGCGGGAACATCGCGTGGGCGAGCTGCTTCTCGTCCAGGACACCGAGGACGTACGACTGGTCCTTGGCCATGTCGGAGGCCCGGTGCAGCTCGCGCGAGCCGTCCTCGTTGAGCACGACCGTGGCGTAGTGGCCGGTGCAGACCGCGTCGAAGCCGAGCGCGAGCGCCTTGTCGAGCAGCGCAGCGAACTTGATCTTCTCGTTGCAGCGCAGGCACGGGTTGGGGGTGCGGCCCGCCTCGTACTCCGCGACGAAGTCGTCGACGACGTCCTCGCGGAACCGCTCGGCGAGGTCCCAGACGTAGAAGGGGATACCGATGACGTCGGCCGCGCGGCGGGCGTCGCGGGAGTCCTCGATGGTGCAGCAGCCGCGCGCGCCGGTACGGAACGACTGCGGGTTCGCGGAGAGCGCCAGGTGCACCCCGGTCACGTCGTGCCCGGCTTCGGCGGCGCGGGCGGCGGCGACGGCGGAGTCCACTCCGCCGGACATGGCGGCGAGTACACGGAGGGGGCGCGGCGGCGGAGTCTGAGTCATAGCCCTACCAGGGTACGGGGCTCCGGGAACCGTGGTCGCGTGAGTATGCGTTCACGTTCACATGGGGACTGACAAGAAGCGGGGGGTGGGGCGTCGAGCCGTCCTGCTCGGCGGCGGCGTGGCCGTGCTGGGTACGGCGGCGCTGGCCCGCGACGAGCTGGCGCGCGCCTGGTGGCGGCTGCCCGGCACCGAGAAGGACCGGGTGGAGGGCGAGCTCGACCACAAGGGGGCCGACTGGTCGGCCGCGTCCCGGGCGAACTGGCGGCGGGCCGACCGGCCCGCCGACTACACGATCGACCGGGTGGTGATCCATGTCGTCCAGGGCAGCTACGCGAGCGCGCTGAAGGTCTTCAAGAATCCGGGACACGGCGCCGCCACGCACTACGTCGTCCGCAAGGACGGGCATGTGGCGCAGATGATCCGCGAGCTCGATGTGGCGTTCCACGCCGGGAACCGGGACATGAACGAGCGGAGCGTCGGGATAGAGCACGAGGGCTTCGTCGACCGGCCGCAGGACTTCACGCCGGCGATGTACGCGTCGTCGGCGCGGCTGACGGCCGGGATATGCGCCCGGTACGGCATCCCCGTCGACCGGGAGCACATCATCGGACATGTCGAGGTGCCCGGGACCGATCACACGGACCCCGGGCCGCACTGGGACTGGGACCGCTACATGAAGCTGGTACGGGAGGCTTCGAAGAAGGTCGCCTGAGCGAAGGCCGCCCGGGTGGACGCCCGACGGAACTCCTGACTCGTCAGACCAGGCCGGCGGTGCGGGCCCGCTCGACGGCCGGGCCGATGGCCGCGGCGACCGCCGCGACCTCCTCCTTGGTGGAGGTGTGGCCGAGGGTGAAGCGCAGGGTGCCCCGGGCGAGGTCCGGGTCGGTGCCGGTGGCGAGCAGGACGTGGCTGGGCTGGGCGACGCCGGCGGTGCAGGCGGAGCCGGTGGAGCACTCGATGCCCTGGGCGTCGAGCAGCAGGAGCAGGGAGTCGCCCTCGCAGCCGGGGAAGGTGAAGTGGGCGTTGGCGGGGAGCCGGTCGTCCGGGTCGCCGCCGAGGATGGCATCGGGGACGGCGGCGTGGACGGCGGCGACGAGCTCGTCGCGCAGGGCGCCGATCTCGCGGGCGAACTCCTCGCGTCGCTCTGCGGCGAGCCGGCCCGCGACGGCGAAGGCGGCGATGGCGGGTACATCGAGGGTGCCGGAGCGGACATGGCGCTCCTGGCCGCCGCCGTGCAGGACGGGTACGGGGCTGTACTCGCGGCCCAGGAGCAGTGCTCCGATGCCGTAGGGTCCGCCGATCTTGTGGCCGGAGACGGTCAAGGCGGCGAGGCCGGAGGCGGCGAAGTCGACAGGGATCTGGCCGAAGGCCTGGACGGCGTCGGCATGCATCGGGACGTCGAACTCGCGGGCCACGTCGGCGAGTTCTCGGATCGGCATGATCGTGCCGATCTCGTTGTTCGCCCACATGACGGTGGCGAGCGCGACGGTCTCGGGCTCACGCGCGATCGCCTCGCGCAGGGCGTCGGGGTGGACACGGCCGTACCGGTCGACCGGAAGGTACTCGACGGTGGCGCCCTCGTGGGTGGCGAGCCAGTCCACCGCGTCGAGCACGGCGTGGTGCTCGACGGGGCTCGCGAGGACGCGGGTGCGGGCGGGGTCGGTGTCGCGCCGGGCCCAGTACAGGCCCTTGACGGCGAGGTTGTCGGCCTCGGTTCCGCCGGAGGTGAAGACCACCTCGCTCGGCCGGGCGCCCAGGGCGGCGGCGAGGGTCTCGCGCGCCTCCTCGACGGCCCGCCGGGCGCGCCGCCCGGCCGCGTGGAGGGAGGAGGCGTTGCCCGTGACGGCGAGCTGGGCGTTCATCGCCTCGATCGCCTCGGGAAGCATGGGCGTGGTCGCGGCGTGGTCGAGGTAAGCCATGGTGCCTCGATTCTACGAGGGCGTGGGGGGCGGTTGGTCGGGGGCCCGGGGAGGGTGGGCCGGCCTTTGGCGGGTTGGGCGCGGGCGGGGCGTGGCGCCAAGCGGTCGAGGAGGCCGGCCGCAGGGCCCGTCGGCGCGGTCGTCGGCCGCGGCGCGGCGTGGGAGTTCCCTCGGCGAGGATCTGCGCGCACGGCGAGGATTTCTGCTGCCGCCTCCGCCGGCAGGGTGCGCGCGTCCGGTGGTTCCAGGACCTCCATACTGCCGCCCAGGGCAAGCAGTGGGCGGGCGTCGCCCGGTTCGGGGAAGGCTGTGGCGGGGCCGGTGCCACCTCCGTCGGCTCCCCTTCGGGCTCCCCCGGCGGCCACGTCGGGGCGGTCGCCGTGAAGGCGGAGAAACGGTCCAGGCGTTCGTGCCGGCCCCGGGCCCGCACCAGGACACCGGGCGGGCGGTTCTCCACGCGGCGGCGCAGTTGCTCCCACACCTGGGCCAGTTCGGCGCCTTCCCGGCGCCGTGCCGGGTCGTCGAGTATGTGGCGGCTCGTCAGTTCGGCGGTGGGCCGGTGGGGTTCGGGGAGAGCGGCCATCCTGCGCAGGGCGGAGCCGGGGCTCGGTCGAGGCCGAGGCCGCGGGCGGCGTCCTGGGCGGCGCGCACGAACAGGGCACGGGACTCGAAGGCCGTCGGCCCCGTGACATCCGAACGGAAGCCGGGCAGGAGGGCGATGCCGCCGTGTCGAGGCAACGGGTCCGGTCGGCTGCGGGACGACGCCGCTTCGGCGAACACGGGCACACCGGACGCCGAGAGCGCCTCGACGCCCCGTAGCTGGTGCGTACGGAGGCGTCGAGGCGCTCGGCGAGGTCCGTGACGGGGACCAGGCCCCGGGGGTCCGGAGGAGCAGCAGGAGGGAGGGCAACCTGTCGGACGTCACCGGCCGAGGTCAACCCCGGGGTGGTGGAAGGGGGCGGCTCCCAGGCGGGCGCCGGCCTCAGCCGCGCGGCGCTCGGGCCAGTTGGCGGGACTGGGCGACGAGCCGGTCCGCGCTGTCCCAGACCTCCGCGTCCTCCTCCAGGAAGCCGCCGGCGAGGTTGCGCGTGGTGATGGAGACGCGCAGCGGGCCGGGGGCCGGGCGGCACCGGATGTGGGTGGTGAGCTCGACGGTCGGCGTCCAGCCCTTGAGGCCCAGCTCGAAGGAGGTCGGCGGCAGCGCGTCGACGGTGAGGAGCAGGGAGAGCGCGTCGGGCGCGCGGCCGTCGGCGAGGCCGAACCAGGCGCGCATCTCACCCTTGCCCGACGGCGCGCCGATCGCCCAGCCGACGGTGGCCGGGTCGAGCTTGAGGTCGAGCCGCTCCGTGATGGCGCTGGAGCCGGGGATCGGGGGCTTGGGGCCGTCGGAGGCGCCGAAGCAGTGCTCGATGGGCGCGATCGCGGGGGGCGTGGCAGTGGTGCGGACGTCGTCGGGGAGCGCGTCGAGGTCGCCGTACGAGGCGAGGACCCGGATGCGCTCGACCTCGGTGCCGTCCTCGGCGTACTGGAAGAGGGACGCCTGGCCGGTGGAGAGGGTGCGGCCGGTGCGGACGGTCTCGGTGCGGATCACCGCGGGGCCGGGCACGGACGGCGTGAGGTAGTGCGCCGAGATCGTGAACGGGTCCGGGTGCGGGAGGTGGTCACCGAGTGCGCGGCCGAGCAGGGCGAGGAGGTAGCCGCCGTTGACGGCGCTGATGATGGTCCACCCGGCGGAGAGATCGGCGTCGTAGACGCCGGGGGCGCGGAGGGTGACAGCGGTGTCGCGGTCGAACTCGCTGGTCCCCGCGATCGTCTCGATGCTCGTGCTCATGGTTTCGACGGTACAGCAGGAAACTACTGAGCGGTAGCTTTTTCGGGCTCCTCGCGGGCGGAGGAGCGGCGGTTCCAGGCTCGGGGCGCGCGCCAGTGGTAGCGCATCGCGAGCAGGCGGAGAACGAAGGCCGTGGCGACGGCCACGCCGCTGGTGTACGCGTTGAGCACGTCGAAGCGGATGCAGAGGGCGACCATCGTGGCGCCCACGATCGCGGGCACGGCGTAGAGATCCCGGTCCCAGCGAAGGAGCGAGGGGACCTCGTTGGCGAGGACGTCGCGCAGGACACCGCCGCCGACGGCGGTCGCGAGACCGAGGACGGCGGAGTAGGTGAGGCCGAGGCCGTACTCGTATGCCTTGACGGTGCCGGTGACACAGAAGAGGCCGAGGCCGGCGGCGTCGAAGACGTTGACGGCGTTCTGGGTGCGCTCGACCTCGGGGTGGAGGAAGAAGACGAGGACCGTGGCGACGAGCGGCATGAGGAAGTAGCCGAGGTCGGTGAAGGCTGCGGGGGGCACGGCGCCGATGATCAGGTCGCGGAGGAGGCCGCCGCCGAGGGCGGTGACCTCGGCGAGGACGGCGATGCCGAAGACGTCGAAGTTCTTGCGGACGGCGAGGAGGGCACCGGAGATGGCGAAGACGAAGATGCCGACGAGGTCGAGGGCGTGTTGTACGGAGGGGCTGAAGAGGTCGTGGAGCACCGAGCAATTGTGCCGGGTCCTCACGGGGGCGGGTGCCAGCTGGTGGCGGGGGCGGGATGGCGGCGGCCAGGTGGTGACGGAGCGAGGGGGGCGGCTCGCGCCGTACGGGGGTGACGGCGGGCACGGCGCGGCACCCACCATGCCGGGGCCGCGCGGGGCGCCGGCCAAGACGGGAGGCGCCCCACCCCGCCCCTCCCCGAAACCGGGACCGGGACCGGGGGCTCCGCCCCCGAACCGCCGAGGCGCGACAGGCGGCGCAGGCTTCACCGCGAACCCCTGCCGGCGGCGGAGGTTCCGCGCCGCGCCGGGTTCCGCCCGGACCCCCGCCGCGCGGCAGGTCCGCACGGCGGTGCACCTCAAGGAGACCTGGAGGCTCCGCCCAACCCCCGGCACGCGGCACGCGGCACGCGGCAGCGTCGCGCCCCACTACGCCGTGAGGCCCCGGACGGTCGTCGTCCGGGGCCTTGTGGCATCGCGCGTGCGGCTACGCCTTCGGCGGTGCGTCGCCTTCGACGTCCGACGTGTCCGCGTCCTCGGCAGCCTCGGGCTCCTCGCCCTCCGCCGCGCTCGCCGGGGCTGCGGCGGTCTCCGACCTGGCCGGCGCCTCCGCCTTCGCGAGGGCGTCCTTCGCCGGGGCCTCCGCCTCCGACGACCCCGGACCCGTCGTCTCCGACTTCGGACCCGACACCTCCACCGAGTCCCTCGCCGACGGCACCGTCAGCCCCTCCGCGTTCTCCGGGTGGTGGCACGCCACCCGTTGGCCCGTGCGGAGTTCCAGGAGTGGGGGTTCCACCGTCTTGCAGAGGTCCGTCGCCTTCCAGCAGCGGGTGTGGAAGCGGCAGCCCGACGGCGGGGAGATCGGGGACGGGACGTCGCCCTGGAGGAGGATCCGCTCGCTCTTCGCGCCTCGGCGTCGCGGGTCCGGTACCGGGACCGCCGACATCAGGGCCTTGGTGTACGGGTGCATCGGCGACTCGTACAGGGACTTGCGGTCCGCCAGCTCCACGATCTTGCCGAGGTACATCACCGCGATCCGGTCCGAGACGTGCCGGATGACCGACAGGTCGTGGGCGATGATCACGTACGTGAGGCCCAGCTCCTCCTGGAGGTCGTCCAGGAGGTTCACCACCTGCGCCTGGATGGAGACGTCCAGCGCGGAGACCGGCTCGTCGGCCACGACCAGCTTCGGCTTCAGGGCGAGCGCCCGGGCGATGCCGATGCGCTGGCGCTGACCGCCGGAGAACTCGTGCGGGTACCGGTTGTAGTGCTCCGGGTTCAGGCCGACCAGGCCCAGCAGGCGCTGGACCTCCTTCTTGACGCCACCCTCCGGCTCCACGCCCTGGAGCTTGAACGGCGCCGAGATGATCGAGCCGACCGTGTGCCTCGGGTTGAGCGAGCCGTACGGGTCCTGGAAGATCATCTGGATGTCGCGGCGCATCGGACGCATCTTGGCCACGCCGAGGTGCGAGACGTCCACACCCTCGAACTCGATGGTGCCGCCCGTCGGTTCGAGGAGCCGGGTGATGAGCCGGCCCATCGTCGACTTGCCGCAGCCTGACTCGCCGACGACGCCGAGGGTCTCGCCGGGCAGCACCTCGAAGTCGATGCCGTCGACCGCCTTGACCGCCCCGACCTGGCGCTGCAGCAGCCCCTTCTTGATCGGGAAGTGCTTCACCAGGCCGTTGACCTTGAGCAGGGGCTCAGTGCTCTTGTTGTCGCTCACAGCTTCGGCGCAATCTCTTCGGTCCAGATCCGGGTCCGCTCCTCCGGTGACATGTGGCAGGCGGAGTAGTGACGGCCGGGGCCCTCACCGCTCGGCGCGAGCCTCAGCTCGGGGCGTTCCGTGCGCGTGATGCCGCCCTTGGGCACGTCCGCGTACGGGCAACGGGGGTGGAACGCGCAGCCGCTCGGGATGTTGATGAGGCTGGGCGGCGAGCCCTTGACCGGGATGAGCCGGTCGGTCTGGTCCCGGTCGATCCGCGGCATCGAGCCGAGCAGGCCCCAGGTGTAGGGGTGCTGCGGCTCGTAGAAGACCGATTCGGCCGGACCGCGCTCGATGCACCGGCCGCCGTACATCACGAGGATGTCGTCGGCGAGCTCGGCGACGACGCCGAGGTCGTGCGTGATCATGATGACCGCGGAGCCGAACTCCTTCTGCAGGTCCCGGATCAGGTCCAGGATCTGCGCCTGCACGGTCACGTCGAGCGCGGTGGTCGGCTCGTCCGCGATCAGCAGTTCGGGGTTGTTGACCAGCGACATCGCGATCATCGCGCGCTGACGCATACCGCCGGAGAACTCGTGCGGGTAGGCGTCGAACCGCTTGTCGGGCTCGGGGATGCCGACCCGGTCGAGCATCTCGACCGCGCGCTTGCGGGCGGTCTTCTTGTCGACGGCGTTGTGGGTGCGGTACGCCTCCACGATCTGGTTGCCGACCGTGTAGTACGGGTGCATCGCGGACAGCGGGTCCTGGAAGACCATCGCCATCTTGCGGCCGCGCAGACGCCGTACCTCGTCGGCGTCGGCGCGGATCAGCTCGTCGCCGTCCAGCCAGATCTCACCCTCGATCACCGGACGGTTGCGGCTGTGGCCGGTGCGGTGCAGGCCCATGATGGCGAGCGAGCTGACCGACTTGCCGGAGCCGGACTCGCCCACGATGCCGAGGGTCTTGCCGCGGGCCAGGTCGAAGGAGAGCCCGTCGACGGACTTGACCAGGCCGTCGTCGGTCGGGAAGTGGACCTTGAGGTCGCGCACCGAGAGGTACGCGTCGTCCTTGGGTCCGGACTGCACGGGGACGCCGACCGGACCGGTGGTGGCGCCCGCGGGGCTGTCGTTGTTCAGCGGGGTCTCGGTCACGTCAGCCTCACGCGCGGGTCGACGACGGAGTACATGATGTCCACGATCAGGTTCGCCATGACGACGAAGAAGGCCGCGATGAGGGTGACTCCCATGATGACGGGCAGGTCACCGGCGCCGATGGCGCCGACCGCGGCGGTGCCGAGGCCCTGGAAGTTGAAGGTCGTCTCGGTGAGCACGGCGCCGCCGAGGAGGCCGCCGAGGTCGAGTCCGACGAGGGTGAGGACCGGGGTCAGGGTCGAACGCAGGGCGTGCTTGCCGATGACCACGTTCTCCTTGAGCCCCTTCGCGCGGGCCGTGCGGATGTAGTCCTCACCGAGGACCTCCAGCATGGTCGCGCGAGTGATGCGGGCGTATGTGGCGGCGAAGAGGAACGCCAGTGTCACCCAGGGCAGGATCATGCTGTTGAACCAGGCCGCAGGATCCTCGGCCAATGGTCGGTAATTACTGGCCTCCAGCCACTCCAGGGAGTAGACGAAGATCGCGCCGGCCAGCATTCCGGTGAAGTAGATGGGCAGCGAGACGCCGGCCAGAGCCGTCACCATCGTCGCCCTGTCCCAGATCGTGCCTCTGCGCAAGGCCGAGATCACGCCCGTCAGGACACCGCCGATCACCCAGAGGACCACCGCGCCGCTGGCGAGGGAGAGCGTCACCGGGATGCGGTCGAGCAGCAGCTCCCACACCGGCTGCTCCGCCTTGAAGGAGTAACCGAAGCACGGCGCGGGGCAGTGCGTCACCTCCGTGCCCTGGTTGTAGTCGCGGCCGGCGACTATGCCCTTGAGGAACAGTCCGTACTGCTCGGGGATGGACTTGTCGAAGCCCATCTTCACGCGGATGCCCGCAAGAGCGGTTTCGTTGGTCTCGCGGCCTGCGTACATGAGAGCCGGGTCACTGCCGGTTATTTTCGGCACCGCGAAGAAGATGCCGAAGGTGACCGCGGAGACCACCAGCAGCGTTGCGACGACATTGAAAAGCCGCCGGATGAGGTAGACGAGCACTGCAGTCGGCCGCTCGGGGCGGGCGGCTGTCGCCCCTTGTGGGGACGACAGCCGCCGCCTGCGACCTTCACCTGCCCTTCGAACTAGCGCATGTGGGGTGAAGGCACATGTCCTGCTGTTACTTGGTGACGCCCACGGTCGCGAGGTCGATCTTGCCCATCGACTCGTTGAAGTAGACGTTCGTCAGACGGGGGTTGTGGTACACGAGGGCCTTGTCGAAGTTGATCGGCAGGTAGAGCGCCTTCTCCATGACCTTCTTGTTGATCTCGGTGTAGAACGGCGCGGCCTCGGCCGGCGTCGGGGCGTCGGCGGCCTTGTCGAACAGGCCGTTCACCTCGGGGTCGTTCAGCATCGAGTAGTTGTTGTTGCCGTTCTGGAGGATGAACGAACCGTCCACCAGCGGCTGCAGGAAGCCGGCACCGGAGTTGTAGTCGGCACCCCAGCCCATGACGATGATGCCGTAGCCCTTCTTCTTCACGTTCTCGGGCGAACCGATCGTGGAGGAGGAGAGCTTGCCGTCGTACTGGTCGATCGAGGCGTCGATGCCCACGGCCTTCAGCGCGGCCTGCAGCGACTCGGCGGTCTTGACCTCGGGGGCACGGTTGTTGCGGACCGCGATCGTGGTCTTGAAGCCGTTCGGCTTGCCACACGCGGCGAGGGCGGCCTTGGCCTTGTCGACCTGGGGCTTGCCGGCGGTCAGGCCGTACGGGTCGAACGCCTTGTCGGCGCCGGGGATGCCGGGCGGCAGCATGTTGGCGCCGAGGTCACCGGAGGTCGGGCCGCCACGGGCCGTCTGCAGGGACTTCGGGTCGGCCGCGTAGATGACTGCCTTGCGGCACTCGACGTTGTCGAACGGCGCGACCGTCTGCGGGAAGACCATGTAGCGGATGTAGCCCGTGAACGGGTTGTCCGCGTTGGCCTTCAGCTTCGGGTCCTGAAGGATCTTGATCTTCGCGGCGTTCTGGACACCCGTGCCGTCGACCGCGAGGTCGATGTCACCGGACAGCAGACGCTGGTCCATGTCGTCGGGGTTGGTGGTCACCGTGAAGGAGACCTTGTCCGGCAGACCCTTGCGGATCGTGTCGGTCTTCGGGTCCCAGTTCGGGTTGCGCTCGAAGGTCGCGCCCTTGCCGGCGGCGAAGCTGGTGACCTTGTACGGGCCGGTGGAGATCGGCTTGTTGGTGTACTTGGCGCCCGTGTCCTTGGCCATCGGGACCGGCGAGGAGGACGGCATCGCCAGCAGGTAGGAGAAGTCCGAGTTCGGCTTCGCCAGGTTGAAGACGATGGTCTTGTCGTCGGGCGTCTGGACCGACTTCAGGCCGAGCTTGTCGGCGGCCTTGTCCTTGTACGGGCCGGGGTACTTCTGGCCCTGGTCGAGGACGTCGATCAGGTACGTCGGGCCGCCGGACAGCACGTCCTGCGCGAAGACGCGCTCGATGCCGTACTTGATGTCCTTCGAGGTGACCGGCGTGCCGTCCTCGAACTTCACGCCGTCCTTGAGCTTCAGCGTGTAGGTCTTGCCGCCGTTGCTCAGGACCGGCAGCGCCTCGGCGAGGTCGGGGACCAGCTTGGTGCCCGCATCACCCGGCTTGCTGTCGTACGCGAGGAGCTGGCGGACGTACAGACGCTGCATGTTCCAGACGAAGCCGTAGTAGGCGCGCGCCGGGTCCAGGTAGTCGACGTCCTGGGGCGACCAGAGCTTGAGCTCGCCGCCCTTCTTGTCGGAGACGTTGACGACACCCTTGGTCGCCGCGTCGAACCCGGCGCCGGCGGAACCCTTGCCCTTGCCGCCGTCGTCGCTGCCGCCACCGCATGCCGCGGTGAGGGAGAGAGCGGCGACCAGCGCGGTGAGCGCTACTGCCTTCTTTCTGCGGATCACTGTGTTCCAACCTCCCAGGAATGGATTCAGGTGAATCAGGTGAATCGGTTCAGCTGCCCTTGGGGTCGAGTGCGTCACGCAGCCCGTCCCCGAAGAGGTTGAACGCAAGGACGGTGACGAAGATCGCGAGACCCGGAACAACCATGAACATCGGGTCCGCCTGGTAGGTCGCGAGGGCCTCGGAAAGCATCTTTCCCCAGGACGCGGTGGGCGGCTTGACGCCGGCGCCCAGGAAGCTGAGGGCCGCCTCGGTGAGGATGTTGGTCGGGATGATCAGCGTCGTGTAGACGAGGATCGGGGCGACCAGGTTGGGCAGGATCTCCTTGCGCAGGATGTAGCCGCGGCCCGCTCCGAGGGACCGGGCGGCCTCGACGTACTCCCGTTCGCGCAGCGACATCGTCTGGCCGCGGACGATGCGTCCGATGTACGGCCAGCCGAAGAAGCCGATGACGACGATCAGTACGCCCATGCGGACGCCGGTGCCGGTGAGCCCCCAGAGCGAGTTGGGGACCACGGAGACCAGCGCGATGGTGAAGAGCAGCTGCGGGAAGGCGAGCAGCAGGTCCATCAGACGGCTGATGATCCCGTCGACCCAGCCACCGAAGAAGCCGGCGACCGCGCCGAGAACGCTGCCGATGACGACGGAGACAAAGGCCGCCAGGAAGGCGACGAGAAGCGAGATCCGCGCGCCGTAGACGATGCGGCTGAAGACGTCGCGGCCGTTGGTCGGCTCCACCCCGAGCAGGAAGTCGGAACTCATGCCGCCGAAGGCCCCCTTGGGGATGCCCAGGTCGGGGTCGAGCATCTCCTCGTGGAACTCGTTCGGCGGGTGGCCGAAAAGGCTGACGATCTGCGGCGCGAAGATCGCGACGAGGATGAGGAAGAGCACGAGGAACGCGCCCGTCAGTGCGATCTTGTCGCGCTTGAGGCGTGTCCAGGCGATACGGCCGGGAGAACGACCCTCGATGGCCTTGGCAGGGACTTTGGCGGCGACAGCTGCGATCTCGTCCGCGGCTGTGTCGTGCAGTGGTGCCGTCATCGTGGTGGGGACCCCTCTCGGCCGACGGTGGCCGGCCCATGCCCGCCGCTGTAGCGGCTTGTCTCACATCGGTGTCGCTGATGGTGCGTACGGGTGCGTTTGTTACGTGTGGATTGCTGCGAAGAGTGTCTGAAGTGCACGTGAAGAGTCGGTGGTCGTGGGCCGTCCGGCTCTCGGTTGGGGGGAGTCTTCATCGGGCTCACGATCACCCGCCAGACCTGCTCGGGATGTGATGCGCAACCGTGATGTGGCCCGGAGCCTTCCGTTATCCGGACCGGGCGATCTGCTGAGCGAAGCAACACCGCCCGTTCGGCGCGGAACGGACATCACGCCCAACAGGGCGTTCCTGGCTGCTTTTTGGGTGGATTCGCCGAGGACGACGAAGGCCGCACCGAGGAGCTCGGTGCGGCCGTTTCGGACAGGCGTCTCGCGATGCGGACGAGCTGTCGGGGCTCAGCGATAGACGGGAACGTGGGCGTCGCGGTCGTAGAACGGGCGGGCGTTGGCGCGCAGCCACATCGTCACCGGGTCGTACTCGTCGGACATCGCGACCGTCGAGACGGGCAGCCCGTCGGGGACCGCCGCGATCGACTGGCGCATCATCGCCCGCACCGCCTCGACCGAGGCGGTGGAGGTGTCGTAGAGGTCGAGACCGATGGCGAGATACGGGGAGCCGAGCGCGGGTTGCACCCAGGCGCGGCGCAACGCCCGTACGGCCGGGGTGCGATGGGCGTTCTGAGTCAGCAGGGCGTAGAACTGCGGGATCTCCAGGGAAGGTTCGGAGAGCCGCAGCGGTCCGGCGGGCATCCGGTCGAGACCGGTGGCGATCCGCCGGAGATCGGCCCAGGGGATGCCGACGCCGCCGCCCGGGTCGTGCGGGTTGAGCCAGATGCCCCAGCGGTCGGGGTAGAGGGAGCGCGCGATGTCGTGTCCTGTGACCACTTCGTGGGCACGGTTCCAGCCGGAGGCGGCGAGCTCCTGCGCGGAGGTGACGCACGGGGCGTACCCGAAGCCGTCGACCTCCATGTTCCCGTACTGGGCGTCGGGCGAGCCGGGTGCGCCCTGCCAGAGCAGCATCCAGACATCGCCTTCGGCGAGAGCGTGCAACAGCTTCTCGTACGCGTCGTAGCGTCCCGGTGCCACCTGGCGCAGCATGTGCTCGACCTGTCCGGCCGCAGCGGTGCTCGACGCGCTCACCCTGGGTCCCGCCCCTCTTCCGTCCACCGAACCAGCTTAATTACGCGGACGCCCGCTGATAGAAGGGGCGCACCCGCTCCAGCATCCAGTCGCCGACCGGGTCCTGCGCAACGTCCAGCAGGATGAGATTGACCGGCCAGGCCACCTCGACCCGGCCCAGCGCGCGGCCGAGCGCGTCGAGCGGGGCGTTGCGGTCGACGCCGTCCCAGCCGGCGAGCTGGACGCCGACGAAGAGTGCCGGCTCCATGCCCTCGACGCTGGCCAGGGCACGGCGCGCGGTGACGACGACTCCGGTGGCCTCGAACTCCGCGGACGCGGCGGCGAGGAAGTCGACGGGGTCGTCCTGCCAGTCGGGCTCGAAGAGCCGGACGCGGCCGCCGCTCGCGGGGCCGTCCAGCGGGCTGCGGCCGACCCGGCAGAGCTCGGCGACGGCGGGGGGAGGCAGCGGGGCGCCGACGGTGCCGCCGGGGTTCACGGCGATGCCGAGCTGCGGGGGGAGACCGCGGGCGAAGTCTCGGGCGGGGGCGACGGTGAAGGACATGTGACCGCCGACACAGGCCAGGAACTGCTGCTGGGAGCTGAAGACGGGGACGTACGGCAGTCCCTCGATCTCCATCGTGGGCAGATCGAGGTCCCGGCTCTCGGGGCTGCCGCCGTTGGGGAGGGGCACCCAGACGGGGCTCCGCCCGAGCACCTCGACGAGCCGGCCTCCGGCTGCGGGGTTGCCGAGCGAGGCGGCCAGCACCTCTTCGAGCTCATTGCCCGGCCATGTGACGTCCACGGTTCCCGGTTCCCCTTCTCGCGCCCTGGTCGCGTCTCGCACGCCCTGGTCGCGGCGCCCTCGGGGCAGAACCCTAACGCCGCCCTGGCGCCGCCGTGGCCAAAAGTGTACGGAGCACCCCGGTCCGGATGGACCGGAAACAGCTCGGCCGGTGCACCGCGCTCGGTCGGGGCGGTCCGCCGCGCTCGATCGGGGCGGTCCGCCGCAATCGCTCGGGGCGGTCCGCCGCAATCGCTCGGGGCGGTCCGCCGCAATCGCTCGGGGCAGTGCACCGCGCTCGCTCGGGCCGGTCCGCCACGCTCGCTCGAGCCGGTCCACCGCGCTCGCTCGGCCGGTGCGGGCGCCGTCAGTCCGTGGGACGGAAGGTGATTCTCCGCAGGGCGCCCGCCGCGTCCCTGTCGAGGAGGGTCGCCGAGGAGCAGCCCCTCGGCAGGCGGCCGGACTCGACGGAGCTCAGGAGCCGGCCGACGGCCCGGCGGTGCCGGGCGAAGGCGTATCCCGACACGCCTCGGCCACGCTCGCGCTGCCCCTCCCGCGCGGCGGCCGGGGTGACGTCCAGCAGGACCAGGTGCAGGGCGCCGCCACGGCGGCGGGCCTCGCGGGCGAGCCAGTTCCGCACCCAGGACTGGGTGCCGCAGTCGTGGACGACCACGCTCCGCCCGGAGCGCAGCGCCCGGCGCAGCCCGGCGTAGTGGGCGATACGGGCCAGCGGGCGGTAGACGGCGTACGGCAGGAAGCGGGGCAGCCGTCCCTCCCAGCGCTCGCGGGCGTCCTGCGAATCGATGCCCAGACCCCCCGCCGCGCGCCGCATGAGCGTCGACTTGCCGCTGCCGGGCAGGCCGGAGACCACGACGAGGTCACCGGCGGCGAAGGAGAGCACACGGGGGCCACGGCCGCCCCGCTCGCGCAGATCGCGCAGCAGAGGCACGGCGGAGCCGCGCCTGCGGGTCCTGGCCCGGGCGCGCGGGGACGGTATCCCCGTCCCTGTGGCGTAGGCGCCGGAGTGCTGGAACGTCATCGCTTCTCCCCCAGTCGGGTTCCCGGGAACCCTTGCCCACAAAGTGTAAAGAAGCGGTAATGAGACACAAGCGATTTGCCGATCAGACCCCTCGTGCAATGATGTGCGCGCCAAGCGCACACAACCTCATACCGGCCGCTCGAATCCGCGCGGGAGAGTCCCGGAACCACCACGGTGGGCCCCGGGCGCCGAAGGAGCAAGACCCTCCCTTGAATCTCTCAGGCCCCGTACCGCGTGGATGAGGCAGATCTGAAAAGCGAACCGCTCCGGCGTGCCCGGTGCGGCTCCACCCAAGGTGCAAGCCGAGGATGCTCTCGGTGAACCTCTCAGGTTCCATGACAGATGGGGAGGATCGTCCTCGTCCGTCATGATTTTTCTGCCCTGGGACCCGGGAGCCACACCCATGAGCACTGCCGCCCCCCGTCTGACCGCCCTCGATGCGCTGCATCGCTCCCTGGGCGCGACCATGACCGACTTCGCCGGCTGGGACATGCCGCTGCGCTACGGCAGCGAGCGCGACGAGCACAACGCCGTCCGCACCAAGGCGGGCCTCTTCGACCTCTCCCACATGGGTGAGATCACCGTCACCGGCCCGCAGGCCGTCGAGCTCCTCGACTTCGCGCTGGTCGGCAACATCTCCACGGTCGGTGTGGGCCGCGCCCGCTACACGATGATCTGCCAGGAGGACGGCGGCATCCTCGACGACCTGATCGTGTACCGCCTCGGCGAGACGGAGTACATGGTCGTCGCCAACGCCTCCAACGCGCAGATCGTCCTCGACGCGCTGACCGAGCGCGCGGCCGGCTTCGACGCCGAGGTGCGGGACGACCGTGACGCGTACGCCCTGATCGCCGTCCAGGGCCCGGAGTCTCCCGGCATCCTGAAGTCGCTCACCGACGCCGACCTGGACGGTCTGAAGTACTACGCCGGCCTCCCGGGCACGGTCGCCGGGGTCCCCGCGCTGATCGCCCGTACCGGCTACACCGGCGAGGACGGCTTCGAGCTGTTCCTGAAGCCCGAGCACGCCGAGGGCGTCTGGAAGGCGCTGACCGAGGCGGGCGCTCCGGTCGGCCTGATCCCGTGCGGCCTGTCCTGCCGTGACACGCTCCGCCTGGAGGCGGGGATGCCGCTGTACGGGCACGAGCTGACCACCTCCCTCACCCCGTTCGACGCGGGCCTCGGCCGGGTCGTGAAGTTCGAGAAGACGACCAACGACGGCGTCTTCGTCGGCCGCAAGGCGCTGGAGGCCGCCGCCGAGCGTGCCGCCTCCAACCCGCCGCGCAAGCTCGTCGGCCTGATCGCCGAGGGCCGCCGCGTCCCGCGCGCCGGCTTCTCCGTCGTCGCGAACGGCGAGGTCGTCGGCGAGGTCACCTCCGGTGCCCCGTCCCCCACCCTCGGAAAGCCGATCGCCATGGCGTACGTGGACGCGGCGCACGCCGAGCCCGGCACGCAGGGTGTAGGTGTGGACATCCGCGGCACCCACGAGCCGTACGAGGTCGTGGCGCTGCCGTTCTACAAGCGCCAGAAGTGACGCATCCGTCTCGCTCCGCGTCTCACCCCGCAAGACCCACGTTCATCAGCACTCCCTCGATCCAGGAGAATCAGGTCATGAGCAACCCCCAGCAGCTGCGCTACACCAAGGAGCACGAGTGGCTGTCGGCCGCCGAGGACGGCGTCGCGACGGTCGGCATCACGGAGTTCGCGGCCAACGCGCTCGGTGACGTCGTCTACGCCCAGCTCCCGGAGGTCGGTGACACGGTGACCGCGGGCGAGACCTGCGGTGAGCTCGAGTCGACCAAGTCCGTCAGCGACCTGTACTCCCCGGTCACCGGTGAGGTCGTGGCGGCCAACCAGGACGTGGTGGACGACCCGTCGCTGGTGAACACCGCTCCGTTCGAGGGTGGCTGGCTGTTCAAGGTGCGCGTCACGGGTGAGCCGGACGACCTGCTTTCCGCCGACGCGTACGCCGAGTTCTCCGCCGGGAACTGAGACCCCTTAGGGATCGATTCATGTCTGTGCTGAACACCCCTCTTCACGAGCTGGACCCGGACGTCGCCGCCGCCGTCGACGCCGAGCTCCACCGTCAGCAGTCCACCCTCGAGATGATCGCCTCGGAGAACTTCGCTCCGGTCGCGGTCATGGAGGCCCAGGGCTCCGTTCTCACCAACAAGTACGCCGAGGGCTACCCGGGCCGCCGCTACTACGGTGGCTGCGAGCACGTCGACGTCGCCGAGCAGATCGCGATCGACCGGATCAAGGACCTGTTCGGCGCCGAGTACGCCAACGTCCAGCCGCACTCCGGTGCCTCCGCGAACCAGGCCGCGCTGTTCGCGATCGCCCAGCCCGGCGACACGATCCTGGGCCTGGACCTGGCCCACGGCGGTCACCTGACCCACGGCATGCGCCTGAACTTCTCGGGCAAGCAGTTCAACGTGGTCGCGTACCACGTGGACGACGCCGGTCTGGTCGACATGGCCGAGGTGGAGCGCCTGGCCAAGGAGCACCGCCCCAAGGTGATCATCGCGGGCTGGTCCGCGTACCCGCGTCAGCTGGACTTCGCCGAGTTCCGCCGGATCGCCGACGAGGTCGAGGCGTACCTGTGGGTCGACATGGCCCACTTCGCGGGCCTGGTCGCGGCCGGTCTGCACCCGAACCCGGTCGAGTACGCGGACGTGGTGACCTCCACCACGCACAAGACGCTCGGCGGCCCGCGCGGCGGCATCATCCTCGCGAAGAAGGAGTTCGCGAAGAAGCTGAACTCCTCGGTCTTCCCCGGTTTCCAGGGCGGCCCGCTGGAGCACGTGATCGCGGCCAAGGCCGTCTCCTTCAAGGTCGCGGCCTCGGAGGAGTTCAAGGAGCGCCAGCAGCGCACGCTGGACGGTGCCCGGATCCTCGCCGAGCGTCTGGTCCAGGACGACGTCACCGCGCACGGTGTCTCGGTCCTGTCCGGCGGCACGGACGTGCACCTGGTCCTGGTGGACCTGCGCAACTCCGAGCTGGACGGCCAGCAGGCCGAGGACCGTCTCCACGAGGTCGGCATCACGGTCAACCGGAACGCGATCCCGAACGACCCGCGTCCGCCGATGGTCACCTCGGGTCTGCGCATCGGTACGCCGGCGCTCGCGACCCGCGGTTTCGGCGACGAGGACTTCCGTGAGGTGGCCGACGTCATCGCGGAGACCCTGAAGCCCGGCTTCGACGCCGAGGCGCTGAAGGCCCGGGTGTCCGCGCTTGCGGAGAAGCACCCGCTGTACCCCGGCCTGAAGTAATTTCGTACGCTTTAGTTCCAGGCTCGTTCGTACGAAAGCTCCGGGGCACCGCGCACACTGGACAGTGAGCGCGGTGCCCCACCCCCTTTTCCTGCTGTTCTGCACCACCCCGGCAGACAACGGCGTCTAGCCCCCCACAAGGAGTTCCCCGTGGCCATCTCGGTCTTCGACCTGTTCTCGATCGGTATCGGCCCGTCGAGCTCCCACACCGTGGGTCCCATGCGCGCGGCCCGGATGTTCGCCCGCCGACTGAAGAACGAGGGGCTCCTCGCCCACACCGCCTCGATACGCGCGGAGCTGTACGGCTCGCTGGGCGCGACGGGGCACGGCCACGGCACGCCGAAGGCCGTCCTGCTGGGCCTGGAGGGCAGCTCCCCGCGCACGGTCGACGTCGAGACGGCGGACGACGAGGTCGAGCGGATCAAGTCCAGCGGCCGGATCAATCTCCTCGGCGCGCACGAGATCCCCTTCGACTTCGACGAGGACCTGATCCTGCACCGCCGCAAGGCGCTGCCGTACCACGCCAACGGCATGACGATCTTCGCGTACGACGCGGAGGGCGCGCTGGTCCTGGAGAAGACCTACTACTCGGTAGGCGGCGGCTTCGTCGTGGACGAGGACGCGGTCCAGGGTGAGAACCCGATCGTCCCGGACGACACGGTCCTGAAGTACCCCTTCCGTACGGGCGACGAGCTGCTGCGCCTGGCGAAGGAGACCGGTCTGTCGATCTCCGCGATGATGCTGGAGAACGAGAAGGCCTGGCGCAGCGAGGACGAGATCCGCGCGGGCCTCCTGGAGATCTGGCGGGTCATGCAGGCCTGTGTCTCGCGCGGCATGTCCCGCGAGGGCATCCTGCCGGGCGGTCTGAAGGTCCGCCGCCGCGCCGCGAACACGGCCCGCAAGCTGCGCTCCGAGGGCGACCCGGCGGCGCTCGCCATGGAGTGGATCACGCTCTACGCGATGGCCGTGAACGAGGAGAACGCGGCGGGCGGCCGCGTGGTCACCGCCCCGACGAACGGCGCGGCGGGCATCATCCCGGCGGTCCTGCACTACTACATGAACTTCGTGCCGGGTGCGGACGAGGACGGCGTGGTCCGCTTCATGCTGGCGGCGGGCGCGGTCGGCATGCTCTTCAAGGAGAACGCCTCCATCTCCGGCGCCGAGGTCGGCTGCCAGGGCGAGGTCGGCTCGGCCTGCTCGATGGCGGCCGGCGCCCTCGCGGAGGTCCTGGGCGGCACCCCCGAGCAGGTCGAGAACGCGGCCGAGATCGGCATGGAGCACAACCTGGGCCTGACCTGCGACCCGGTCGGCGGCCTGGTCCAGATCCCGTGCATCGAGCGCAACGGCATGGCGGCGGTCAAGGCGGTCACGGCGGCGAAGATGGCGATGCGCGGCGACGGCAGCCACCTGGTCTCCCTCGACAAGGTCATCAAGACCATGAAGGAGACCGGCGCGGACATGTCGGTCAAGTACAAGGAGACGGCCCGCGGCGGTCTCGCGGTGAACATCATCGAGTGCTGACGCCGCAGCCCTGATGAGGGGGTCGTGCGACCCGTCGCAATGTCCGCGCGCAGCACTGAGGGGCCCGCCGTAGCGGGCCCCTCAGTCGTCGTACCGGCCGTCGGAGCGCGGGCTGGAATATCCGTGCGGAGCCAGTAGGGGCGGGTCAGGCCTTGTTGAGGTCCGCCCAGAACTCGTCCCAGGACAGCTTGCCGTCGGCGTTGCCGTCACGCTGGCCGATCAGGGCCTCCGCGACCGTCTCGGTGACGTTGAAGTCACCCAGCTGCGCCATGACGCTCTTGTACTCGGCGGCGGTGATGTAACCGTCCCCGTCCACGTCGAACCGCTCGAATGCCTTGCGCGCCGACTCGATGTCCGCCACAGCTTCCGCCCCTTCTTGATGCTTCGATGACGGGGCTCAGATTATCGGGCGTTCCCCGGGGGCCGGGCGCCGGGGAGTGGCGGGCCATGGCGGATCATGGGAGGTATGAGCGACGACGTGGCACGGATCCTGGCAGCGGCGGCCCGCGGACAGTTCCCGCCGCCCGACGGTTCGACGACCGTCGTCCCGCCGCCGAACGACCGGGACGCCGGTGTCCTCGCCTTCACCGCGCACTCGGTCGTCTTCACGGACGCGGATCCCGCATGGGTGCGGGCGGAGCTGGCGGCCGCCTCCAGCGACCCGCTGGCCGCCTCGATGAACCCGGGGTTCCTCCTCGCCCTGATGCGGCACACGGGCCGGCGCATGAACACCATCGACCTGCTGACGGTCGCCAGGACACTGCCCGGGGAACCCGAGCTGCCGCTGCGGGAGATCGAGGACCCGGAGCATCCCCGGGTGGCGCGGGCGATGAAGTACCGCGACGACGTACGGGTGTGGGCGGCCCACGGCGGCGTAGTGATCCTGGGCCGGGGAGTGGCGGGCCGTTGGGAGGCGGCGATCGAGGTCGACGAGGAGGTCAGGCACCGCGGGATCGGCCGGGCGCTGGCCCTCGCCGCCCGGCATCTGACACCGGGCGACGTGGTCTGGGCGCAGCAGTCCCCGGGCAACGCTCGCAGCGTGCGCGTCTTCCAGGCGGCGGGCTACCGCCCGGTGGCCTCGGAGGCCCTGCTCACAGCGGGCTGACCCGCGCCCGGCGAGTGCGCGGAGGTGCCCGGCCGAGGGGCCCGGAGACCGGCCGGGCCCCGAGGAACTAGCGGAACACTCCGGTGTGGCCGAGGGAGTAGCGCCCGGGCTGGGGATAGACCGCGAGGCCGTGGGGGCCGCCGCCGACCGGGATGCGGGCGAGCTGCTTGCCGGTCTTGGTGTCGATCGCGTAGACCTCGGAGTCGTAACGTCCCGACAGCCACAGCACCTTGCCGTCGGCCGAGACACCGCCCATGTCCGGGGAGCCGCCGTCCGGCAGCCACCACTTCTTCGTCAGCTTGTTCTGCCCGAAGTCGAAGACCGAGATGGAGCCCTCGCCCCGGTTGGGGACGTACATCTCCTTGGAGTCCCGGGAGACGTAGAGGCCGTGGGCGCCCTTGCCGGTCGGCATCAGTTGCGGGGTGGTGAACTTCTCGCCGTCCAGGACCCACATGCCGTGGGCCATCATGTCGGCGATGTAGAACGTCTTGCCGTCCGGGGAGATCTTCACGTCCTGTGGCATCGCGCCCTGGAAGGGGAGCTTCTGCTGGCCGATGACCTCCATCTTCGCCGTGTCGACCTTCAGCAGCTCGCCGGAGAACTCGCAGGAGACGACGAAGTACCGGCCGTCCGCGGAGAAGTCCGCGTGATTGACGCCGTAGCAGGAGACCGGGACGGTCTTCTTCCGGTCCATGGTGTGCGGGTCGCGGAAGACCAGCTCACGGTCGAGGGAGGCCATGACGACGGCGTACTTGCCGTCGGGGGTGAAGTAGAGGTTGTACGGGTCGTGGACCTCGACGGGCTTGCCCGCCACTCCGGTGGCGGGGTCGATCGGGGTGAGCGTGTGGCCCCGGTTGTTGTTGACCCAGAGCGTCTTCAGGTCCCACGACGGGACGACGTGCTGCGGCTGGATGCCGACCGGAATCGTCTCGATCACCTTGTAGGTCGCCGGGTCGATGACAGAGACGGTGTTGGAGTTGGTGTTGGGCACGTAGACCCGGGACGGGAAGTCCTTGACCACGGGCGAGAACCGGCCCGGCCGGTCGGCCGCGTAGACGTCCTTGGGGTCGAGGAGCGGTGGCATTCCGGGGAGGCCGTCCGGGACGGCCTCCTTCGGTACGACCGGGCGCGCCGCCGCCTCCTTCTTGGCGCCGCCACGGGGCTCGGTGCCGTTGTCCGCGGTACCGCACCCGGCGAGCGCGGCGAGCAGGGCGGCGGCGAGGAGGCTCTTCGAACGCTTGGTGAGAGGCAGCATCAGGTCAGCAGCTCCGTGGTCGTCACCGCGCGCAGGCCGCGGCGGTCGAGGTCGGCGAGGAGGGGCGGCAGGGCGGCGAGCGTGTCCGCGTAGCCGAGGTGCAGGCTCACCACCGATCCGTTGCGGATCGGCCCGGTGACGTTGCGGACGACGGCCGCGGCGCCGGGCGAGGTGAAGTCGAGGGAGTCGACGTCGTACGAGAGGACGTGCGGGTAGCCGACCTGGCGGGCGGCCCGCTGGACGGCCGGGCTCGCGTTCCGGCCTCTGGACGGCCGGAACCAGCTGCCGATGGAGCCGGTGAGCCGGCGCAGCCGCGTGGCGCAGGCGCTGATCTCCGCGTGCGCCTCGTCCTCGGTCATCGCGTTGACGTCGAGATGGCGCTGGGTGTGGTTGCCGAGGTCGTGGCCGCCGTCGAGGATCCGGCGGGCCAGCTCGGGGTGGGTGTCGAGCCAGTCGCCGACGGCGAGGACGGTGACCCGGGCGCCGCCCTTCTCGGCCTCGGCGAGGACGGCGCGAGCGAGGGCGGGGTCGCCCTGGCCGTGGAAGGTGAGGGCGACCCGGGGGCGGTCACGCGGCCCGCTCGTGATCTCGAACGGCAGGCCGGGGAAGCGGCGGGGGCCCGGTGCGACGGGCTCGGGGGCGGGCGCGGGGCCGTCGGGTGGGGGGCGGCCGTCGCTGCCGCAGGCGGTGGAGAGCGCTCCCGCGAGGGCGGCCACCGCGCCCGCCCGGAGTGCGCCACGGCGGTCGGTCAGGGTCACGCGCCCATTTAAGGCCTGTAGCGCCCGTTTTCTTACGATTGGGCCATTTCAGGACGTTTACGGGTCGCACTCCAGTGCCTGCCATGCGAAGGAGTCGAGGAAACAAGCGATGAATCCCATACTTATTCACCATTTACAAGGCAGGTGCTCTAGGTCACCAACGATTCATCGGTAAACTGTCACTCTTTGACCGAATTTGCCCCAGTAGGGACTTTTGGCGTGATGGCCCCCTGTCTGCCATAGTCGGAGACACGACCCCCATTGACCCGGGCCAGGTCGTTTTCACGGCCGTGGATACACCCCCCCCCGATCCACGGCCGTCCTCACGGAAGCCCCCAGGCGCCCCACCGCGGCGGACGGGGGCTTCGGTGCATCCGGGGACGGCCGACGACCCGCGAGCAGCAGCCGAACGCCGACGGTCAAAGGCCGACGGTCAGCGGTCAGCGGTCCGAGACGCGCATCTCGAACCACGTCGTCTTGCCGCGCGGCTGCAGATCCACGCCCCAGCGGTCGGAGAGCTTGTCGACGAGGAAGAGCCCGCGCCCGCTGATGTCGAGCTCCTGGACGGGCATCAGGCACGGCAGCCCGCGCGAGGGGTCACGCACCTCGATCCGGATCCAGCCACGACGGCGCAGCATCCGCAGCCCGAAGACCCGGGCACCGGTGTGCCGGACGGCGTTGCCGACGAGTTCGGAGACGAGCAGAACGGCGTGCTCGGCGATCTGCGGGGACAGGGCCCACTGCCGCAGGACGACGCACTGGGTGAGCCGGCGGGCGATGGCGGCGGACTCGGGACGGGACGGCAGCCGCACATCCTCCTCGGCCGGATTCCCGTACAACTCCAGTGCCTTGAGGGCCTGTTCGTCATCGGCGGCCGGTACCCACCGCGCTGCGGTCGCACCGCCGTGCTGCCGCGGCTGTTCCACACCCTCCAGGCCCGCCATGCCCCCCATCATGGCCGGACGGAACGGGCCGCGGGGCCGTTCCGACGGAATCGAGGCCCCGGAATCGACAATTCCGCTGAATTCACATGGCATATGCCCTTGGCGGACGGCGGTACTGAAGAGTAGGGTCCGCCGACCGCCTCGGGCGGCCCGCATCTCAGACGAACTTCGCCTTGCCCGGGCCCTCCTCGACGAAGCTGCGCATCCCGCGCTCGCGGTCCTCGGTCGCGAACAGACCCGCGAACCAGGTGCGTTCGATCGCGAGACCGGTGTCGATGTCGGCCTCCAGACCCTGGTCGATGGCCTCCTTCGCGGCGCGCAGCGCGATGGCGGGGCCCTGGGCGAGCTTCGCGGCCCAGGCGTGCGCCTGCTCGTACACCTCGGCCGCCGGGACGACCCGGTCGACCAGACCGAGCGTCAGGGCCTCGTCGGCCTTGACCATCCGGCCGGTGAAGATGAGGTCCTTGGCCTTCGACGGACCGACCAGACGGGACAGCCGCTGGGTGCCGCCGGCGCCGGGGATCAGACCGAGCAGGATCTCGGGCTGGCCGAGCTTGGCGTTGTCCGCGGCGATCCGGTAGTCGGCGCACAGGGCCAGTTCGCAGCCGCCGCCCAGGGCGTAGCCGGTGATGGCGGCGACGACGGGCTTGGGGATGCGGGCGACCGCGGTGAAGGAGTCCTGGAGCGCGCGCGACCGCTTGACCATGGCCGCGTGGTCCATGACCTGCATCTCCTTGATGTCCGCGCCCGCCGCGAACACCTTCTCGCCGCCGTACAGGATCACGGCGCGCACGTCGTCGCGGTCGGTCGCCTCCTGGGCCAGCTCGAGCAGCCGGTCCTGGGTGGCGATGTCGAGGGCGTTCATCGGAGGGCGGTCGAGGCGGATGGTGCCGACGCCTTCGGCGACTTCGAGGTTCACAGTCATACCCGGCAGGTTAGCCGCCGTTAACGACAACGGACCCGGTGCTGTTGCTCACAGCGCCGGGTCCGTCGTACGGAGTGGATCGGGGACTACTTGATCCACTCCGACCAGCTCATGTTCCAGCCGTTGAGGCCGTTGTCCGGAGCGATCTGCTTGTCCTTGGAGTTCTTCACGACCACCACGTCGCCGATGAGCGAGCGGTCGTAGAACCAGGCCGCCGGGGTGGAGCCGTCGCCGGCGCCGCGCGCGTCCCGCAGACCGACGCAGCCGTGGCTGACGTTGGCCGAGCCGAAGGTGCCGGACGAGGCCCAGTAGTTGCCGTGGACGAAGGTGCCCGAGGTCGACAGACGCATCGCGTGCGGCACGTCCTTGATGTCGTACTCACCGCCGAAGCCGACCGTGGCGCCGTTCATCCGGGTCACCTTGTACTTCTCGCTGATGACCATCTGACCGTTGTACGTGGTCGTGGACGGAGCGCCCGCGGTGATCGGGATCGTCTTGATGATCTTGCCGTCGCGCTCGACCTTCATCGTCTTGGCGCTGGCGTCGACCGTGGAGACCTGACGGCGGCCGATGGTGAAGGTGACCTTCTTCTTCTGCTTGCCGTAGACGCCCGGGCGGCCCTCGACGCCGTCCAGGTTGAGCTCGACGGTCACCTTGGTGCCCGCGGCCCAGTACTCCTTGGGGCGGAAGTCGAGGCGGTCGTTGCCGAACCAGTGGCCCTCGACCTCGACGGCGGGCTCGGCGGTCACCTTGATGGCGTTCTCGACGGCCGCCGGGTTGGTGATGCCCCGGGTGAAGTTGATCGAGACCGGCATGCCGACGCCGACGGTCGAGCCGTCCTCGGGCGTGTAGTGGCCGATGAAGGTGTTCTTCGGGGTCAGGGTGGTGAAGGTGGTGTCCTTCGCCGACTCACGGCCCTCGGCGTCCTTCGCGATCGCGTGGACCTTGTACTGCGTGCCCGCGGACAGGTGGCCGACCGGCGTCCAGCTGGCGCCGTCCGCGGCGATCTTGCCCTCGACCTCGACACCCTTGGTGTCGGCGACGGTGACCGTCGTCAGCTTGCCCTGCTCGGCCGTCACCTTCAGCGCACCGCTGGTGGCGACCGCGTCGGCGCCGTCCTTCGGGGCGATCGTGACGACCGCCTGCGACGCCGCGTTCTCCTGCTTGCCCCCGCCGCTCTGCGCCGGGTCCTGTCCGCCCTTGCCGCCGCCCGCCGGCTCCCCGCCCCCGCAGGCCGTCAGCACCAGGAGCAACGCTCCCACAGCCAGGGCCTGCAGACGCGCGCCCCCGCGCCGCCGTCCGCGCCCCACCCCGGCCGATATCGGCTGCCCGTTCAAAATGGTCGTCTCCCCTCGCACGGCCTGGTCTCACCACGGCCCGCACCCCCGCGCGCATCCTCCGCGCACACGGCGCTAGATAATCACACCGCAGGACACGAAAGTTCCACGCGAATGTCACCGTTCAGTCCCAGTTGATCCAGGAACCGTGCACGCGACGCAGGTCAGCGAGGGGACGACGAGGGGCTCACCGCAGGGCGGAACCTGCCTTCCACTGGTTCCACTCCATGTTCCATCCTCCGAGCCCGTTGTCGGGAGCGACCTTTCGGTCACGGGAGTTGACCACTTCCACCACGTCCCCGATGAGCGTCCGGTCGAAGAACCAGCCCGCCGGGGATTCCGGGCTGCCGCCCTTCTCGTCCCGCAGGCCGACGCAGCCGTGGCTGACGTTGGCCGAGCCGAAGGTCGAGGGATCGGCCCAGTAGTTGCCGTGCAGGAAGGTCCCCGAGTCGGTCAACCGCATCGCGTGCGGCACGTCCTTGATGTCGTACTCGCCGCCGAAACCGACCGTGCGGCCGTCCATCCGTGTCACGTCGAAGAGCTCCGTGACCACCATCTTCCCGTTGTACGTGGTGGTCTTCGGCGCCCCGGCCGTGATGGGCACGGTCGCGAGGACGTCACCGTCCCTGTGCACCTCCATCGTGTGCGCGGCCGCGTCGACCACGGACACCTGGGAGCGCCCGACCGTGAACCCGACCTTCTTGCGCTGGATGCCGTACACCCCCGGCGCGCCCTCGACATCGCGCAGCGCGAGCTCGACGGTCACCTTGGTGCCGGGCTGCCAGTACTCCTCCGGACGGAAGTCGAGCCGCTCCTTGCCGAACCAGTGGCCGACGACGTCCACCGGCGGCTCGGAGGTGATCCTGATGGCTCGTTCGACCGCCTCCCGGTTCTCGATGGCCCGGTTGAAGCCGAACGAAACGATCATGCCGGTGCCGACTGTGGAGCGGTTCTCCGGCTTGAAGTAGCCGATGAAGCGGCGCTCGGGCACGACCGTGGTGAACGTGGTGTGCCGGGCGGAGCGTCGGCCGTGGGCGTCCAGCGCCACGGCGTCCACGCTGTACTTGGCGGCGAGCGCGAGCCGCGCGTCCGCCTTCGGCCGCCAGCGCAGCCCGTCCTCGCTGATCGCGCCCGGGACCTCGGTCCGCTGGGCGTCCTCGACCTGGACGACGGTGACCCGTTCGAGGCGTCCGCTGTCGACCCTCACCTCGATCGGCCCCTCGGCGGGCACGGCCCGGCTGCCGTCCTCCGGGCTGATCCGGATGACGTCGCCGGGCGCCCGCGCCTTCCCGGGCAGCGAGATGTCGATGCCTCCGCCGTCGTCGCCGCCCTTGTCGGTGCAGCCCGCAAGCCCGGCCACCAGTCCCGCCGCCGCCAGGGCGAGCACCGCACCGGTCCTCACCCGCTTCAGTACGTGTTTCACGCCTGGCCCAACGACAGCCACCCTCCAGGGGAAACGTGCGTGCGGGTCATGTTGGGAGTCCGGTCGTCCGGGCAGAACAGGTGGGAGGACCACGTGCGGGGAGTCGCGGCCGGGACGCCGCGCCCTCCGCGACATGGGGGTACCTCCCATGCCGGTGGCTGTGGGGGAGGGCCCGACGAGCCGCGGGAGGCCGACAGGTGTCGAGCGCAGCCGAGCAGGAGGCGGTACGGGACGGAGTGGGGCTCTCCCCTGCCCCGGAGCGGCCCCGGCCCGTGGTGTGGCCGGGGGCGCCCACCCCGTTGGGCGCGCGGTGCCGGGTGGGGCCCGACGGGGTCGCCGGCACCAACTTCGCACTGTGGGCGGGCGGGGCGGAGGCCGTCGAGCTGTGCCTCTTCGGCACAGACCCGGCGGGGAACGAAACGGAGAGACGGCTGCCGCTGACCGAGCTGACCCATGAGATCTGGCACGGCTTCGTGCCGGGGGTGGCGGCCGGGCAGCGGTACGGCTTCCGGGTGCGGGGCCGCTGGGATCCGTGGACGGGCGCCCGCTGGAACCCGGCCAAGCTGCTCCTGGATCCGTACGCCCGGGCCGTCGACGGGGACTTCACCCTGCCGCCGGAGGTGTACGGGCACGTCCGGGACTGGCCGCAGCAGCATGTGGCCGACACCGTGCGGGACGACCGGGACTCGGCGCCGTTCGTGCCGAAGGGCGTCGTCGTCCAGGACGACGACGACTGGTCGGACGACCGCAGACCGAAGACCCCCTGGCCGGATTCGGTCATCTACGAGCTGCACGTGAAGGGCTTCACCAAGCTCCACCCGGGCATCCCCGAGGAGCTGCGGGGCACGTACGCCGGGCTCGCGCACCCGGCGGCCGTCGAGCATCTCGTACGGCTCGGGGTGACGGCGGTCGAGCTGCTTCCGGTACACCAGTTCGCCCACGAGGACCATCTGCTGCGCCGGGACCTGCGCAACTACTGGGGCTACAACTCCATCGGCTACTTCGCCCCGCACGCCGGCTACTCCTCGTCGGGGACCACCGGCCAGCAGGTCGGCGAGTTCAAGCGGATGGTGCGGGCGCTGCACGCCGCCGGGATCGAGGTCATCCTCGACGTGGTCTACAACCACACGGCCGAGGCGGGCGAACTGGGCCCCACGCTCTCCCTGAAGGGCATCGACAACCGGGGCTACTACCGGCTCCAGTCCGACGCCCGCCGGTACGCCGACTACACGGGCTGCGGCAACACGCTGCACGTGGTCCAGCCGCAGGTGCTGCGGCTGATCACGGACTCGCTGCGGTACTGGGTGACGGAGATGGGCGTCGACGGCTTCCGCTTCGACCTGGCGGCGGCGCTCGCCCGGTCGATGCACGACGTCGACATGCTCTCGCCCTTTCTCGCGGTCATCGCCCAGGACCCGGTGCTGCGCCGGGTCAAGCTGATCGCCGAGCCGTGGGACGTCGGCAATGGCGGCTATCAGGTCGGCGCCTTCCCGCCGCTGTGGACGGAGTGGAACGACCGCTACCGCGACGCGGTGCGGGACTTCTGGCGCGGCGCGCTGCCCGACGTCCGCGACCTCGGCTACCGGCTGTCGGGCTCCAGCGACCTGTACGCGTGGGGCGGCCGGCGGCCGTACGCCTCGGTCAACTTCATCACCGCCCACGACGGGTTCACGTTACGAGACCTCGTCACCTACGAGCGGAAGCACAACGAGGCCAACGGGGAGGGCAACCGGGACGGCACGAACGACAACCGCGCCTGGAACTGCGGGACGGAAGGCGAGACCGACGACCCGGAGATCGGCGCGCTGCGCCTGCGCCAGCTGCGGAACCTGCTGACGACGCTGCTGCTGTCGACGGGGGTGCCGATGCTGGTCGCGGGCGACGAGATGGGCCGCACACAGGGCGGCAACAACAACGCGTACTGCCAGGACAACGAGACGAGCTGGCTGGACTGGTCGCTGCCCGAGGACCCCGGGCGGCGGGAGCTGCTCGCCCTGACCCGCCGGCTGCTCGCCCTGCGCCACGCCCACCCGGTCCTGCGTCGGCGCGCGTTCTTCTCCGGCCGCCCGCAGGGCGCGGACGGCCTGCGGGACCTTGCGTGGTTCACGCCGGACGGCCAGGAGATGACCGAGCAGGACTGGTACGCCCCCGCCGCCACTCTGGGCCTCTACCTCTCGGGGCGCGACATCCCGGGACGGGACGCCCGCGGCGCCCAGATCACCGACGACAGCTTCCTGGCGATCCTCCACGCGGGCCCGCGCCCGCTCGCGTACCGACTGCCGGGCCCGCCATGGGCGGAGTCGTACGAGCTGGTCCTGGACACGACCTCGGAGGACCAGTCCCGGGCCCCGGGAACGGTGCACCGGGGCGGGGAGACGGTGACCGTGGGGGCCCGGTCGGTGCTGCTGCTGCGGGTCGGGGGGTGAGGGGCGCGGGGTGAGGGCGGGGGCGGGGCGGCTCAGGACCGGGCGGTGGCGACGTAGCAGGTGTAGTCGCCGGTGATGTTGTTGTCACCCGCAGGGGTGTACCCCAGGGACAGCGTCGATCGACCCGTGTACCGGAAGCGGCCGCGGGGCTGGGCACGTGCGGTCCACGCGGCGGGCGCCTTCCCGAACGCCGCACGGCGCTTGTCGTCCGCCTCCGTCTCACCGTCCTTGACGGTCAACGGGGCCTTGGTGGTCCTGTCGACCTCGACCTGCCCGAAGACACGCATGTCGTGGCGGTCGGCGCAGTCGACGGCGCGGACCAGGGCGAGGGAGCCGAGCCCGGTGTCCTCGGAGGCACAGGCGCCGGGATTCACCCTCTGGAGGTCCGTGAGCGTCTTCTCGGCGTCCGGGACGGTTCCGGTGGCCTGCGGCGGCGGCACCGGCTTGCCGTGGCCGGTGAGCCGGTAGGCGGCGTGCAGCTCGGTGACGTCCCGCAGCTTGCCACTCCGGTGGAGCGCCTGCAGAACGGGTGCGTAGTCGACCTTCGCCTCCAGCAGGCGCCCCTTCTCGTCCACTCGGACGGTCAGGGGAACGGGGTCGTCCGACCCCAGGCCGCCCTCGAAGCCGCGCAGCTGCTCGGGGAGCGCGACCATGGCGGTTTCGGCGCTGATGCTGGACTGGTAGGTGCGGCTGCCGTCGGTGGCGCGCAGCGGCTGCTTCCGGGGGCGTTCGGCACGGGCGACGACGTCGGCGAGCGTGCCGGCGTGGGGGGCGAACTCCCCGGAGCGGGCCAGGATGTCCGCCGCCGCGTCCGCGAACTCCGCGCTCCCGCCGGAGGAGTAGCTCAGCCAGCCGGCGTCGGCGGTCCGGTAGCTGACGTCGAAGCCGGACACCTCGAAGACCTGCCGCTCCGCGCCGGCGCCCTCTCCGCGACCTGGCGGTGGCCTCGGGGACGTTCGACGCGATGTCGAGCGTGCGCACGGCGTGGGCCGTGCGCTTCACGTGGTCCTGGTGGCCGACCGTGACGTCCTCGACGACACCCGTCTTCAGGCTGTAGGTGAGGGAGGAGCGGAAGAGGGACGAGCCGCTCTCGTCGGTCACCTTGCGGGCGGCGACGAGCTGGTCGGCGAGCTTCTTGCCGTACACCGGATGCTCGGCCGGTTCGGCCGGCGCCCCGCCCGACCCTCCACCGGACTGGCAGGCAACCGCTCCCAGCAACAGCGGAACGACGGCCATGGCCGCTCTGCGGACTCCCTTGAGTCTCATGACGATCCCCAGCCTCATGTTTCGCACGTAGGCGCGGATCTTACGGGTATGCCCAGGTCAGTGGCGTCCCAGGATGCCCCGGTCGTACGCCACCGCGACCGCGGCCGCCCGGTCCTTGACGCCCAACTTGGCATAGATGTGCGTCAGATGGGTCTTCACCGTCGCCTCGCTGATGAAGAGCTCGACGGCGATCGCACGGTTGGAGGTGCCCTTGGCGACGAGTTCGAGGACCTCGCGTTCGCGCGCGGAGAGGCTCTCCTCCACGGGAGCGGCGGGGGTGCGGACGCGGGAGACCAGCCGGGAGGCGACGGCCGGGGAGAGCACGGTACGTCCTTCGGCGGCCGCCCGGACCGCGGCGAACAGCTCCTCGCGGGGCGCGTCCTTGAGGAGGTAGCCGGTGGCGCCGGCCTCGATCGCGGGGAGGGTGTCCGTGTCGGTGTCGTACGTGGTGAGGACGAGGACCTGGGAACGGGCGCCGCGCCGGGTGAGCTCGGCGATGGCGTCGACGCCGTTGCCGCCCGGCATCCGCAGGTCCATGAGGACGACGTCCGGGTCGAGACGCAGGGCGAGTTCGACGGCCTCGACGCCGCCGGACGCCTCGCCGAGGACGTGGAAGCCCGGTTCGGCGGCGCCCGGGACGGCGGCGGTGAACATCCCGCGCAGGCCGTCCCGTACGACGGGATGGTCGTCGACGATCAGCAGGGTGATGCGCTTGAGCTCAGCCATGGTGCACCAACGGTACGCGGGCGGAGACCGCCGTTCCCTCGCCGGGCCCGGTCTCCAGGGCGACGGTGCCGGTGAGCCGTTCGGCGCGGGCCCTCATGCCGTCGAGGCCGAAGCCGCCACCGCCGGTGCGGGCGGGGACGGCTCCGGGGTCGAAGCCGCGGCCGTCGTCCCGTACGTCGAGGGTGATCTCGTCGCCCATGTACGAGAGGGTGACGCCGGCCCGGGAGGCGCCGGAGTGGCGCTCGGCGTTGGCCAGGGCCTCCTGGGCGATCCGCAGCAGGGTGGCGGCGACCTCGTCGTGCAGGGGTTCCTCTGTGCCGGTGACGGTGAACCGGGTGGTGATGCCCGTGCGTTCGGACCAGTCGGCGACGGTCTTCTTCAGTGCGTCGGGAAGCGTGTCGTGCTCCAGGGCGACCGGGCTCAGGTTCTGCACGGAGCGGCGGGCCTCGCCGAGGCTGTGGCGGGCGAGGTCGGCGGCGCGCTGGACGTGGACCCGGGCGAGC
This sequence comes from Streptomyces sp. NPDC039609, assembly GCF_055596705.1. Taxonomy (NCBI): domain Bacteria; kingdom Bacillati; phylum Actinomycetota; class Actinomycetes; order Kitasatosporales; family Streptomycetaceae; genus Streptomyces; species Streptomyces sp. NPDC039609. The sequence continues at coordinate 295,019 of NZ_JBVIUJ010000009.1, forward strand.
TCCGGGTCGGGGGTGGCGGTGACGACCTGGAGCTGGGCGATGATCCCGGCCAGGCCCTGGGCGAGGGTGTCGTGGATCTCGGCGGCGAGCCGCCGCCGCTCGTCGGCGACCCCGGCCTCGCGGGCCTGGAGCAGGAGTTGCGCCTGGAGGGCGGCGTTCTCGGCGAGGGCCTGTTCCAGACGGGCGTTGGTGCGGGCGAGTTCGGTGATGGTGGTGGCTCGCTCGGCGGCCCTCTCGGCCTCCTTCGAACCGAGGTGGGCGAAGACGACGGCGAGGCAGGCGTTGAGGGCGAACAGGCCGCCGAAGGCGATCCAGTTCATGAGCGAGGCGGGTGGCAGACCGCCGGACTGGGACCCGGCCATGGTGACGGCGGTGACGAGGAGCCCGGCGCGGACGAGGCGGCGGGGCAGGAGTTGGACGACGTCGAAGTAGCCGATGCAGGCGTAGACGGCGAAGAAGGGGTTGAGCCAGGTGAGCGCGAAGGCGAGGACCGTGCGGACGGTGAAGTAGCGGAAGGACGCCGCGCCGGGGGCTCCGGGCACGAGCCGTACGGCGTCGACGGCGAGCCCGGCGGGACGCGTGTCCGCGGCTGCGGAAGCGGGCGCGTGCCCGGTGGTGAGGCCGGTCCCCGACGCGGCGGGACCGGCCTCCGTGGCGCGGGCGCCCGACGCGGAGGCACCGGTGTCCCCGACGTCGGTGGCCGACGCGGCGGTACCCGTGTCCCCGGCGTCGGTGGCCGAATCGGCGGGGTCGGACTCCGCCGCCCTGGCGCGGCGTTGGCGGACGTCCCACCCGAGCTGGAGGGCGAGCACCGCGACGACCAGGACCGCGGCCGTGGCCATCTCCGTACGGTCCATGATCTGGTCGGCGGCCGCCGCGGCGAGGACCGTGGCGATGGCCAGCAGACCGTGCGGCCCCCAGCGGAAGAACTGCTGCCAGCGTTCCTCGACCGTCGTCGCACTCATCGGCTCTCCCCCATACCGTCACTCCCAGCGGAACCAGCGGGCCGCCGTGGCGGTCAGCACGACCGTCCAGAGGGCCATGACCCCGAGCACCGCCCACCCGGGCCAACCGCCGGTCGTCGCCGCGTCGAGCGCCTGCGAGGCGGCGCCGTACGGCGTGAACTCGACGATGCGCTGCAGCGTATCCGGCATGGCCTGGACCGGGACCCAGACGCCGGCCGTGAACATCGTCGGAAAGAAGACGGCCGACCCGACCGCCGTGGCGATCTTCTGGGTACGGGAGACGGCGCAGACGGCGGCGCCGAGGGCGAGGCCGACGGCGATCGCGAGAAGCAGCGCGAGGACGTACCCGGGGAGGTTCTGCGGCAGCCGGACGCCGAAGGCCAGCCGGCCGACGAGGATGACGAGCGCGGAGGAGACGAGGGCCGCGGCACCGTGCAGGGCGATCTGGGCGGTGAGGAGGGACGCCGGACGGACCGGGGTGGTCGACATCCGTCGCAGGATGCCGCGTTCGCGGTAGCCGGCGAGGACCGGGGGCATGGCCTGGAGCCCGGCCATGATCATCGCGAAGAGGACGGAGACGGGGACGTAGAGGTCGATGACGCGGCGGCCTCCGAGGTCCTCGGACACCTCACGGAAGGACGGGATCAGACCGAGGATCACCAGGAGGACGGTCGGCGAGATCATCACCCAGAACAGCGAGCCGGGTTCACGGGTGAAGAGACGGACCTCGGTCCTGAGGACGAGGGTGGTGGCGGCGCTCATCGGGGGTCGGCTCCTGTCAGGTCGAGGAAGGCGTCGTCGAGGGTGGCGTCGACGACGCGAAGCTGTTGGGCGGTGACGGCGCGCCGGGCGATGAGCTGGATGAGGGCGTTGACTGTCTCGTCGGTGCCGGTGACGACGGTCCGGCCGTCCTTCGTCTCCACGGCCGCCGCCTGCGGCAGGGCGCGGAGTTCGGCCGGGTCGAGAGGTGTCTCGGCGGCGAAGGAGATCACCTTGGAGGCGCTGGCGCGGCCGATCAGCCCGTGGGGGGTGTCGAGCGCGGCGATCCGGCCCTTGTCGATGACGGCGATCCGGTCGCAGAGGCGCTGGGCCTCCTCCATGAAGTGGGTGACGAGCAGAACGGTCACCCCGCCCGCCCGGATGTCCTCGACGAGGGACCAGGTCTCGCGCCGGGCACGCGGGTCGAGTCCGGTGGTGAGCTCGTCGAGGACGACGGCGCGCGGGTTGCCGACGAGGGCGAGCGCGATGAACAGCCGCTGCTTCTGCCCGCCGGACAGCTTCCCGAACCGGGATCCGAGATGGGCGTCGAGCCCGAGCCTCTCGGTGAGGGTCCGCCAGTCGGCGGGCCGCTCGTAGAAGGAGGCGTACAGCTCCAGGGCCTCCCGTACGGTCAGTTTGGCCTGGAGCTCGCTCTCCTGGAGCTGCACTCCGAGGATCCGGGTGACGTCGGCGTGCTGGGCGACGGGGTCGAGCCCGCCGACGCGAACGGTCCCGGCGTCGGGGATCCGCAGCCCCTCGACGCACTCGACGGTCGTGGTCTTGCCGGCCCCGTTGGGCCCGAGGATCCCGAAGATCTCCCCCTCGGCGACCTCGAACGAGACACCGTCGACGACCTTCCGGCCGCCGTAGGCCTTGTGCAGGCCCTGAACTTCGATCATTGGCATGACTCAAGCGTGGCCGCGGAGGCGGTCCCGGGACATCGGCCATCGCGCTCGAACCGCCATCAACCGATCGGTTGATGGCGGGTACGACCCCGGGGCTTGGGGCGGGCCGGAGCCTCCCGGGTGCCGGGGGCGGCTCGGAGCCTCCCGGGTGCCGGGGGCGGCTCGGAGCCTCCCGGGTGCCGGGGGCGGCTCGGAGCCTCCCGGGTGCGGGGGGCTCGGGGCCTCCCGGGTGCGGGGGGGGGCTCGGAGCCTCCCGGGTGCGGGGGGGGGGCTCGGAGCCTCCCGGGTGCGGGGCGGGGCGGCTCGGGTGGGAGGGCCGGGGCCGCCCCGGGGTCAGCTCTGCGCCGCCGCCGCGTGCTCGGTCTCGATCCGCGCCAGGACCCGCTCCTCGGCGAGGCGACGGGCCGCGGTCAGGCGCCGGTCGACCAGCAGCATCGGAAGCGCCCAGAGCCAGCCCCACAGGGAGAAGTCGACGACGTCGGCCGCACGGAGCGTGTAGTTGGTGGCGAAGGCCAACAGGACGGAGACGACCCAGGCGGCGGCCCGGTGGCGCGCCAGGAAACGTACGGGCGCCTGTCCCGGCTCGGAAAGGATGTCGAGGGTCGCGGCGAGCACGGCGGCACGGTGGTCGTCCGGCCGGGCCGCGACGTACGCCTCGGCGGACTCGCGCACCTGCCCCCGGCCTCCGTTGCGCAGCGCGTACGCGAGGTCCGTGCTCTGCTGCTCGACGGCCTGCCGCTTCACCGCGCCCTGTGCGGCGTGGAAGCGGAGGTCCTCCCAGTAGCTCCGACGGTGCCATCGTTCGGCGGCGTCCAGGCGCTGGGCCTCCGCGGACTCGGAGTCCAGCTCCTTGATCCTGGCGGCGAGTCGGACCGCGCGGGCGGCCCGCCCGGGGTGGTTGAACCCGTCGGCGCGCAGGCAGAGCTCCGCGTACCCGCCGAGCAGTCCGAGGTGGTCGGGATCCAGCCTCAGCCCGGCGCGGAACGCCTCCTCGGCACGGTCGTCGTGGTCGTCCTCGTCCTCGAGCGCATGGCCGACGCCGAGCCAGCAGTACAGATCGGCCGTCGGGCCGAGGGCGTCGAGGCCCTCCTGCGCCGCGCGCCGGACGGCGGCGCTGCCGCCCGCGAGGAAGAGTTGTTCGCAACGCTCGAAGTACGCCTCGGCCTCTGTCTCGGCTGTCGTCATCCCGGTTCCCACCCCTGTGTCCGTACCCCGACTCCGGGGTCGGAGAAGTCTGTGGCCTGCGGGTTTCGCCGTCAAGCGGCGGATGGGGAGGGTGGGCGCGGGGAGAAAACCAGATGAGGGTTGTCAGTGGTGAACCCTAGGCTCGGACCTGATGCCCGGAGAAGACGCAGTCGCCAAGAATTCCCCTGACCGCTCGGCCGTACGCACGCTGTTGCGCCTGTGGCCCTATGTACGACCGGTGCGGGGGCGGTTGGCCGTCGCCGCCCTCGTCGCGATAGTCGCCTCGTGTATGTCGCTCGTCATTCCGCTCGTCCTGAAGTGGATGGTCGACGGGCCCGTCGCCGCGGGCGATCCGGGCGGCGTGTGGCTGGGCGCCCTGTATCTGCTGCTGCTCGGGATCACGGAGGCGGTGCTCTTCGGTTTCCGGCGGTGGCTGGTGGCACGGCCGCTGGCCGGGGTCGAGGCGCGGATGCGGGCCGACCTCTTCCGGCGTCTGCAACGGCTGCCGATCGCCTTCCACGACCGGTGGGCCTCGGGTCAGCTGCTGTCGCGCGGCACGACCGATCTGATGCTGCTGCGGATGTTCCTCGCCTTCCCGCTGACGTTCCTGCTGGTCAACGGCGTGACGATCCTGGCCGGTTACGTCCTGCTGCTGGGCCAGGACTGGACGCTCGGCCTGGTGCTGCTCACGCCCGTCGCCCCGCTGGTGGTCCTCTGCTCGCTCTTCGAGACGAAGTACTCCGTCGTCGCCCGGCGCGCCCAGGACCAGGTCGGCGACCTGACCACCGTCGTCGAGGAGAGCGTCCTCGGCATCCGGATCGTCAAGGGCTTCGGCCGCCACCGCAGCCAGGCGCTCGCCTTCCGGGAACTGGCCGAGCGGCTGCGGGGCACGGAGCTGGTCAAGGCCCGGCTGCTCGCCGGAATCTGGGCGTTCATCACCGTCATTCCGGAGCTGGCGATCGGCGCGGCGCTCGTGCTCGGCACCGTTCAGGTCGCCGACGGCGATCTGTCGGCGGGCACGCTCGTCGCCTTCCTGTCGACGGCGCTCGCGCTGCGCTGGCCGGTGGAGTCGATCGGCTTCCTGCTCGCGATGAGCCAGGAGGCGGCGACGGCGACGGAGCGGTACTTCGAGGTGATGGACGAGGCGGAGGAGACGCCGGGGCCGGAGGTGGCGGTGTCGACCACCGGCGCCGCGGCCTCGGACGGTGTGCGGTTCGAGAACGTCACGTTCCGCTACCCGGACGCTCCCGAGGACACACCGCCCGTACTCGACGGGATCGACCTGCACATCCGTCCCGGCGAGACCCTCGCGCTGGTGGGCGGCACCGGCTCGGGCAAGACGACCCTGACCGCGCTCGTCCCCCGGCTGCACGAGGCGACCGGCGGACGGATCCTGCTCGACGGCGAGGACATCGCCCGCATGGAACGCGAACGGCTGCGCGCGCTGGTGTCGGTGGCCTTCGAGGAGCCGACGCTGTTCTCGGCGAGCGTGGGCGAGAACGTACTGATGGGCGTGGGGGCAGGCGCCGGCGAGCCGGAGCTGCGGCGCGCGCTGGGGGTGGCCCAGGCCGAGGGGTTCGTCACCGCGCTCCCCGAGGGCGCGGCGACCCAGGTGGGCGAGCAGGGCCTGAGCCTCTCGGGCGGCCAGCGCCAGCGCCTCGCCCTGGCCCGCGCGGTCGTCGGCCGCCCGCGCTTCCTGGTCCTCGACGACCCGCTGTCCGCGCTGGACGTGCACACCGAGGCCCTGGTGGAGGCGGCGCTGCGGGAGGTCCTGCGCGAGACGACCGCGCTGGTCGTGGCGCACCGCCCGTCGACCGTGATGCTCGCGGACCGGGTCGCGCTCCTGTCGGAGGGCCGGATCGCGGCGGTGGGCACCCACCACGAACTGCTGCGGAGCAACCCCGAGTACGCCTGGCTGATGTCGGGCGAGGGAAACGAGGAACGATGACGGATCCCACGACGACATCAGCGACGGACACGGAGGGAACGGCGCCGGGGGAGGCGCCGGAAACGCCGACGGTCGCACCCTTCGGGTCCGCAACGCCCGGGGCCGGAAAGCCCGACGGGGATCCGTCCGCCACCGGGATGCCTCATGGCGATCCGTCCGCCGCCGGGAAGCCTCATGGCGATCCGTCCGTCGCCGGGAAACCCGGCGGGAATCCGTCCGCCGCCACCGGGAAGTCCGAAGGGGATCCGTCCGCGGCCGGTGCGCCCCACGGGGATCCCTTCGACCGGGACGATCTGCCCACCGCGCCCGGGGCCACCGGCGCGCTGCTGCGTTCGCTGCTCTCCGCGCACCGCGCGCGCGTGGCCGTCGCCGCGCTCGTGCTGCTGGTCCAGCAGGCCGCCGTGCAGGCCGGTCCGCTGCTCGTCGCGTACGCCATCGACAGCGGCGTGCCCGCCATCCGGGACGGGGACTACGGGCCCGTCGTGGCCGTCGCCGTCGGGTACCTCCTCTGCGCGGCGGCGGCCGGACTGCTCCAGTACGCCTTCGTCCGCGGCGCCGCCCGCGTCAACCAGGACGTGCTCCTCGACCTGCGCGGGCGGATCTTCCGCCACGCCCAGGCCCTCAGCGTGGACTTCCACGAGCGGTACACCTCCGGCCGGCTCATCTCCCGCTCCACCACGGACGTGGAGTCCCTGCGGGAGCTGCTCGCCGAGGGGCTCCAGGAACTGATCGGCGTCGTCCTCGCGTTCGTGTACATCTCGGCGGTGCTGCTCTGGCTGGATCTGGGCATCGGCGCGGTGGCCGTCGCCTCCTTCGTACCGCTGTATCTGCTCGTACGGATCTACCAGCGGCGCGCGGCCCTCGTCTTCGCCGAGCGGTCCACGGCCATCGCGGGCGTGATCGTGAAGTTCGCGGAGACGATGAACGGGATCCGGCCGGTGCGGGCCTTCCGCAGGGAGCAGGCAAACGACACCGAGTTCGCCGCGCTCAACCACCGCCACGAGCGCAGCAACGGCGACGCGCTCCTGGAGATGGCCCGCTATGTCGTCGGCTCACGCCTCGTGGCGAACACGGCCGTGGCCGGAATGTGTCTGTGGGGCGCGTACCGGGTGGCCGGGGGGACGCTGGCGCTCGGAGTGCTGGCGGCGGCCGTGCTGTACATGCGGCGGCTGTACGACCCGATCGACCGGCTCGGTATGTTCCTCAACTCGTACCAGTCGGCGGCCGCGTCGCTCGCCAAGATCGCGGGCCTGCTGGCGCAGGAGCCGGGCGTCCCGGAGGCCTCCTCGCCGAAGGAGCTCCCGGCGCGCCGGACCGGGACGCCGGGGCGCGAGGTCGTGTTCGAGGACGTGCGGTTCGCGTACCGGACCGGCGGCGAGGTGCTGCCCCGCTTCGACCTGACGATCCCGGCGGGGCAGACGGTCGCGGTGGTCGGTTCGACGGGCGCCGGCAAGTCGACGCTCGCCAAGCTGCTCGCCCGCTTCTACGACCCGACCGAGGGGCGCGTGCTGCTCGACGGGGTCGACGTCCGGGATCTCGCGACACCCGAACTGCGCCGCGGTGTGGTGATGGTGACGCAGGAGGCGTTCCTGTTCTCGGGGACGGTCGCCGAGAACATCGCGATCGGGCGGCCGGACGCGACCCGGGCGGAGATCGAGCAGGCGGCGAAGGCGATCGGCGCGCACGAGTTCATCGCGGGGCTCCCGGACGGGTACGACACGGACGTACGGAAGCGGGGCGGGCGGATCTCGGCGGGTCAGCGGCAGTTGGTGGCCTTCGCCCGCGCGCTCCTCGCGGACCCGGCGGTCCTGATCCTGGACGAGGCGACGAGTTCGCTGGACGTGCCGGGGGAACGGGCGGTGCAGCGGGCCATGGACACGGTGCTCGCCGGTCGGACGGCGGTGGTGATCGCCCACCGCCTGTCGACGGTGGAGATCGCCGACCGCGTCCTGGTGATGGAACGCGGCCGCATCGTCGAGGACGGCCACCCGTCGGACCTGGTGAGCGGCGAGGGCCGCTTCGCGACCCTCCATCGCGCCTGGCGGGACAGCCTGGTGGGCTAGCCCATCCCCGGCGCCCGCCTGGCCGGACAGCCCGGCGGGGCAGCCCGGCGCCGTGCCCCGCCTGGCGGGACAGCCCACCGGGCCAGCCCTCCCCCGGCGCCCCATCTGGCGAGACAGCCCACCGGCCCGGCCCACCCCCCGCTGCCCAGAGCCCCGCCCCTCGGCGCCCCGTCAGGCCCTGCGGCCCCGCAGCAGCACCACACACAGCGCCGCCGCCAGAAGCATGACCCCCGCCGCCCCGTACGCCGCCCCGTTCAGGGCCGACGTGAACGCGGACCTCGCCGCGTCCAGGACCTCCCCCGGGAACCCCATCGCCCCACCCAGCGTCTCCCGTGCCGCCGCCGGCGCCGATGACGGCATCCGGGCCGTGTAGACCGCCGCTCCGATCGAGCCGAGGACCGCCATCCCGAGGGCCCCACCCAGCTCCGTGCCCGATTCCAGGACAGCCGCCGCCGCGCCCGCCCGCTCCGGCGGGGCCGCGCCGAGCGCGCTCTCGTTGGCGAGGGTCATCGCCGAGACGAGACCGGAGGCGTACACGGTGGCGCCGACGAGGACGACCCACAGCGGAGTGTCGGCCTCGATGAGCGTCAGCAACGCGAAGCCGATCGCCGAGAGCAGGAAGCCGCCGGTCATCACATACGCCCGGTCCACCCGCCCCGCGAGCACCGCGGCCAGGGGCGCGGCGATCATGACGCCCACCGACGGCGCCAGGCTCCACAGCGCCGCCTCCAACGGGCTCTGGCCGAGGACGGACTGCAGGTACTGGGTGAGGAAGACGGCGAAGCCGACGGTCGCGACCATGGCGAGCAGATTCACCAGCACCGATCCCCCGTACGCCCGCTTGCGCAGCAGCGCGAGGTCCACCATCGGCTCCGCGAGCCGGCTCTGACGGCGCAGGAACACCAGGGAGATCAGCAGGCCTGCCGCGATCGCGAGTGCCGGCAGCGGCCGCCAGCCGTCCTTGGCGAGCTCCTTGATGCCGTGGATCAGCGGCAGCAGCGCTGCCAGCGACAGCAGCGCGCTGGTCCAGTCGAACCGCCCGCGCGCCGCCGCCCCCGTGGACTCCGGAAGGAGTACGGGCCCGAGGATCAGGAGGAGAACCATCGCGGGCAGGTTGATGAGGAAGACCGAGCCCCACCAGAAGTGTTCGACGAGCGCGCCGCTGACGACCGGTCCGAGGGAGATCCCGCTCGCCATCACGGTCGTCCAGAGCGTGACCGCCTTGGCCCGCTGGGCCTCGTCACGGAAGAGCGTGCGGATCAGGGCGAGCGTGGACGGCATCAGGCAGGCCCCGGCGACCCCGAGCAGCGCGCGGGCTGCGATCAGCGTGCCCGGGCTGTGGGCGTAGGCGGCGGCGACCGATGCGAGACCGAAGAGCGCGGCGCCGCCGAGGAGCAGCTTGCGGCGGCCGATGCGGTCCCCGAGCGCCCCCATGGTGATGAGGAGTCCGGCGAGGACGAAGCCGTACATGTCGAGGATCCACAGCTGCGCGGTGGCGCCGGGGTGGAGGTCGGCGCTGATGGAGGGGATGGCGAAATAGAGGATCGAGACGTCCATGGAGACGAGGAGGAGAGGCAGCATCAGCACGGCGAGCGCGGTCCATTCGCGGCGGCCGGCGAGGACGGTTTCCGGTGGTGTCGTGAGCGTCATGCGGGGAGCGAAGCAGCCGTCTGCGTACGGTGCCACGGTCGCCCTAGTGCACCCCGCGGGAGTCCGGGGAAGCCGCAGATCAAGGGCGCGTACGAGCCCCGAAGTGCACTAGTACACTGCCGCGATGACCAGCCCCCCGCCCTACCTCGCCATCGCCGCCGCGATCCGTCGGCGGATCCTCTCCGGCGAACTCTCCCCCGGCGATCTGGTCCCGTCCACACGGGCCATCACCCGCGAGTGGGGCGTCGCGATGGCGACGGCGTCCAAGGCGCTGGCGGCGCTGCGCCAGGAGGGTCTCGTCCACCCCGAGCCGGGCGTCGGCACGGTCGTCTCCACGCCGGCGGCCCCCGTCCCCGCGACGGCGCCGACCCGCGAGCGGATCGTCCGTGCCGCGATCGAACTCGCCGACGCCGAGGGGCTTCCGGCGCTGACGATGCGCCGGCTGGCCACCTCTCTCTCGACCTCGACCATGGCGCTGTACCGGCATGTGCCGGGCAAGGGCGAGCTGGTGCGGCTGATGGCGGACACGGCCTGCGGAGAGGTGCCGTTGGGGCCGGTGCCGGCCGACTGGCGCAGCGGACTCGATCACGGTGCCCGCTGGTTGCGCGGGGTGTACACCCGGCACCGCTGGATGGCGCAGGCCATGGCCTCCTTCACCCGGCCCGTCGCCTCACCGAACGCGATGGCGTATCTGGAGTGGATCCTGGGGGTCCTGCGCGGCACGCCGCTGACACCGTTCGAGAAGCTCCACACCCATCTGGCGATCTTCGCCTACATCCAGGGTCTGGCGATGGCGGACGATCTGGAGGAGCAGGCCCGCCAGGACACCGGGATGTCGGACGGCGAGTGGATGGACCAGAACGAGCCACGGTTCGACGCGATTTCGGCCGGGGGCTCCTACCCCCTGCTCGACGCGCTCTCGGCGGGCGCGGACTTCGAGGTGGACCTTGAGTCCCTTTTCGAATTCGGGCTCCGGAGAACGCTGGACGGCGTCGCGGCCATGATCGACGAAACGTCCGGTTAACGAACACGACCTTTCGGGCACCGGACGATTTCCGGCCAACTTGTTGACGCGCTCCTGACAGATGCCCGTCACTGCTGCCAATCTCTCCCCGACTCGTAAGAGAGTTCGCGCTTCACAGGTACGTGCTCCACAGCTCTGTTTGCTCTGCCCGGGCCGACCCACCCAGTGGTCCGGTACCCCCCTCGCAAAAGGAGTCTGCGTGAGATCCACGCCCAGCCGTCGCGCCACCGCGACCGGCGCTCTGATCGCTGCCGCCGCCATGATCGCCGTCACCGTCCAGGCGGGTTCCGCCACCGCGGCGGACGACCAGTGGACGGTCGCTCCGAAGGCCCAGGCCGGCACCGCGGCCAACCCCGGCAAGCTGCCGGCCGACCTCTCCCCCGCCGAGCGCAGCGCGCTGATACGCGCGGCCGACGCCGACAAGGCGGCGACCGCCAAGGCCCTCGGCCTCGGCGCCCAGGAGAAGCTCGTCGTCCGCGACGTCGTGCAGGACCGCGACGGCACGACCCACACGCGCTATGAGCGCACCTACGCCGGACTCCCCGTCCTCGGCGGCGACATGGTCGTCCAGGAGACCAAGGCCGGAGTGACCCAGGGCGTCACCAAGGCGTCCCGAGCGGAGCTGAAGAACGTCGACACCACCGCCGACGTCGCCCCGGCCGCCGCCGAGAAGCAGGCGCTCGGCGCCGCCGCCGCGGAGGGCTCGAAGAAGACCGCCGCCGAGCGCGCCCCGCGCAAGGTCGTCTGGATGGCGCAGGGTTCGCCCGTCCTCGCGTACGAGACCGTCGTCGGCGGCCTCCAGCACGACGGCACCCCGAACGAGCTGCACGTCGTCACCGACGCCACCACCGGCGCGAAGCTGTACGAGTGGCAGGCCGTCCACACCGGCACCGGCAACACGCAGTACAGCGGCCAGGTGACGCTGGGCACCGCGCCGTCGTACACGCTGACCGACACCGGCCGCGGCAACCACAAGACGTACAACCTCAACCGGGGTACGTCCGGCACCGGGACGCTCTTCTCCGGCTCCGACGACATCTGGGGCGACGGCACCCCGCAGAACCTGGAGACCGCGGGCGCGGACGCGCACTTCGGCGCCGGGGTCACCTGGGACTACTACAAGAACGTGCACGGCCGCTCCGGCATCCGCGGTGACGGCGTCGGCGCGTACTCCCGGGTCCACTACGGCAACGCGTACGTCAACGCCTTCTGGCAGGACTCCTGCTTCTGCATGACATACGGCGACGGCTCCGGCAACACCAAGCCGCTCACGTCGATCGACGTGGCCGCGCACGAGATGACGCACGGCGTCACCTCCAACACCGCCGGTCTGGTCTACAGCGGGGAGTCCGGCGGTCTGAACGAGGCCACCTCCGACATCTTCGCGGCGGCCGTCGAGTTCTACGCCAACAACGCCTCGGACAAGGGCGACTACCTCGTCGGCGAGAAGATCGACATCCGCGGCAACGGCACGCCGCTGCGCTACATGGACAAGCCGAGCAAGGACGGCTCGTCCAAGGACGCCTGGTACTCGGGCATCGGCGGCATCGACGTCCACTACTCCTCGGGCCCGGCGAACCACTGGTACTACCTGCTCTCCGAGGGCAGCGGCGCGAAGACCGTCAACGGCGTCAACTACGACTCGCCGACCTCGGACGGCCTGCCCGTCACCGGCATCGGCCGGGACAAGGCGTCGCTGATCTGGTTCAAGGCGCTCACCACCAAGTTCAGCTCGAACACCAACTACGCCGGTGCGCGCACCGGTACGGTCGCGGTGGCCACCGAGCTGTACGGCGCCGGCAGCCCCGAGGTCCTGGCCGTCGAGCACGCCTGGGCCGGCATCAACGTGGGCTCCCGCCCCGGTGGTGGCAACCCCAACCCCGGCAAGGTCTTCGAGAACGCGGCCGACGTCTCCATCCCGGACAACGGCGCCGCGGTGACCTCCACGGTCAACGTCACCGGCATCACCGGCAACGCGCCCTCCGCGCTCAAGGTGGACGTGAACATCGTCCACACCTACCGCGGTGACCTCGTCGTCGACCTCGTCGCCCCCGACGGCTCGGTCTACAACCTGCACAACCGGTCCGGCGGCAGCGCCGACAACATCGTCCAGGCCTACACCGTGAACGCCTCCTCGGAGGTCGCCAACGGCGCCTGGAAGCTCCGCGTCCAGGACAAGGCCGCGATCGACACCGGCTACATCAACAGCGTCAAGCTCACCTTCCCGTAACACCGGGTGAGTGACGGACGCCCGGAGGGCTCGTTCCCTCCGGGCGTCCGCGCGTTCGTGCTTAGGCTGGTGGGCATGATCAGAGTGCTGCTCGCCGACGACGAGGCGATGATCCGGGCCGGGGTGCGGGCGATTCTCGGTGCCGATCCGGGGATCGAGGTGGTCGCCGAGGCCGGGGACGGGCACGAGGCCGTCGAACTGGCCCGCGGGCACCGCCCGGACGTCGTGCTGCTCGACATCCGGATGCCGAGGCTCGACGGGCTCGGAGCGGTGGCGGAACTGCGCCGTGCGGCACCGGAGACGGCGGTCGTGATGCTCACGACCTTCTCCGAGGACGAGTACGTCGCCCGGGCCCTCGGCTCGGGGGCGAGCGGGTTCCTGCTCAAGTCCGGTGACCCCAGGGAGCTGCTCTCGGGGGTGCGGGCCGTGGCCGGTGGGGCCGCGTTCCTCTCGCCCGAGGTCACCCGACGGGTCATCGACCGGCTGCCGGCCGGGCGGCTCTCCCGGGCGGCGGAGGCGCGGGAGCGGTTGGAGCCGCTGACGGGGCGGGAGCGGGAAGTCGTCGCGCTGGTCGGCTCCGGCCTCTCCAACGGCGAGATCGCCACCCGGCTGCACATCGTGGAGGGCACTGTGAAGGCCCATGTGAGCGCCGTCCTGGCCCGGCTCGGCCTGCGGAACCGGGTGCAGCTCGCGATCCTGGCGTACGAGGCGGGGCTGGTGGATCTCCTGGACGGTCGGGACCACTGACTTTCGTCAGGGGTCTCGATCCGGGCCGTCCGGCAAGCTGGGTGGATGCGGCGTGAACGACTTCGGGATCTTCTGCTCGACCTGGGACTCTGGGGGCTGCTCGGCACCCCCGTGCTGTTGCGCCTCGACCCCAATGACGGCGGCTCCTGGAGTCAGGTCGCCGTGGGGATCGTCGTCCTCGGCGCGGCTGTGGCGTGCTGCCGGGCGCTGCCGCTCGTCTCGCTCGCCCTCGCCGTCGCGCTGAGCCTCGCCACCTCCCCCGAGCTGTTCACCGCGCCGTACGCGCTCGCACTCGTCGTCTTCGGCTATCTCGCCGGGCGGCGGCAGCAGCACACCCGGGCCGCGCTGGCCCTGTTCGCCGCGGTCGCGGTGCTCGGCTTCGCGCTCGTACCGCTGTCGGACGGAAACGTGTCCCAGGGGTTCACGGTCGTCCTGGTCCTCGCCCTGGCGATCGTCGCGCCCTGGCTGACGGGCCGATACGTACGCCAGTACGCCCGGCTCGTCCGGGCCGGCTGGGAGCTGGCCGCGCGCATGGAGCGCGAGCAGGCCGCCGTCGCCGACCGGGAGCGGCTGCGTGAACGCTCCCGCATCGCGGGCGACATGCACGACTCGCTCGGTCACGACCTCGCGCTGATCGCGCTGCGCGCCGCCGCGCTGGAGGTCGATCCCGGGCTCGGCGCCCGGCAGCAGGCCGCCGCCGGGGAACTGCGCGTGGCGGCCGCCGACGCGACGGCCCGGCTGCGGGACATCATCGGTGTCCTCAGGGCGGACGAGGAGGAGGGGCCGGGGGCCGCCCCGACGACGCCGGTCGGGGAGACGGTCGAGGAGGTCGTGGAACGGGCGGGCGCGTCCGGGCTGCGGGTGGAGCTGACGGAGACCGGCCCGGACGGTGAGACACCGCCGATGGTCGACCGCGCGGTTCACCGGCTGGTGGTGGAGTCCCTCACGAACGCGGCCAAGCACGCGCCGGGCGCCCCGGTCCGGGTCGCGCTGGAGCGCACGGACGACACGCTGACGGTGTCGGTGTCCAACGGCCCCGGCACCGGCACGGCAGCCGACGGACCGCACGGCCGCACCGGCAGCGCCGGCCTCATACCTGGCCGTACGGGCACGGACACAGCCGACGGACCGCACGGCCGTACCGGCGTGGCCTGTGTCGGATCGGACGCGACGCATCCGCGGGACGCCGACGGTCCGTCGAGCCGTGGACAGGCGGCGGCGCGGGCCACCGGCGGGGCCGGCGGCGGCGGCGACCGCCCCGTCGGCTCCGTCCCCGCCCGCCCCGCCCCCGGCGGCACCGGCCTCGTCGGGCTCGACGAGCGCGTGCGGCTGGCCGGGGGGCGGCTGAGTCACGGTCCGGACGGGGCGGGCGGGTTCGCCGTGCGGGCGGTGCTGCCGCTGGAGCCCGGTGCCGCGGCGGCATCCGGTGCGAGCTCCGGCTCCACCGGAGCGGCTGCCGCCGCGCAGCCTGCCGCGCCCACTTCCGTACGGGAGCGGGACCTGGCCCGGCGGGAGGTGCGACGCGGGCTCGCGCGGGCGATCTGGATCCCGCTCACGCTGGTCGCCGCGCTCGGTCTCGTGATGCTGCTCTTCGGGCTGTGGACGCAGTCCCGGTCCTTCCTGGACCGGGACGACTACGACTCGCTGCGCGTCGGCGATCCGCTCTCCGCCGACGCCGAACGCCTCCCGCCGCACCCGCTGGACGGACCGCCCGCCGACGCCCCGCCGGAGCCGCCCGGCCTGGACCGGTGCCTGTACTACCGGGCGACGATGACGGCAGCCGTGCCCGTCTACCGCCTGTGCCTCGTCGATGGGCGGCTCGCCGACAAGGCACTCGTGGGTTGAGCCGGCGTCAGTTCGGGTTCCCCGCGTGGGTCAGCGTCTCCCAGGAGACGAAGTAGTTGTCCGTGCCGGAGGGCCGGTGTCCCTCCGTGTAGATCTGCGTGTTGGTCATGGAGATCCCCATGCGCCCGTTGAGGGCGTTGAAGCCGACCTCCGTCACCCGCCCGAGGCCCGGCTTCACCGTGCCACCGCAGAGCCAGGACGGGATCGCCGTACCGTTCTCGTACTTGGTGTGGAAGCCGAGCGCGTGCCGCAGCCGTTCGGAGACCTGGGGGTAGAGGTCCGCGCCCTGGATGCGGCTGGTCTCGGCGGTGTGGACGGCGGCGGCGAGGCCCCAGCCGGTGTGGCCGAAGTCCCGGCAGGTCTCCTGTGAGAGGCCGTCGGCGAAGGTGGACTGGCCCTGCCAGTACTTCACGATCTCGTCGCGGGTGTCGATGCTGCTGTTCGGCGGCGGCTTGGGAGTGGCACCGTCGGTGGACAGGTAGATGTACGCGGGGACCCGGCCGAGATAGGTCTTCACGGCCTTGTCGTAGGCCGCGCGGTCCTCCAGATGGACGGCGATGCCGAGCGCGGCCTCGGTCATGATGAGTTCCCAGTTGCCGTTCTTCGTCGCGGCGCCGTTGATGATCTCGGGGAGATAGACGTTGCGGAGCATGGTCGCGAAGCGGCCCGAGTTCGCCCAGCCGCCGGTGTAGGTGTGCTTGATGATCTCGGCGGCCCGGGGCCAGGAGGAGCCGGCCCAGCCGGTCTGGAGCGGGGCGTTGGAGTTGGTGTGGTCCTTGATCACGGCCGACCAGGCGTCCATGATCTCGATCGCCTTCCGGGCGTGCCGGTCGTCGCGGGTGATGTACCAGGCGAGCGCCTGGGTGTAGGCGGCGACCGCGTCCTGCCGCTCGTCCGTGCAGCCGTTGTTGGGGTTGGAGGACGAGCCGCACTCGACGATGGCGCGCGGCTTCGGCGCGCGCGTCAGGGAGGCGTAGGAGCTCGCCATCATCTGGTCGTGGGCGGCCTTCCAGGGCTGCGCGCCCGCCTGCACCTTCGCCCGTACGAAGTCGAGCTGCGACCGGCTCACGACGACGCCGGGGTGGGTGAAGGTCGCGGGGGCGGCGGCCCCGGCGGGGGCGGCCGGGCGGGCCGCCGGGGCCTGTTCGGGTCCGGCGGCGGCCGTCGGCGCCGACGTGACGGCGACGGCCGCCGCCAGGGCGGTGGCGAGGGCGGGGACCAGGGCTTTGAGGCGCATGCGGGGGGTGCCTTTCGTTCCTGTATGTGAACGTCGAGCGGGTGAATGAACTCCGCGTCGAGCGTGGAACTTAGAGGCCGTCCATGGACACGTCAAGACCTTGGTCCATACCAGTCAGGGCGTCAGGTCAGCGCATCAGAACGCCCGCCCCCTCCCCCGTCGTCTCCGTCGGCAGGGCCACCAGACCCAGCTCCGTCTGCGAGGCGAGCAACGGATGGGAGGGCAGCACCCGGACCGTGCAGCCGTAGGGGCCGGTCCGGTCCAGGACGAGGGAGCCCTCGTACGGCACCCGGCCCTCCAGATCCGGTCCGCCCGCGGGCTTCAGCGCGCACACCCGCGTGTCGACCAGCGCGTCGTCGGGCGTGACCCGGCCGGCGACCGCCTGGACCTCCACGTCGTCCGGCCGCAGTTCGCCGAGCGCCACCCGGACCCGTACCGCCGTCGTGGCGCCGAGTTCCGCGTCGGCCAGGTCCTCGCCGACCTCACCGATCTCGATGTGGTCGAGGGCGACCTTGGGCCAGGCGCCACGCACCCGCCCCTTCCAGTCGGCCAGCTCCCGGGCGGTGCGCGCCGGGAGCGCCCGGTGGGCCAGCGCCGCCGGGGCGTACAGCTTCTCCACGTACTCGCGCACCATCCGGTCCGCGAGCACCTTCGGGCCGAGGTCGCCCAGCGTGCGGCGCACCATCTCCGTCCAGCGGGCCGGCACCCCGTCCGCGCCCCGGTCGTAGAAGCGCGGGGCGACACGGCGCTCGATCAACTCGTAGAGCGCGGCCGCCTCCAGGTCGTCACGGCGCTCCTCGTCCTGCGCCGCAGCCCCGTCGGCCGTCGGGATCGCCCAGCCGAAGTCGGGCTCGAACCACTCGTCCCACCAGCCGTCCAGGACCGACAGGTTGAGGCAGCCGTTCAGGGCGGCCTTCATCCCGCTGGTCCCGCAGGCCTCCAGGGGGCGCAGCGGGTTGTTGAGCCAGACGTCGCAGCCCGGGTACAGCTTGCGCGCCATGGCCATGCCGTAGTCGGGCAGGAAGACGATCCGGTGCCGCACCCGCGGATCGTCGGCGAACCGCACCAGCTCCTGCACGAGCCGCTTGCCACCGTGGTCGGCGGGGTGGGCCTTGCCCGCGACGACGAGCTGCACCGGCCGCTCCGGGTGCAGGAGCAGCGCCCGCAGCCGGTCGGGGTCGCGCAGCATCAGCGTGAGCCGTTTGTACGAGGGGACCCGGCGGGCGAAGCCGATGGTGAGCACGTCGGGGTCGAGAACGGAGTCCGTCCAGCCGAGTTCGGCGGCCGCGGCGCCCCGCTGCCGCCAGGAGGCCCGCAGCCGTTCCCGTACCTCGGTCACGAGCTGTTCGCGCAGGGTCCTGCGCAGCTCCCACAGCTCCCGGTCGTCGGCCCCCGCCGAACAGCGGCCGACCTCGGGCGCGGTCCATGTCGGCGCGTGGACCCCGTTGGTGATCGAGCCGATCGGCACCTCCTCCGGATCGAAGCCCGGCCACAGACCGGCGAACATCCCGCGGCTGACGGCCCCGTGGAGGGTGGAGACGCCGTTGGCACGCTGTGCGAGCCGCAGGCCCATGGCGGCCATGTTGAAGAGCCCGTGCTCGCCGCCGAGCGGGGTCTCGTCGCCGAGGGCGAGGATGCGGCCCACGTCGACGCCGGGAAGCTCGCCGTCCTCGCCGAGGTGGCGGGCGACGGTGCTGCGCTCGAAGCGGTCGATTCCGGCGGGGACGGGCGTGTGGGTGGTGAAGACCGTTCCCGCGCGGACGGTCTCCAGTGCCGCGTCGAAGTCGAGGCCCTCGCCCGCCAGCTCCCGGATGCGTTCGAGGCCGAGGAAGCCGGCGTGGCCCTCGTTGGTGTGGAACACCTCGGGTGCGGGGGTGCCGGTGAGCCGGCAGTACGTGCGGACGGCGCGGACGCCGCCGATGCCGAGGAGCATCTCCTGGAGCAGCCGGTGCTCGCTGCCGCCGCCGTACAGCCGGTCGGTGACCTCGCGTTCGGCGGGCGCGTTCTCCTCGACGTCGGAGTCGAGCATGAGCAGCGGCACCCGGCCGACCTGCGCGATCCAGATGTGGGCGTGCAGACTGCGGCCGCCGGGGAGGGCGAGGGTGACCCGGGCGGGTGTGCCGTCGTTCTCGCGGAGCAGTGCGACGGGCAGCTCGCCGGGGTCGAGGACGGGGTAGTGCTCCTGCTGCCAGCCCTCGCGGGAGAGGGACTGCCGGAAGTAGCCGTGCCGGTAGAGCAGGCCGACGCCGACGAGAGGGACGCCGAGGTCGCTGGCGGCCTTGAGGTGATCGCCGGCCAGGATGCCGAGACCGCCGGAGTACTGCGGCAGGGCCGCGGTCACCCCGAACTCGGGTGAGAAGTACCCGATCGAGGCGGGCAGCCTGCCGTTCTGCTCCTGGTACCAGCGGGGGGCGTGCAGATAGTGGTCGAGGTCCTCGGCCGCGGCGCGCAGCCGGGCCAGGAAGTCCTGGTCGGCGGCGAGTGCGGCGAGGCGGTCGGCGGAGACGGTGCTGAGGAGTTGAACCGGGTCGACGTCCTCGCCGCAGCGGGCCCCCGGCCGGCCGGCGCCGTCGGCGTCGTCGCAGGAACCGATGACGGGGTCGAGGGAGTCGAAGAGTTCACGGGTCGGCTCATGCCAGGACCAGCGCAGGTTCCGCGCCAGTTCGGTGAGGGGTCGAAGGGTGTCGGGGAGGACGGGACGCACGGTGAATCGACGGATTGCCTTCACGCGTTCCACCTTCGCAGGGGAGTACGGAGCGGAGCGGACGCACCACGCTGTGCAGCCGACAGAGCATCCCCCTGACGGTAGGCCACGTCGTCCTCCCGGACCACGGCGCGCGGGGGTCGCGCGCCGTGGCAGGGGGCGGTGGCGCGGTGTCAGGGGAGCGCGCGGTGCAGGGGCGGCGCGCGAGGTCAGGGCAGCGCGCCCAGTGGCACGGTGTAGGGCGACCCCTGGTTGACGGCGGTCGGTTCACAGGCGCCGGTGGCCGCGTAGCGCGCGGCGATCGCGGCCAGCTCGGCGGCGGGGATCACCTCGTGGATGTCGGTGAACCCGTGCGGGGCACGCTGGTGCGCCAGATCGATGACGACCTCGGGGCCGAGCCGCCGGTTGGCGAGCTGGAGTGCGGTGGTGGCGGGTCTGCGGTCGCGCTCGTAGGCGGCGAGGGCCTCCGCCGGGTCACGGTGGAGTGCGAGGGCGTGGGCGAGGGCCCGGGCGTCGACGACGGACTGGGTGGCTCCGTTGGACCCGATCGGGTACATCGCGTGGGCCGCGTCGCCGATCAGGGTGGTACGGCCGTGGCTCCACCGGTCGAGGGGCTCGCGGTCGACCATGGGGTACTCGTGGGCGGTGTCGGCGGCCCTCAGCACCTCGGGCACGCTGACGCCGTCGAACTCCCACCCCTCGTAATGGTGCAGGAACGTTTCTACAGGGACGGGACGGTTCCAGTCCCCCCGATACTCCTCGACCGCGGCGCCGGCGGGCCGGGCGAGCGCCCAGTTCACGAGGACGTCGCCGCCCGCCCGGCGCATCGGGTAGACCACGGCCTTCTGCCGGTCGTCGCCCGCGATGAACATGAACGAGCCGACGGCGCGGGCCGGCAACCGCGAGACGCCGCGCCACACGAGCTGCCCGTTCCAGGGCGGGCTGCCCTCACCGGGGTTGAGCGCCGCCCGGACGGCGGAGCGGATGCCGTCCGCGCCGACGAGCACATCGGGTTCCAGGGAGGCCCGGCCGCGCCGGGCGCCGTCGCGGTGCTCCAGCTGGACACGGGGCCGGCCGTCGGGCAGCGGCTCCACCCGGGTGACCCGGACCCCGGTGACCAGGGCGGCCGCGCCGAGCCGTTCCCGTACGGCGTCGGCGAGGACCTGCTGGAGATGGGCGCGGTGGATCGAGAGCTGCGGCCAGCGGTACCCGGCGCCGAGCCCGCGCGGCTCACGGGAGATCAGGCCTCCGGAGCGGTGGTAGTAACGCAGTTCGCGGGTGCGCAGGGCACCGGCTTCCAGGCGCGGGAGCAGCCCGAGCGCGTCGAGCTCACGGACGGCTGGCGGCAGGAGGTTGAGGCCGGCGCCGACGGAACGGTTCTCCCTGGCGGACTCGACGACGGTGACGCGGTCGAATCCGGCGGCGTGCAGGCCGAGGGCGGTGGTGAGTCCGGCGATACCGCCTCCGGCGACGACGATGTGCAGCAGCCCGCCGCCGGGCAGATCGCGACCACCGTCCGGGAGGAAGGGCTCGTACGGGGTGCCGTGGGTCATCGAGCCCTCCCTCAACACGACGATCCGCCGGAACGTGGGCCGCTCGCGCGACCGGAACGGTCTCCGTCCGAACGGTCCGAACGGCCGGAGCGGTCCGAACGGTCCGAACGGTCCGAACGGTCCGAACGGTCCGAACGGTCCGAACGGTCGGATCGACTGAGAGCCGCGGCGCGGTCCGAGCGACTGAGAGCCGTCGCGCACTCCGAGCGGGCTCCGGTCGCGTGCCGCGCCATCGTCTCGTTGTCCCGGGTCAGGTCGAGGATCGAACGCAGCAGGGTGATCGGGGCGCCGCCGCTCCCCTCGTCGTAGAGCCGCAGTTCGTCCGCGTACGCCTTGCGGGCGACGCCCAGGTGGCGGGCGCGGAAGGTCTTGAGGATGCGGAGCACCCGGCCGAGGGCTTGCGCCGAGGCGGCCAGTTGCGGGGGAAGCCGCTCGACGTTCTCCCAGCTGATGGCCGCGGAGAGCTTGCTGACGGCGGAGACACCGCCCGCGTGCCGGGCGTGGAAGTCCCGCCAGGACGGCAGGCTGTACTGGATGGAGCCGGCGAGGAACGCGTCGTAGACCGGATTCGAGCGGTCGCACTGCCAGAGCGTCAGATCGACCAGCCAGAGCGGGATCTGGGCCGCGGCGGGGCCGAGGTAGTCGCGTCCCGCGATGTCGACCTCCTCGAAGTAGGGGCGCAGGGTGAGCGCGAAGAACTCCGGGCTGACGTGGGTGACCGTGTGGTCGATGGAGTCGACCGTCGACCGGAGGTGCCGGCCGATGCGGTCGAGGGCGCAGGCGAAGCCGGGGTCGTACGGTTCGAGCCGGGCGAGCCGGGAGCAGGTGTCGAGGGCGGCGACGAGCCCCGGGAACACCATCCGGACGGCTTCCTGGAGATGGGCCTCCATGGGGTGGCCGGTGTACATCCGCCGGCGGGGCCCGGACGGGTTCCAGGTCGTGTAGTGGTGCACGGTGTCGCGGGGCACCATATCGGTGCGACGGCCCAGGAGTTCGAGGACCGGGAGGACTTCCGGGACTGCGGCCACGGGCTGGACGCCGTGCCGTTTGAGCGAGCCGAGCAGGATGCCGAGGTCGCGCATCGCGGCGAGCGCGTCGATCACGCTCCACTCGGCGGCCAGGTCGGGGTCGGGGACGAGGGTGCGCAGGGCGACCGTGAGCGCGGGTGCGTCGGCGTCGGCGTTCATCGCGGGCAACGCGGCGAGGACGGCGTCGGCGCCGAGCGGGTCGGCGGCGCATATGTCGGCTAAGCAGTAGCGAGGGTCGCCGCGTTCTTCGAGTCGGGGCGCGACAAGGTCGTACAGGGCCAACGGAATGCCCTTTCCGGTCGGGGCGCGTTCGCCTCGGGGGCGCGCGTCGAACGGCCGCGCTCCCCTTCGGCTCACTCGCCGGGGTCTACGTGGTCACCGTGGTTCGGCCACTCGCCCGCGGCGTGGCGGCGCCGGGGTGGGCATGGGCAGGCGCAAGCGTACGGAGATCAACGTGGCGACGGCGGCGAAAGCCCCTCCGACGAGCAGAGCGGCCCGGAAGCCGTCGGTCTGGGCGGCCGCGGTGGCTGATTCGGTACGGGTGGTGGCGACGGCCACGAGGACGGCGAGGCCGAGGACCGAGCCGAACTGCTGGCTCGTGTTGACCAACCCGGAAGCGAGTCCGGTCTCTTCGGGAGCGGCCTCGGCCGTGGCGGCCACGTTCGTGGTGACCATGACGAGCGGCAGGGCGACGCCCAGGACGAGGCTCGGGGCGAGGACCGTGGTGAGGAAGCCGCCGTCGGGGGTGAGCCCGAGGGCCAGCCAGATCGTGCCGGCACACAGCAGCGCGAAGCCGAGGGTCATGGTCCGGGTCAGTCCGAGCCGGAAGATGAGCCGGCCGGTCTGCGGGGCAACGGCGACGACCACGAGGGAGAGGGGCAGCAGGCCGAGACCGCCGCCGAGGGGTGTGTACCCGAGGACGCTCTGCAGATGGACGCTGACCAGGAAGAACATCGGGAACAACGTCATCTGGGCGAGGCCGCTGAGGATGTTGGCGCGCCGGAGGGCGGGCCTTCGCAGGACGGCCGGCGGGACGAGCGGCTCCGGCGTGCGCGTCTCGACGACGGCGAATGCGGCGAGGAGAACGAGCCCGCCGGCGCCGGCGGTCACGGTCGTCGGGGACAGCCACCCGGTCTCGGCGGCGCCGACGAGCGCGTAGGCGACGAGCCCGAGGCCGCCGGTGCCGGTGAGGGCCCCGGCGAGGTCGAAGCGGCTGCCGCCCTTGGTGCCGCGGGCTCCTTCGAGCAGACGGAGGGCGAGGGCGCCCAGGAGCACGGCGGCGAGGACGTTGAGCCACAGGGTGGACCGCCATCCGAGGAGATCGGCGAGGACTCCGCCGAGTACGGTCCCGAGGACCCCGCCGAGGCCGCCCATCGCGGCGAACACGCCGAGCGCCTTGTGCCGGACGGGCCCGTCGGGGAAGAGGACGAGCAGCAGCGCGAACGCGGCGGCCGCGGCGAGCGCGGCACCGACGCCCTGGGCGGCACGGGTGGCGATCAGGGCACCCGGACCGGGCGCGAGGGCACCGACGGCGGAGGCGACCGCGAGCAGCCCGAGCCCGGCGAGGAACACCCGCCGATGCCCGAGCAGGTCCGCGACCCGCCCTCCGATCAGCAACAGCCCCCCGAAGGTGATCAGATACGCGTTCGCCACCCAGGACAGCCCGGCGGCTCCGGCACCGAGGTCGGCGCCGATGGAGGGCAGGGCGACGTTGACGACGGCGGTGTCGAGAATGAGCAGCAGCTGCGTGGCGGCGAGCAGCGCGAGAGCGCCGCGCGGCGCGGGGGCGGCGGTCACTCGGCGTCCCCCGACGCTCGGGCGGGGCGCCGGGCGGCGGACCGGGCCACGGGCCGCGATCCGGCCACGCGGCGCGAGCACGCCGCTGCCGGGCCTCGGGCCGCCGCTGCCGGGCCTCGGGCCGCCGCTGCCGGGCACCGGGCCGCCGCTGTCCGGCCGCAGGCCGCCGCGGCGATGTCGGCGGCAGCACCGGCCAAGGCCGGCACCTCCCTCCCACCGGCCGTCCAAGGTCCCCTCATCGCGTCGTCCCCAGGTCGTACCCGTCCAGACATGACTGAGCCAGGCCCTCGCAGTGGTCGGCGGCGCCCGCCCAGGTCTGCATGGTCAGATAGACGTGCGGGGCGCCGTGGTAGAAGCGCTCGTACTGCTCATGCCGCCCGGCGAACTCCGAACCGAGCGCGTCCCAGGCGAGCTTGAGAAGCTTGACGCGGTCCTCGGCGGGATGCCCGGGGGTACGGAAGTACTGCTGTACGAGTCCGCCCAGCTCGGGGTGGAGCAGGTCGCGGCCGCTCGCCGGGGTCTGGACGAGCGCACCGCCCGCGAGCAGCTTGATGTCCTGGACGGCCCGGGGGTACAGCTCGCCGGCCATGATGCGCTGGGCGAAGGAGATGTCCCGCCCGGGCCGCACGCCGCCCCGCCCGCCGTCCACTTCCTCGTACGACGCCTCGGCGGCGAGCACGAAGGCCTTGGCCTGCGCGACCATCCCGAGGAGCCGCCCGATCGCCTGGGTGACGGCCGGCAGCGTGTCGGTGCCGTTCGACCGGGCGATCAGAATCGCGAGTCCGGTGAGGAACTCCAGCTTGGTCCAGAAGCGGGTGGCGGACTGGTGCACGAGGTTCAGATAGGCGGGGGTGTCCCACCACATCGCGGCGGTGGCGGCGGGATCGCGATAGGTCAGCACGCGCTCCCACGGCACGAAGACGTCGTCGCAGACGAGCAGCGCGTCGTTCTCGTCGTAGCGGGAGGAGAGCGGCTGGTCGAAGACGGACCGGGCCTGCCCTTCGTACGAGACCCGCGAGATGAGCTTGAGCCCGGGCGTGTCCACGCGTAAGGAGAACGTCAGCGCCCGGTCCAAGTCCCCGGCGGCGAGCGGCTCGATCGTCCCGACGAGGATCTCGTCGGCGAAGACCGCGCCGGTGCCGATGGTCTTGGCGCCGCGTACGACGATCCCGTCGGCCCGGTCCTCGACGACCCGCACGCTCTCGCCGGCCGGGTTCGTGAGCGTGAACGCGCAGTGCAGTCCGTCTTCGGCGAGCCGCCGGTGGTACGCGAGCGCGTTCTCGGCCCCGCCGAAACACTCGGTGTCGAACACCTCGGGCACGGCGGCGAACCCGGCGGCGCCGGAGGCCATGTAGTCGGGGGTCCGCCCGAGGAACCCGTAACTCGCCTCGGCCCACACCTTGTACGCCCGGCGGCGCGCGACCAGATCCTCGTACGACCGAGGCACGGCGTACGCGCGATGCACCCCGCCCTGAACGAGGGCGGGCGCCTGCGGCGAGTCATGGGCGAGGTCGAAGAGCCGGGCGAAGGAGGCGGCGGTGGCCCGGAAGGCGGGATGCGTGGTGACGTCCTTGACCCGCTCACCGTCGAGCCAGACCTCGCGCCCGTCGCGCAGCGCCTCCAGATACTCGTGCCCGGACCTCGTCACGTCAGCATCGCCTCTCCTCGCGAACCACGACAGCACCCGCAGGGCGGGCACCGCCCCGAGCCTTCATCGCGGGGACGGCGGGAGGCAATGAACGTCCGTCCAGCGCTCCTTAAGAACCGTCCAGCCAACTCGGGTTCACGGGGGGGGTTCGCGCACTTGGGAGGCGCGCTACCCGACGGGAGGCTGCTCCTCAGGCCTCAGCACGTAGGTCCCCATGCCGGCCTCGGATCGCGTGAGCCCTTGCTTCCGTACGGCTTCCATGGCCCGCTGCGCCGTGGAGTTCACCACCCCGAACTCGTTGGCCAGCTGGACCACGCTCGGGATCTTGCCGCCGGGGGGATAGGTGCCGTTGCGGATGCGCTCAACGATGACGGCCGCGATCTGCGGCCACATCGCGCGAGTTCGATCAATGGACATGAGGCCATCTGAGTACGCCTCGGTATTCTTCGCATCTTCAGTACACCTCGGTATACTTCGGTATGCTCGTCCCAGACGAGACCCCCGCGACCTTCCGACGGGTCCGGGGGCATGGCCAACGCTTCGAAGGAGCGTCGACATGTCAGACCTTATCCGCGCCCTCGCCCTATGGGTGAGGCTGCTGCTCGCACCGAGCCCCAGCGACCGGCACCAGACACGCACCGTCGCGTTCCGCCCCGCGTTCCGCCCCGCGATCCAGCCCCCGGAGCCGGCGCGACTTTCCGCCCCGCGCTCCCCGTACGGGCTGGACGAGCCGCTGGACGCCGACGAAACGGCCATGGTCCGGCCGTACCTCCTCGCGCACGAACGGCGGGCGCGCCAGCTCCAGCGACGGCTCGCCCTGGTACTGGCGGCGGATTTCGGCATCGACCTGGACACACGGGACATGCACGGGCTGGGGGTGGCCTGATGGACGCATGCGAGGTGTGCGGTACGACCAAAGGCCCATTGACCACGGTCACGACGGCCGCCAACGGCCGGCACCAGGTCTGCCACCGGTGCGCAGCCACCACCCCACCACCCAGCCCCCGCAAGCCGGTCCGCATGTGCGTCCGCTGCGCCCAGGTCACCACGACCCCGATCACCGTCTCCGAGGTCCACCAGGCCTCCGGCCCGGGCTTCAACGTCTACGCCTGCCCCACCTGCGCACCACACTTCCCACCCCTGCCGGACGCGCTCGACCTGCTCGCAACTGGCTGGCGCGGACGGGAAGGCGACGAGCAGTGATCACCGACAGTCGCCGTCTCTAGAGTGCAGCCCCCAGCTAGCGGCCCGCGCTGGGGACAATTCCCGGCAGTCGCTGGAACGGCTGTTCACTGCCAGCGGCTGCGGGAACCCTTCGGCCAGCGCCTGCATAACGATGGCGGTGCGTCGGCGTCAAAGCCGAATGAGTCGGCCAGGCCATGAGACCTCCCCAGCGCCCTCAAGCCCACGGATCTCGACCGGATTCCTCGATTCGCCTCTCCTCGACCTCTGTCAGGAATCGCGGGGTCGAGACGCCCCACATGGATGCGCCGGACAGCGGATGTCTTGGATGCTGAGCCCGAAAGACGCGCACGAGGAACTCCACCATTCCGCAGCCATAGAGCTCCCAGGCGTCCCGACCGCGCGCCTGGGCGCACTCGGCCTGCGGCGGTACGCCGGAAGCATGACGAAGCGACGTCCGTATCCGAGCGATCTGTCCGATGCGCGCTGGGAGTTGATCGAGCCGGTGCTCTCGGCCTGGCGCTTCGAGCGCCGTGGCCGGGCCCTGGACTTCGGCCGGCCGCCCGAGCACGGCCTGCGCGACATCATGGACGCGATCTTGTACGTCGACCGGACCGGGGTCCAGTGGCGCTACCTCCCGCACGACTTCCCCCACTGGAACACGGTCTACGGCTACTTCGCCAAATGGGCCGATGAGGGCGTGTTCGCCCAGCTCAACGGCCTTCTCCGGCAGCTCTTACGGGAGAAGGAGGGACGGGACGGCGAGCCGTCGGCCTGCGTGATCGACGCTCAGAGCGTCAAGACGTCCACCAGCGTCCCCGCCGCCGGCCAGGGCGTCGACGCCGGGAAGAAGATCGTCGGCCGGAAGCGGAGCATCGTCACCGACACGCTCGGACTCCTGCTCGTGGTGCTGGTCACCGCGGCGAGCGTGCAGGACTCCGTCGCCGGCGCCGCGCTGCTCGACCGGGTCGCCGCCGAGCACCCCGGCATCCGCAAGGTCTGGGTCGACGGCGGCTACCGCCAGCACCTCGTCGAGCACGCCGCCGCCCTCGGCATCGACATGGAGATCACCGGCCGCAAGCCCGGGACCAAGGGGTTCACCCCGATCCCGAAGCGGTGGGCGGTCGAGCGGACCTACGGCTGGCTCATGCTCCACCGGGCGCCTGGCCCGCGACTACGAAACCCTGCCGACCCGGTCCGAAGCGGTGGTCCACCTCGCCATGACCGACCTCATGGCCCGCCGCCTCACCGGCGAGAACACGATCTCCTGGCGCGCCCCGAAGAAGGCTGCCAAACAACCCATCCCGGGATGAAACATCGGACGAAAAACGACCTCTTAGGGACAGGCGCGTTTCATGACGGCGCGGGCGCGCCCGCACAGCGCTTCGCCCCACCGATCGAAGATTCGGCGGGGCGAAGCGTTTACACCTGGGAGGTATTCGACGTCATCCCGCCGGCCGGAAGCGACGTCAGTCGTCGTCCGCCTCCAGTTCGTGGACCTCGGGCCATTCCGGCATCCAGTCCGTCTCGATGTCCCCGCGGAGGGTGCCCACGAGCCATTCCTCAAGGGGAAGGCTCGTCTCGTGCCAGTCACCCCAGTTGCGTCGGAACGCGGAGACCGTCCAAGGCTCCCCCGGGCCGTGGGGCACGAGGAAGAGTCGGTCGCCGTCGATCGTGTGGCCCCAATGGAGCATCCCCGCCGCTTCCGGCAGGACGGGATCGACGATCAGCCGCGATTCACCGCGCTTCACGTAGCCACTCATCCACTCTCCCTTCTCCTCCAGGGAGAGCGGGCCGAAGAGGTAGAGGAAGCCGTCGACCATCACGTCCCCGTAGGACGACAGCACGCGGTGAACTTCCGCGGGCAGGTCGACTCCCCACGCCTGCTCGACGCCCGCCAGGGTGCGCTCGGGCCAGGGAGAGCGCCCCAGGATCCGGGACAGATCGTCAGAAGACGAAGACATCCGCATTCCTTTCCGTTACCAGCATCTGTACGTGGCCGCGGCCGTGTTGTCGAACTCGCATCGCACATCGACCGTTCCCGTGGAGAAAAACTGCACCTTGGTCGGCATCACCGAGGAAGGGTCGTCGTATACAGGAATGACCTGAACGAACTGATGCCCACCCTTCTTGATCGAATTCACGACCTTGTCCTCGGCGTGGTCCCACATGGCCTGGTTGGCAGTCTGGTACATGGAGACGAAGTTGCGCGTATCCGTGTTCGAGCCACCCATGGCGAAGCCGATGAGGTGACCGCGCGAGCGGTTCTTGAGCGGGAGCCCCGTCAGTCCCGGGAGAGGGAACCCGAGACCCGGCCGCGGCGGCGGCACGTAGTCGTCCTTGGTCAGGTCGGCGTACGCGCCGGTGGCGACGCACGCGCCGGCCTGACGCTTCCGCGGCAGGTAGATCTTGTTGGCCACACCCTGCTTGTTCGTGTCCCAGCCGAACCCGGTGTCACACGGCTTGTCGTCGGTTCCCGTACGGGCGCCGCCGCCGTCGTCGTCGCTCCCCGGGACAGGCGCGTAGCCGGCGAGCGGTACGACTTCGTCAGGCGTGAGCGGCTGCATTGCCTCCACGACAGCGCGGTCGATGGCTTCGCTGACCTGGCGCGCATTCTGCTGTGACTGCTGTTGTATGCGGGCTGTATTGATCTGAGGCTTCGGTGCCGGCCGCGAGGGTGCCGGCCTCGGGTGCTTCCCGGTGTTCGGGTTCTTCGGCTCAATCTTTTGAGCGGGGCGAGTCGTGCCCGAATTCTGCGTCTTCCCGCGACTGCCGGATGGGTTCTGTCCGCGGCCGGTCGTTGGTGGCTTCGTGCTAGTCCCACGGCAGGTTCCGCGCGCCGAGCAGCCTCGAGGGGTTGTGCTTGTGGTCCTCGTCTTCGGAATCTTCGGCTGAGCCTTCTGCTGAGGCCTCGAGTGAGGTTGGTTCCCACAGCGCTTGCTGCTGCACGAGTCGAAGTCCCTCGACCTGGGCTTCGTCCCGGGGCTCCTCTGCCGGTTGCGAGTGGGCGTCTTGGTCGTGGGCTTGTTGGGGGTCACGCGGGGAGAGAAGTCGCGGCTACGAGGAGATGCATCGGATATGCGGAGCCGGAACCCTCCGCACGTGCACACCCTGTTATGCCCCGTGGGATCGATGGCGTTGAGGGGCTGCCCTTCGACGTATCCGTATCGGTTGGCCTGCCCTGATGGCGTCGGATCCAACGTCCACGTGTCGCGGGAGGTGAACCCACCGCTGCTCGGCTGATACCACCGTGCGGCCATGTTGACCTCGCCGGTGGTGGCGTCCGTCCAGCCTGACTGATAACCGATCGCTGGGTTGCTTCCCTCGGTGGCGGTTACCTGACCGAAGGGGTCGTAGGCCCGGGAGCCGGCCAGTGACGTGCCGTCTGCGCTAAGACTGCCGATCAGGTCCGTGTGGCTGTCGGGGAACCGCACCCCGCTCTACGATCATGCTCATGTCGACCTCGATTTCCTCCCTCCCGGTGCTCCGAGGCCGGGGCGGGGCCGTCCTGTCCGCCGAGGACATCGGACTGGTCCTCGACCTCCCGCGCGAGCAAGTCACCTTCACCCCCGACGGGCTGGGCCGGATACGCGCCGAGGGCCGCTCGGTCCTGATCGAACTGCGGGCGAAGGCCGGGGCGACGCCGCACGTCCACCGCATCGACGACGTGGACGAGGCAGCGGCCACCGCCTTCGCCGACGGGGTCAACGCGATCCTGGCGAACCGGACGGACAGCGACGACGTCGACGGGGCCCCGTTCGCCGTGGTCCGCTCGCTCGCCCCCACCTGGCGAGCGAGGTTCCACCGCCGGATCCTGCGGGGCACGCTGTGGCACCTGCTGGCACTCGTCGTCCTCTGCGTGGTGGCCGGGTCGCTGGGCAGGTGGGACCTGGTGCTCCTCACGGTCCCGATCGGCGGCTTCGCCTGGCTGGGCCTGTGGCCTGGCCTGTACGGGGTGATCCGTGCGCGGCGGGAACGCTGGCTGTACCGGCACGGCGTCATGGTGACCGCCACCCAGGCCACGATGTCCCGCGGGGCGTACATCTACCCGGACGCGACCGGGACGTACCGCGGCTTCCTGCACGGCGAGGCCGGCCCCACGATCACCGTGGCCCACCCCCCGGAGAACCCGGCGGACGTGCTGGTGCCGGCATCGCCGTTCACGCACCTGGTGAACACCTACGCGGGCGCCGTCCTGGTCTTCTGCTGCAGCGCCATGATCGTCCTCCACGCCGTGATGGCGGTGGACTTCCTCCTCGACGGCTAACCATGCACGAGCTCGTAAAGCGTGTTGCAGAAGGCGGCGATCAGGGCATTTCCCTTGTATGTATGGGGTGTTGAGGGCAGAGCCGTCGCGGGTGACGACGTTCACCGGGCTGCGGATGAAGCAGTTCGAACGGCTGTTGAAGGTCGGCCGTGGTGTCTTCCGCTGGCGGACCGGCTCCTGCTGGTGGCCGTCTACCACCGTACGAACCTCACCATGCGGCAGCTCGCGCCGCTGTTCGGCGTCTCGCCGGCGACCGTCTGCCGGGTGATCCAGCGACTGCGGCCGCTGCTGGCCATCGAGCCAGACGGCCGGCCGACGCGGTCGAGCGGCTGTGGATCGTCGACGGCGCCCTCATCCCGGTCCGCGACCGGAAGGTCGGTGCGTCCTCACGCAACTACCGGTTCTCGGCGAATGTGCAGGTCATCATCGACGCCGACACCAAGCTGGTGGTCGCGGCGGCCCGGCCGGTTCCCGGCAACACCGCCGATGCGAAGGCTTGGCGGGACTCCGGCCTGGCCCAGCACTGCGAAGGCGTGACCGTGCTGGGCGACGGCGCCTACATCAACACCGGCCTCGTCGTCCCGCACCGCAAACGCCCGGGAAGGGCGCTGCTGCCGGGCGAGGAGGAGGACAACGCCGAGCACCGGAAGGTCCGGGCCAGGGTCGAGCACGCCTTCGCCCGGATGAAGCACTACAAGATCCTCCGCGACTGCCGCCAGCGCGGTAACGGTCTCCATCACGCGGTCCAGGCCGTCGCCCACATGCACAACCTCGCCCTCGCCGCATGACCAGGCAGGCCCTGCAATCGGCCCTGACCTGCCCGGACGCAACCTTCCGCAACATGCTTTAGGGCGTGTGTCGAAAGCCCTGGGCAGGCCGGGCGGCGCGTGCCAGCATGACGCCGTGACGCAGATCAGCAAGGGGGAGGACCTGCCGGCCCCCGGACAGTCAGGGCAGACCGGACCGGTCCCGTTGGAGATCCCGCACGGAGCCGTCGGCAAGTCGTCGGGCTCGGAGCCGGACGCGGGTTCGGGGTCGAGTCCGGGCGCGGGGCCGGACGCCGGTGCGGGACCCGATTCGGGTTCGGGCACGAATGCGGGTACGCATCGGGGTTCGGGCAGGGGTACGGGCTCCGCCTCGGACGGCGCGTCGGCCGGTTCCGGGTCCGGCGCGCGGGGGAAGGACCGCGCGCGGCCCCCGCGCAGGATCGACCTCGCGGACGACGGACGGTGGGCGGGGCTGATCGGTCCCTCACCCGCCCCGTCCGCCGGGACGGCCGCGGCCGCCGGGATCCTCGGCGGGGAGTTCGAGGACATCGTGTACGTCGGCAGGGGCGACGCCAAGTTCGCCATGGAGGAGACGCCTCCGCCCGGTTACGTCCTGGTCGACGTCGCCCGGACGGGCTCGGGCATCTTCTGGATGGACTCCCTCGACTGGAACGGCAAGGAGGCCGTCCACCTCGGCAGAAGCTTCCCGCCCCACCGGTTCGACCGGAGGGTGATGTGGTGCGACAACCTGTACCCCCTGCGCTTCCGCGTCCAGTGCGACAGCCGGGACGAGTGGGTGGTCGTGATCCGGCCACTCAGCATCGTGCGCGCGCTCGGCGAGGGGGCCGCCGGGCGGGGCTCCGACGTCCTGCTCCACACCGGGCCCGCGGGCGAGCTGGTCTCCCGAATGCGCTCGGCGGAGGGGGTCGGGTGGCTGCGCATCGAGGGCCACAAGCCGCGTCGCCCCGGCGCGCCCGCCCCGTACCCGGACACGCTGGCGAGCGAGACGGGCCGGCGCCCGAAGGACGCACGGGTGCTCCCCGAGGGGCCCCTGGTCCTGGCGGTCGTGCAAGGGGACGGCGACTGGTCGCTCGAAGTCCGGCCCGCCCGCCCCGCGGAGGAGAAGAAGCCCGGCCTCTGGAACCGTCTGCTCGGGCGCTAAGAGACGGTTGATCCCGCACTCGACCGCATGGCGCTCGCGGTAGTCGGCCCGGTCGAAATGCGGCGGCCGGCCGCCGCGGGAACCGAGCTTTCGGCGGTTGCGTGCCTGGTCGACCTTGTCCGGGATGGTGCAACGGATCCGTGGCGGCGCAGATAGGCACGGTTCCTTCGGGAGGCGTACGCCTTGTCAGCACGCACCCGATCGGGACGGACACGTTGCCGGCCCGGCCCAATGCGAGGCACGCGGACCTTCTCCAGCACCGCTCGAACTGCGGCGAGTCCGCACGTGCCCTGCCGTCACCCCGACCGACATGGGCGTCTGCCCCTGCTCGACGGCCAGGTGCAGCTTGGTGGTGAACCCGCCGCGTGAACGTCCCAGCCCGTGATCGCCGGGCTCGGTGAACACACCGCCTGGTGGTTCTTTCTGCAGGTCACCCTGCTTGCGGGCCCCGGCCGCATGCTGATGGGCACGGCAGACCGTGGAGTCGACGCTCAGGTCCCACACGATCGCCCCCTTCGCGTCGGCCAGAGACTGCAGCCGGGTGAGGACCTGGTGCCAGATGCCGTCCCGCTGCCACCGGCGGCTCACGCGGCACTGCTCACCCCCGTCCGGTACTCCCCCGGCGTCACCCCGAACCACTTCCTGAACGCCAAATGAAACCCGACCGCGCTCTGGTACCCGACCCTGGCCGGGACGCCGGACTGTGCCAGGGAGGTCTCGGTGAGGAGGCGGGCCGCTTCCTGCATGCGGCGGCTGGTGAGGTGGCGGGCCGGGGACTCGCCGACCAGGGCGCGGAAGGCGGCCGTGAAGGCGGAGCGGGACATGCCGACCTCGCGGGCCAGGGAGTCGATCGTCCACGGTTCGGCGAAGCGCGTGGCGATCACCACCAGGGCGCGGCTGATGCCGGGGTGGCGGAGCATCGGGAGCGACGTCGGGTTGTCGGCGAGCTCCCGCAGGAGCGGGCGGAGGGCGAGGACCAACGCCATCTCGAAGGCGCGCAGGGTGATCAGGCGGTCCCCGGGGCCCACGGGGCGGTCGGGCGAGGCCAGGAGGCGGAGGGTGTCGCGGAGCAGCGGTTCGCGGTCGACCTGGGCGCCGTCGAGGACGAGTGCCCAGGGCAGCGAGGTGTAGAGGCCGGTGGCTGCGCTGAGGTCGTAGTGGAGTCCGGCGCACAGCAGTCGGCTCTCCGGGCCGGTGCCGTCGATGACGATCTCGCCGGACGTGCCGGGCCGACGCTCGGGCAGCACGGCCTTGAGCGGTATGCCCTGGCGGTCCGGTCGGTCGGCGAGCCGGTGGGCGGTGCCGGTCGGGAAGACGATCAGGTCGCCGGCGTGCAGCTCCAGCGGTGTCCGGTCGTCGCCCGTGATCCAGCACCCGCCCTCGACGATGTAGTGCAGCACGGCGCAGCTCTGTTCGGCGTCCCCCTCGATGGCCCAGGGCGCGCGGACGTGCCAGCGGCTGTCGAAGACGCCGGTGAGGCGCAGTGGTTGCAGCAGCTCGCTCAGGAGGTCGTCGTGCTCGGCGCCGTGTCGGTCGTCACGGTCGGTTCCCGCCATGTCCATGGACGATCCTTCAACTTCCGCCCCGGTTTGTTAATTGAACGGACGAAGCCACCGCCGCCAGCCTGAGAAGGCCGTCACGGCAACAGCGACAGCCTATCGAAGGGCCTCAACCACACATGTCCAGTGAGATACCGATGCGGGTGGCGGTCGTAGGAGCGACCGGTTTCCAGGGCGGCGCGGTGGCGCGTCTGCTCGGCGAGCGGCACCACCGGGTACGTACGCTCACCCGCCGCCGCGCGGGCGACCGCCCGCCCCTGCCCGGCGCCTCCTTCGTGCCCGGCGACCTTGCGAACGCGAAGGACGTCCGTCGGCTCTTCGAGGGGACGACCCATGCCGTGGTGACGATGCCGCTGGTGTACGAGCCGGAGCGGGTAAGGCTGTACGCCCGCAACATCGCGCTCGCGGCCCTGGACGCCGGTGTCGAGCGCCTGGTCCACAACGCCAACACCCGTGTCCCGCAAGGCCCGACCACGGTGCCGGCTTTCGAGACCCGGCGGATCGTCGAGGAGGTGCTGCGCGACAGCGGCCTCCCGCTGGTCGTCGTACGGCCTCCGATCTATCTGGACAACCTCTTCTCCCCGTGGAACGGTCCGGCCCTCGTCGACGAGGGCGTCCTCGCCTATCCGCTGCCCGCGTCGACGCCGACGGCGTGGCTGTCGCACCGGGATCTGGCGGAGGCCGTGTACGCGGCGCTGACCGTGGACGGCCTCGAAGGCCGCACCTTCGACATCGGCGGGACGCACTCGCTGACCGGCCCGGATCTGGCGGCCGCGTTCGGCCGCGGGCTCGGCAGGTCGGTGCGGTACGTACAGCTTCCGCCCGCGGTTTTCCAGCGCGGTCTGGCCCAACTGCTCGGGCCGGAGACGGCGGCCGGAGTCGCGGGGATCTACCACTACATGGCATCGGGCGCCGACCCTCTCCTGCTGGCGGCGGACGACGGTGTTTCGGCCGAAGTTCTCGGGGTGCGCGCGGCGCCGGTGGACGAGTGGGTGACTCGTCAGCCGTGGCAGGTGTGGGCCGGTGACACGGAGGAGCAGTCGCCGTCCGCGCAGGGTTGAAGCCGTCCGCGCAGGGTTGAAAACGAGACAGCCGAGCAGCTCGGTCGAGACGCCCCGACGGCGCTCGTGCCGCCCCCGATCAACACAGCGTCTCGACAGGCCCCATCCGTACGCCCGTTCGTGAACCGGCCCCGTCCCACAAGGACGGGGCCGGAATCTTGTGGGTGCCGTGTGCTTGTCCGTACGCCTACGTCCTAGTAGTTAACAAAGCGCCGGATTGGCCACCGGAAGTCGGTGGAAGGCTCCCCCGGTACACCCCCGTAGACCCGCCATCCGAGTGAACGCGGACAGGAGCGGCCATGCCCGCAACCCGCCAGCCGTCGACGGAGCTACAAAGAGCGCACCACCACCCGCACCCCCGTAAACCCTCAGGTGATGCTGTGAATCCGCTCATGGGACGTATTCCCGTACTGGACGTCCGCCCGCTGGTCGACTGCGGCCGCCGCCCCGCGAAGGCGGTGGCCGGTGAGACCTTCGAGGTTTCGGCCACCGTCTTCCGCGAGGGCCACGACGCCGTCGCCGCCAACGTCGTGCTGCGTCGCCCGTCAGGACGCCCCGGCCCTTGGACCCCGATGCGTGAACTGGCCCCCGGTACCGACCGGTGGGGCGCCGAGGTCACGCCGGACGTCGAGGGCCTGTGGACGTACACGGTCGAGGCATGGAGCGACCCCCTCGCCACCTGGCGGCACGCCGCCAAAATCAAGATCCCGGCGGGGATCGACTCCGAACTCGTCCTCGCCGAGGGCGCCGAGCTCCACGAGCGGGCCGCGAAGGGCGTCCCGAAGAAGGGCGGCGGCCGCGAGGCCGTGCTGGCCGCGGCGGACGCGCTGCGCGACGAGCACCGCTCGGCCGCCGCGCGGCTCGCGGCGGCGCTCGCCCCGCAGGTGACCGGGGCCCTGGACCGGCATCCGCTGCGCGAACTGGTCAGTTCCTCCCCCGCGTTGCACCTCCAGGTGGAGCGCGAGAGGGCGCTGTTCGGCTCCTGGTACGAGTTCTTCCCGCGCTCGGAGGGCGTGAAGAAGGTCCGCGGCAGGACCGTCCCCGGGACCTTCCGTACCGCTGCCGAACGGCTCCCGGCGATCGCCGCGATGGGCTTCGACGTGGTCTATCTGCCGCCCATCCACCCCATCGGCACCACGCACCGCAAGGGTCCCAACAACGCGCTCTCGGCGAGCCCGAACGACGTCGGCGTCCCCTGGGCGATCGGCTCTCCGGAGGGCGGTCACGACGCCGTCCACCCGGACCTGGGCACGATCGAGGACTTCGACGCCTTCGTGGCACGCGCCCGCGAGCTACGCCTCGAGATCGCGCTGGACTTCGCGCTCCAGTGCTCCCCGGACCACCCGTGGGTGGAGAAGCACCCGGAGTGGTTCCACCACCGCGCGGACGGCTCGATCGCCTACGCCGAGAACCCGCCGAAGAAGTACCAGGACATCTATCCGATCGCGTTCGACAAGGACATGGACGGCATCGTCGCCGAGACCGTGCGGGTCCTGCGGCACTGGATGGACCACGGCGTACGGATCTTCCGCGTGGACAACCCGCACACCAAGCCGGTGGTGTTCTGGGAGCGGGTGATCGGAGAGATCAACCGGGCCGACCCGGACGTGATCTTCCTGGCCGAGGCCTTCACCCGGCCCGCGATGATGCGCACCCTCGGCGCGATCGGCTTCCAGCAGTCGTACACGTACTTCACCTGGCGCAACACCAAGGCGGAGCTGACGGAGTACCTCACGGAGCTGTCCGGAGACGTGGCGGCGCAGATGCGGCCGAACTTCTTCGTGAACACCCCCGACATCCTGCACGCCTACCTCCAGCAGGGCGGCAGGCCGGCCTTCGAGGTGCGGGCGGTGCTCGCCGCCACCCTCTCGCCCACCTGGGGCGTGTACGCCGGCTACGAGCTCTGCGAGGGGACTCCGCTACGGGACGGCAGTGAGGAGTACCTCGACTCGGAGAAGTACCAACTGCGGCCCCGCGACTGGGAGTCCGCGGAGCGTTCGGGGGCGTCGATCGCCCCGCTCATCACCACGCTCAACCGGGTCAGGCGCCGTCACCCGGCCCTGCGCCGACTGCGGAACCTGACGTTCCACACGACGGACAACGACGCGGTGATCGCGTACAGCAAGCGTTCGGGCTCGAACACCGTTCTGGTGGTCGCGAACCTCGATCCTCACCACACCCAGGAGGCCACGGTCTCGTTGAACATGCCGGAACTCGGCCTCGACTGGCCCGAGACCGTGCCGGTGCGCGACGAGCTCACCGGTGAGACCTATCACTGGGGCAGGGCCAACTATGTGCGCCTCGAGCCGGGCATCACGCCCGCGCACATCCTCACCCTGCGACCGTCCCCGCAGACCGGAGGGTCACCCACATCATGACTGTCAACGAACCCGTCCCCGACACGTTCGAGGACACGCCCGCCAAGGACCGTGACCCGGACTGGTTCAAAAGGGCCGTGTTCTACGAAGTGCTCGTCAGGTCCTTCCAGGACAGCAACGGGGACGGCGTAGGCGATCTCAAGGGCATCACCTCGAAGCTGGACTATCTGCAGTGGCTTGGCGTCGACTGCCTCTGGCTGCCGCCGTTCTTCAAGTCCCCGCTGCGGGACGGCGGCTACGACGTCGCCGACTACACGTCCGTGCTGCCGGAGTTCGGCGATCTCGCCGACTTCGTGGAGTTCGTGGACGCGGCGCACCAACGCGGGATGCGCGTGATCATCGACTTCGTCATGAACCACACGAGCGACCAGCACCCGTGGTTCCAGGAGTCGCGCGCCAACCCCGACGGGCCGTACGGCGACTACTACGTCTGGGCCGACGACGACAAGCAGTTCCAGGACGCCCGGATCATCTTCGTCGACACGGAGACGTCGAACTGGACCTTCGACCCGGTGCGCAAGCAGTACTACTGGCACCGGTTCTTCTCGCACCAGCCGGATCTCAACTACGAGAACCCGGCCGTGCAGGAGGAGATCCTCTCGGCGCTGAAGTTCTGGCTGGACCTGGGCATCGACGGCTTCCGGCTGGACGCCGTGCCGTACCTGTACCAGCAGGAGGGGACCAACTGCGAGAACCTCCCCGCCACCCACGCCTTCCTCAAGCAGGTCCGCAAGGAGATCGACGACCACTATCCGGACACGGTGCTGCTCGCCGAGGCGAACCAGTGGCCCGAGGACGTGGTCGACTACTTCGGGGACTTCGCCTCGGGCGGCGACGAGTGCCACATGGCGTTCCACTTCCCGGTGATGCCACGGATCTTCATGGCGGTACGACGGGAGTCGCGCCACCCGGTCTCCGAGATCCTGGCCAAGACCCCCGCGATCCCGGCGCACTGCCAGTGGGGCATCTTCCTGCGCAACCACGACGAGCTGACGCTCGAGATGGTCACGGACGAAGAGCGCGACTACATGTACGCGGAGTACGCCAAGGATCCCCGGATGCGGGCCAACATCGGCATCCGGCGGCGGCTGGCCCCGCTGCTCGACAACGACCGCAAGCAGATGGAGCTGTTCACCGCGCTGCTCTTCTCGCTGCCCGGTTCGCCGGTGCTGTACTACGGCGACGAGATCGGGATGGGCGACAACATCTGGCTGGGCGACCGGGACGGGGTGCGGACCCCGATGCAGTGGACACCGGACCGGAACGCGGGCTTCTCGTCCTGCGACCCGGGCCGGCTCACCCTGCCGGCCATCATGGACCCGGTCCACGGCTACCAGGTCACCAATGTCGAGTCGGGCATGGCCTCGCCGTCCTCGCTGCTCCACTGGACGAAGCGGATGATCGAAATCCGTAAGCAGAACCGGGCCTTCGGACTCGGCTCGTACACGGAACTGCCCTCGTCCAATCCGGCGGTGCTCGCCTTCCTCCGGGAGGACGGCGACGATCTGGTCCTCTGCGTGAACAACTTCTCGCGGTTCGCGCAGCCCACGGAGCTGGACCTGCGGCAGTTCGACGGGATGAGCCCGGTCGAGCTGATCGGCCAGGTGCGGTTCCCGGCGATCGGACAGTGGCCGT
This sequence comes from Streptomyces sp. NPDC039609, assembly GCF_055596705.1. Lineage (NCBI taxonomy): Bacteria > Bacillati > Actinomycetota > Actinomycetes > Kitasatosporales > Streptomycetaceae > Streptomyces > Streptomyces sp. NPDC039609. Next base: position 334,318 of record NZ_JBVIUJ010000009.1, read on the forward strand.
ACCTGCTCACCCTGGCGGGTCACGGCTTCTACTGGTTCCGCCTGAAGGACCGGTCGGCCACGAGCCGACCGAACCACTGACGGACCACCGACCGAAGATCTGACCGAAGAACGGCCAACTGCCCGGGGTGGAGCGGGTTTCCCCCGCGCCACCCTGGGCACTGTGTCCCACACACGGTCGATTCAGGTCCATACGGGCCTTCTTGTCGGGCCCGTACGGATCTTCCCCTTCCGACACGTCCCGCACATCCGGACAGTCGAAGCCGCCATCCGGGACACTTTGCGCATTTGAACTCGATTCACACGAACTCGAATCTGCGCCCCCCGGGGAAAGGACGCGATGCCATGCCGGAGACCGCATCCACCACCCGGGCCCCGGCCGCCCTCCTCCCGTCACTCGCTCCCCTGCTCCATGAATGGCTGCCCCGGCAGCGCTGGTTCGCGGGCAAGGGCCGCCGGGTCATCGGATTCACGCTGGAAGCGGCCACCGAGCTGCTGCCGCTGGACGGCGCGGGACCCGGGCTGCTGCACCTGCTCGTACGGGTGGAACAGCCGGGCCGCCCGGCCGGTGCGCCCGCCGACTGCTACCAACTGCTCCTGGGCGTACGGACCCAGCTGCCGCCCCGCCTCGCCCCCGCCCTGATCGGGCGGATCCGGCAGGGGCCGCTGGCCGGCCGGGCGGTCTACGAAGGGCTGCGCGATCCGCGGCTCGCCGGGCTGCTCTACGAACGGCTGCGCACACCGGGCCAGATCGGCCCGCTCGGTTTCCACCGCACCGTCGAACTGCCGCCTTCGCTCGCGCCCCGGATGCTGGACGCCGAGCAGTCCAACTCCTCGCTCGTATACGGCGATACGTACATCCTGAAGATCTTCCGCCGGGTCAGCCCCGGCGCCAATCCCGACCTGGAGCTGCCGCTCGCGCTCGCGCGCGCCGGCTGCTCGCGGGTACCGGCGCCGGTGGCCTGGTTCGAGTCGGGCGCCAGCACGCTCGGCGTCCTCCAGCCGTATCTGCGGGACTCCCGGGACGGCTGGCGGCTCGCCCTCGACGCGCTGGCGGACGGAAGGGAGTTCACCAGCGAGGCACACGCCCTGGGGCGGGCGACGGCCGAGGTGCACCTCGCGCTGGCGACGGCGCTGCCGACCGAGCGGCTGCACCGGACGCAGACGGAGCACCTGGCCGGGGAGATGGACCAGCGGCTGCACGCGGCGGCACAGGCGGTGCCGGCGCTGCTGCCGTACGTCCCCGGGCTGCGCGCCGTCTTCGCGGCGGCGGGCGGCGCGGTCGGCTCCGGGCTGCTCCAGCGGGTCCACGGCGATCTGCATCTCGGGCAGACACTGCGGGCGGCGGACGACGGCGGCTGGACGGTGATCGACTTCGAGGGCGAGCCCGCGAAGCCGCTCGCCGAGCGGTGCCGTCCGCAGCCGGCGGTCCGCGACGTCGCGGGAATGCTCCGCTCCTTCGACTACGCGGCGCGCACGCACCGCCCGTGGAACGCCGAGTGGGCGGCCCGCTGCCGCGCGGCGTACTGCACCGGGTACGCGGAGGCCTCGGGCACGGACCCCCGCACGGACCCGGCGCTGCTGCGGGCCTACGAGACGGACAAGGCGGTCTACGAGGTCGTCTACGAGGCCCGCCATCGACCGGACTGGCTCCCGGTCCCCATGTCGGCGATCGAACGCCTGGCGGGAGCGGAGTGAAGAGCCCACCCCGAACGACCGCGGCCCGCGAAGGCGCCCACCCCGCACACCGTCGCCCTCCATCCCGGGCGGGCGTCCTCGCCCCGCGACCCCACACCCCGCGGGGTAGTCGCCCCGCGGCCCCACGTGACCGGGCGCTCGCGCCCCGCTGGCCGCACCCACCCCACCCCGTGTGGGCAGGGGGCGGACGGGTACCGCCCGTCGCCCGCAACGGTGCCGTCCACCCGCGCGCGGACATGTGCGCGGGGCCCATTCGGCCGAGTGTCCTGTGCGGGGCCCGCGCCGTTGCGGTTGCGTGGGAACCGGCCCATCTCCCCCACCCCATCCTTCAACCCCCCTTGCAGGAGGCATCCCCGTGACCGCCCGATCCGCTCGCAAGACGGCAGTGCCCCCGGCGAAGACACCCGCGCCCCGGGCAGCCCAGGATCCCGTACGGAAGGTGCGGAAGGTGCCGCCACTCGACGCGGGGGACCGGGCGCGGCTGCTCGCCGGGGAGCACCACGACCCGCACGCCCACCTCGGCGCCCACCCCGTCCGCGGCGGCGTGGCGATCCGGGTCCTGCGCCCGTACGCGCGTGAGGTCACCGTCCTCGCCAAGGGAAAGCGCACCACGCTGCGCGACGAGGGCGACGGCTTCTTCTCCGGGATCCTGCCGCTGCTCCGCAAGGTCCCCGAGTACGAGCTGCGCGTGCGCTACGACGGCGACGAGCTCGCCGTCCACGACCCGTACCGCTTCCTGCCCTCCCTCGGTGACCTCGACCTCCACCTCATCGGCGAGGGCCGCCACGAGGAGCTGTGGAAGGCGCTCGGGTCACGGATCGTCACCCACCAGGGCGTGACCGGCACCCGCTTCACCGTCTGGGCGCCCAACGCCCGCGGCGTCCGCGTCACCGGAGACTTCAACCACTGGGACGGCACCGGTCTGCCGATGCGCTCCCTCGGCGCGACCGGTGTCTGGGAGCTGTTCGTCCCCGGCATCGGCGAGGGAGCGGTCTACAAGTACGACATCACCCGCCCCGACGGCTCCCACACGCTGCGCGCCGACCCGATGGCCCGTCGCACCGAGTGCCCCCCGAACACCGCCTCGATCGTCACCGACTCGTACCACGAGTGGAGCGACACCGGGTGGATGGCGAGCCGCGGCGACCGTCCGCACCACGAGGCGCCGCTCTCGGTCTACGAGGTGCATCTCCCCTCCTGGCGCCCTGGCCTGACCTACCGCCAGCTCGCCGAGCAGCTGCCCGACTACGTCCGCGATCTCGGCTTCACGCACGTGGAGTTCATGGCCGTCGCCGAGCACCCCTTCAGCGGCTCCTGGGGCTACCAGGTCACCGGCTTCTACGCGCCGACCGCCCGCATGGGCACACCCGACGACTTCAAGTACCTGATCGACGCCCTGCACCGGGCCGGGATCGGCGTCCTGATGGACTGGGTACCCGCGCACTTCCCGCGCGACGACTGGGCGCTGGCGGAGTTCGACGGCCGGCCGCTGTACGAGCACGAAGACCCGCGCCGGTCCGCGCACCCCGACTGGGGAACGCTGGAGTTCGACTACGGCCGCAAGGAGGTACGGAACTTCCTGGTCGCCAACGCGGTGTACTGGTGCGAGGAGTTCCACCTCGACGGCCTGCGGGTCGACGCCGTCGCCTCGATGCTCTACCTCGACTACTCGCGCGAGCACGGCGAGTGGCTGCCGAACGAGTTCGGCGGGCGGGAGAACCTGGACGCGGTCGCCTTCCTCCAGGAGATGAACGCGACGGTGTACCGGCGCTGCCCCGGTGTCGTCACCTTCGCCGAGGAGTCGACGGCCTGGGACGGCGTCACCCGGGCGACGGACCAGGTCGGGCCCGGCGGCTTCGGCGGTCTCGGCTTCGGCATGAAGTGGAACATGGGCTGGATGCACGACTCCCTCGGCTACGTCGAGAAGGAGCCGGTGCACCGCAAGTACCACCACAACGAGATGACCTTCTCGATGGTGTACGCGTACAGCGAGAACTACATCCTGCCGATCTCCCACGACGAGGTCGTGCACGGCAAGCAGGCCCTGGTCTCGAAGATGCCCGGCGACTGGTGGCAGCAGCGCGCCAACCACCGCGCGTACCTCGGCTTCATGTGGGCCCACCCCGGCAAGCAACTCCTCTTCATGGGGCAGGAGTTCGCCCAAGGTGCGGAGTGGTCCGCCGAGCACGGCCCCGACTGGTGGCTGCTCGACCCGTCGTACGGCGCGGAGGCCGACCACCGGGGCGTACGGGACCTGGTGCGCGACTTGAACACGGTGTACGGCGCGACGCCGGCGCTGTGGGAGCGGGACACCGTCCCCGAGGGCTTCCAGTGGGTGGTGGGCGACGCGGCCGAGGACAACGTCTTCGCGTTCCTCCGCTACGACGCCGAGGGCTCGCCGCTGCTCGGGGTCTGCAACTTCTCCCCTGTCGTACGGCACGACTTCCGGCTCGGGGTCCCGGACACGTTCGCGGCCTGGGACGAGGTCCTGAACACGGACGCGGCCCGGTACGGCGGTGGCGACGTGGTGGGCACCGACCCGGTGAAGACCGAGTCGGTGCCGTCCCACGGCCGTTCGGCGAGCGTACGGATGACGCTGCCGCCGCTGGCGACGGTGTGGCTCAGGCCTGCCTGATGACCCCCAGCCGCTGAGTGGCCCGGGTCAGCGCCACGTACAGGTCGTTGATGCCGTGCGTGGCGCCGGCCCGGATGCCGTCAGGGTCGACGACGAGGACCGTGTCGAACTCCAGGCCCTTGGCCTGGAGCGGGTCGAGGAGGACCACCGGCCGGGTCAGGTCGGGCGTCGGTCCGTACGAGGCGTCCGGCAGCGCCGCCGTCAGGGCCGGATGCAGCTCCGGCGGGGCGATCACGGCGAGCCGGCCCTCGGTGCGGAGCTCGGCGGCGACCGCGTCGGCGGTCTCCTTCACCGGGTCCTCGACGGTCCGCTGCCAGGGCTCCACGCCGGTGGAGCGGACCGAGCGGGGTGGCTCGAAGCCCGGGTCGGCCTCGCGCCGGACGTCGGCGGCGACCGCCATGATCTCGGCGGGGGTGCGGTAGTTGACCCCGAGCCGTACGAGCTCCCAGCGGTCCTCGACGTACGGCGTGAGGATGCCCTCCCACGAGCCGACGCCCGCCGCGTCACCGGTCTGGGCCGGGTCGCCGACCAGGGTCATCGAGCGGGTGGGGCTGCGGCGCATCAGCAGCCGCCAGGCCATCGCGGAGAGCTCCTGCGCCTCGTCGACGATGATGTGTCCGAAGGCCCAGGTGCGGTCGGCGGCGGCGCGTTCGGCGGCGCTGCGGTGGTCGGCCTCCTCGTGCCGCTCGGCGAACCGCTCGGCGTCGATGATGTCGTGCGCGGCGAGGACCTCGGCGGCGTCCTTGTCCTGCTCCTCCTTGTCCTCGAACTCGTACGTGCGCGAGGCGTACGAGACGTCGAGGACGCCCTGTGCGTACTGGATCTGCTTCTCCCGCTCGGCCTCGGCCGCGGCCCGTGCGGCCGAGTCGTCCTCGCCGAGGAGTTCGGCGGCCTCGTCGAGGAGCGGGACGTCGGCGGGGGTCCAGGGGCCGTCCTCGCGCCGGATCGCGGCCGCGTCCTCCTCGGTGAGGTGGGTCGGATCGGCGAGGTAGTCGGCGAGGAGGGACTCGGGTGTGAGCGGCGGCCAGAGGGTGTCGATGGCGGCGTGGACGTCCTGGCTGGCGGCGATGCCCTTGGCGAGCAGGGCGATGTCGTCGGGGCCGAGGAAGTTGGGCCCGCCGTAGGGGTCGGCGCCGATGCGGTCGGCGAGCTGTTCGGCGAGCGCGTCGAGAAGGTGGAAGACGAAGTAGGGCCTGGCCAGGTTGTGCGGCAGGCGGGTCTCGCGGGCCTTGTGGCGCGCTTCGAGGGCCATGTCCCAGTCGATGACCAGGTCGCCGTCGTCGTGCGGCACGATCAGGGGCTCGCCGCGCTCGGGCACCTGCTGGCGGTCCCGTACCGCCTCGGCGAGGGCCTCGGCCATCGCGGCGGCACCCTTGACGGCGGCGGCGCGGGGGGTGTCCGTACCGGTGGCGCGGACGCCGGGGAAGAGTTCGCCGGGGGTGGCGAGCAGGACGCCGGTCTCGCCGAGGGAGGGCAGGACGTTGCCGATGTAGCCGAGGAAGGCCGGGTTGGGGCCGACGATGAGGACGGCGCGGCGGGCGAGCTGCTCGCGGTGTGCGAAGAGGAGGTACGCGGCCCGGTGCAGCGCCACGGCGGTCTTGCCCGTGCCGGGACCGCCCTCGACGACGAGGACGCCTCGGTGCGGGGAGCGGATGATGCGGTCCTGCTCGGCCTGGATGGTCTGCACGATGTCGTGCATCCGCCCGGTGCGGGCGGCGTCGAGCGCGGCGAGCAGCACCTCGTCGGCGTCCCGGTTCTCGTGCCCGGTGCGGGTCCCGTCGGCGAGGTCGAGCACCTCGTCGTGGAGCGCCGTCACCGCACGGCCGTGGGTGGTGATGTGCCGGCGGCGGCTGAGCCCCATGGGCTCGTACCCGGTGGCGAGGTAGAAGGGGCGGGCGGCCTCGGCGCGCCAGTCGACGACGAGGGGCGTGCGGTCCGGGTCGTCCTTCCGGATTCCGATGCGGCCGATGTGGTGGTCGCCTCCGTCCCGGAAGACGAGCCGTCCGAAACAGAGCCCGGTCTCCCCGGCGTTGAAGGCGGCGAGCAGCCCGGACTGCTCGGCGACCATCACGTCCCGCTCCAGTCGGCCCTGGTTGCCGACCCACGGCGCCTTGAGCGCCCGGCCGACGTCGGCCTCGGCCCGGTCCCTCAGGTCGTCGAGTCGTGCGTAGAGCTCTGTGATGAATTGCTGCTCATTCCGAAATTCCTCGGTTGACAATTCGACTCCCGGCGCGATACAGTGCGTTTATTGAACTTCTCCGCGTCATTTGTTGTGCGTAGACACGGAATCCATGAATATACGCGAGAAACAACCCCGACTGCAATTCTAGTCGGGGTATTTTCATGTCTCATGGGGAGAGACGAAGCCCGCGATCTGCTGATCGCGCACGGCGCGGACACACTGAACCACCCCGGCGGCACCTTGCTCGCCCACCTGGACCGGGTCGAGGCCCGACTGGCCGCCTGGGGCGCACGGGACGCCCTCCGACTCGCCGGCCTGTGCCACGCCTTCTACGGCACGGACGGCTTCGCCGAGCAGCTGCTGCCGCTGGAACGCCGCGATGTACTGGCAGCGGCGATCGGCACGGAGGCGGAGGAGCTCGTGTACCTCTACGCGAGCTGCGACCGGGAATTCTCGTACCCCGGGATCGGTCGGGAGGACGGACTCTTCCGGGACCGCTTCACGGGGGAGACGTTCACGCCGACGGCGACGCGGCGGGCGGACTTCGCGGAACTGACGGCGGCGAACGAACTGGACGTGCTCCGGGAGAACCGAGAGCTGTGGAGCCGGCACGGCGGCGCGCTGCTCAGGTTGTTCACCCGCTGGCGTCCCCTGCTGACCGAGGCGGCGTCCAAGGACGCACGCGGCCTTCTGAGACTCGAGGGCGAGGAGCGGGCGGCGTTCCTCCGGGGGCTGGAGCGCGGCGATGTCGTCATCGGTGTCGTCGCGTTGATCGCGAGCTTCGGCGTGACCTTCGTGGAACTGGGCGGGGTGGAGGCGATGATGAACATCCCGGAAGTGTCCTGGCGCCACGTCGACACCCCCGCCGACGTCATCGCCGAGGGCGAGGAGCACGCCTTCGAGGTACTCGACGTGGACATGGACCGGGAGCGGGTGTCCCTCTCGCTCAAGGCCCTGGAGCCCGACCCGATGGCCGCGTTCGCCCGCGCCGGGTTCGACGGGGTCCGCACCGCGACAGTCACCCACGTCGTGTCCTTCGGGGTCCTCGTCGAGGTGGCGCCGGGCGTCCAGGGCGTCCTGCACAAGGACGACCTCGGGGAACGCGCCCCGGGCGAGGGCGACGAGCTCGCCGTCGAGGTCACCGCCGTCAACCTCGTCACGCGCCGCCTCGGGCTCAGGCTCCACGAATAATCCCGTGCGGGCCGGGGGCGGTCCCGCTACCGTCACCCGTATGAAGCGTGCCGCGATCATCACGACGACGCCGGAGAGTGTCCCGGCGCGCTGACCGCTGTCTTGACGTCACGAAGCCCCGGGGCCGAGCGCCCCGGGGCTTCGTCGTTCCTCCGGCCGCTCGTCCCCGGCGAGCACCCCCGGAGGACCACATGCACCACGACCACCGCAGGCTCGGCCGCGAGCTGGGCCTGTTCGACACCGACCCGCTGATCGGCGCGGGGCTGCCGTACTGGCTGCCCGACGGGGCCGTCGTACGGCACACCCTGGAGGAGTACGTCCGGGAGGTGGAGCGCCGGGCCGGATACCGGCACGTGTACTCGCCCGTCCTCGGGAAACGGGAGCTGTACGAGATCTCCGGGCACTGGGACCACTACAGCGACGACATGTTCCCGCCGATGGAGCTCGGCGGCGAGCAGGTCGTCCTGCGGCCGAGCCTCTGCCCGCACCACGCGGTGATCTACCGCTCCCGCGCACACAGCTACCGCGAGCTGCCGTTGCGGATGGCCGAGCTCGGCGGCATGTACCGCTCCGAACTCTCCGGCGTCCTCGGCGGGTTGACCCGGGTCCGGGCCATCCAGCTGAACGACGCGCACATCTTCTGCGCCCTCGACCAGGTCGCCGAGGAGACCGCGGCCGCCCTGGGACTGATCGGGCGGGCGTACGAGGCGATGGGCATCGCGCCGGCCCGGTACCAGCTCTCGCTCCCCGGACCCGGCGGCAAGTACGTCGCCGCGCCCGAGCTGTGGGAGCGGTCCACCGCGCTCCTGCGCGACGTGCTCGACGCCTCCGGGCTCGCCTACGAGGCCGCCGAGGGCGAGGCCGCGTTCTACGGGCCCAAGATCGACGTGCAGATCGCGGACGGAGCCGGGCGGGAGTCGACCCTGTCGACCGTACAGATCGACTTTCACCAGCCCGAGCGCTTCGGTCTGCACTACATCGGGGCGGACGGCGCCAAGCACCGGCCCGTCATGATCCATCGCAGCGTCGTCGGCAGCGTGGAGCGGGCCGTCGCCCACCTCCTCGAACAGCACGGCGGCGCCTTCCCGGCCTGGCTGGCCCCCGTCCAGCTGGTGGTCCTGCCGGTCTCGGAGTCCGAGCTGCCCGCCGCCGACGCGCTGGCCGCCCGATGCGCCGAACGCGGCCTGCGGGCCGAGGTCGTGGGCCCGGAGCGGGGCACCCTGGGCGCCCGCGTGCGGGAGGCCCGCCTCGTCCCCTACCAGGCGGTCATCGGCCCGAGGGAGGCGACCGACGACCTGGTGGCCATCCGGCTGCGGGACGGCCGGCGACTCGACGCGCTTCCCCCGGGCGAGGTCCTCGACCGGATCGAGGCGCTCGTCGGAGCGCACAGCACCGAGCTCTGGGGCACCCCCTAGACGAGCACGTCCTCGAGCTCCTTGAGGAGGCGGCGCTTCGGGCGGGCACCCACCATCGACTTCACGGGCTCGCCCGCCCGGAACACCATCAGCGTCGGCGTCCCGAGCACCCCGTACCGCACCGCGGTCTCCGGGCTCCTGTCCACGTCGATCTGGACGATCCTCAGCCGGTCCGCCTCCTCCGCGGCGACCGCGCCGAGCACCGGCCCGAGCTGACGGCACGGACCGCACCAGTCCGCGGTGAACTTCACCAGGACGGGCAACTCCGCGCCCAGGACCTCGGCGTCGAAGTCCGCGTCCGTCACCTCGGTGACACCGTCTATCCGAATCATTCCGTCATCCTCCGAGTTCACACGTGGGTTCCGGGCCACCGGGCAGCTCCGCCTCGGCCCGCAGCAGCTGCGTTGCGACCTGGGCACGTACCGCCTGGAGCTGCTCGACGAGTCCGTCCAGCTCCGCGAGCTTGCGCCGGTACACGTCGAGCGAGGCCGGACAGGCGTCCCCCGCCGGGTGCCCCGCCCGCAGGCAGTCGACGAACGGCCGGGTCTCCTCCAGCTCGAACCCGAAGTCCTGCAGGGTCCGGATCTGCTCGAGGAGCCGCAGGTCGTCCTCGTCGTACGTGCGGTAGCCGTTCTCCGTCCGCCGGGCGGCCAGAAGGCCACGGGACTCGTAGTAGCGCAGAGTCCGCGTGGTCGTTCCGGCCCGCTCGGCCAGCTCGCCGATTCGCATGCGTCGAACGTAAGCCTTGACGCCGACGTCAAGGCAAGCGGTCGGGAAAGTGCTAGGGAGTACCCATGAAGCACGACGAACTGCTGAGGTTCCTCCGCGGGCACAGGCTCGCCGTCGAGGCGTCCGTGAGCGCGGACGGGGCGCCGCAGGCCGCCGTCGTCGGTTACGCGGTCACGGACGACCTGGAGATCGTCTTCGACACCGTGGAGACGACCCGTAAGTACGGAAACCTGGTCGCCGACCCGCGGATCGCGTTGGTCATCGGCTGGGACGAGATCACCGCCCAGATCGAGGGCGTCGCAGACATCCCTCAGGGCCGGGAACTGGAACGGCTCCGGGAGGTCTACTTCACGGCGTACCCGGACGGCCGCGACCGCCTCGCATGGCCGGGGATCACCCATGTGCGGGTACGCCCGCGCTGGGTACGGTACAGCGACTTCACGGCGGAACCACCGAGGGTGGAGGAGCTGAGGCTGGGGTAGGGGCGGGGACCGGCGTTTGGCGACGGGGGTACGGGGTCGGGGTCGGGGGCCGGCGACGGGCGTACGGGGTCGGGGTCGGGGGCCGGCGACGGGCGTACGGGGTCGGGGTCGGGGGCCGGCGACGGGCGTACGGGGTCGGGGTCGGGGGCCGGCGACGGGCGTACGGGGTCGGGGTCGGGGGCCGACGACGGGCGTACGGGGTCGGGGTCAGGGTCGACGCAAGGCCGACGGGGTCGGGGCCCGGGCGGTGGGCCCCTGAGGGGAACACCCCGGCGAGCTTCTGGCTCGGCCGCCCTCTCTCCGAGTGTGGCGGGTTCCGGCGACGCCTCAAGGGCGCTCCTCCGTCGCGTCGGCTCCGCCGATTCCGCTTCGCTCCACCCTTGACCCGCCACCTCCGGTCGCCTTTTCACACTCGGAGGGCGGCCCGGGGGCGTGGCCACGCGGCAACTCCCTCGGTCCTGGGCGGGGATCGGCGCCTGCGGGTGTGTGGGTGGGATTGCGCGGCAGTTGAATGGGGCAGCGGGGCACGGCTATGCGGCTGGCGGCCGCCGTTCGGCCGGGACTCATGCCCCGCTGGTCACTCCCGGTGGGTGGGGAGATTCCCCCACCCCGTCCGGAATCCGGGTGGGAGGCGTGGAGGCTGAGGACCAGTGCCGCATGAGGCTCCCCCTCGCCGGATACGAAGCCCGTCCGAAGTCACTGCCGGAACGCTCCTGAGTCCTGCGACCGGCGACGGGAGCGCGACCCTCCGACCAGGCGACCGGTGTCCCCAACTCTCCACTACTCGCGGTAACTTCCCCGAATAGCACCCTTTGGCCCCATCAAAGGCGAGTTGTGCAGCCTAAGGGTCACCACCCACCGACGGCGGTTCGCGAAGAAGGTGATCTATGGACGATGTACGTCCGACCGCGATCGGCCACTGCGACTTGAACCTGTTCAAACTCCGTGCCAGGGTGCGAGGGTTCTTGAGTCACCGGTCGCGCACGCGGCCTGCGGAACCCGCTAGGGGTGGACTGTGTTGCGTTCCCGTCGTACTGCGCTGATCTTGCTCGCCACGGCCCTCACCCTGACAGCCTGCGGCAGGCTCTACGACCTGCCGCCGCCCGAGGGCGAACCGGTCGTTCTGAAGCCGGCCGAACTTGCGACCACATGGACCGATGCCGACGACGGCACCCTCACGCTGAAGCAGGACGGGACGTTCATCGCCGACAAGGTCTGCATCGCCATCGACTGGGAAGAGGGTTTGACCTGGTCCGGAACAGGCACCTGGGAGCATGGCTCCAACAAGGAGGAAAGCTTCGTCGGCGTGACCTTCGACGCCGCACACCCCGAAACGGGTGAGCGTAAGCCCGCCTCCTACTCCGCCTTGAGGCAAGGCAAGGTCCTGAAGCTCTGGGTCGCCGTCGGCGATCCGGACCACGACTACCCGAACTGCGTCCTGACCAGCCCGGCGAGTTGACCCGCTGCCGCGAGGCCCGGCGATCCATTCGTCGTGCATTGCGGCCGGCACTGCGTGGCCAGTCGTAGGACGGTCTCGGGGTCGGGCAAGACCTGGACGACATCGATGCGGGCGTGTGATCTCGCGGCTGATCCCCTCCAGCGGGCCTGGATCCGTTCCAGTGCTGCTGGGGGTCACGATCCGAACCGATGGCCAGACGACTGGTGTCCCTAACCCTCCACTACTCGCGGTAACTTCCCCGGATAGCGCCCCTTGGTGCCCGCCGAAGGCGAGTTGTGGAGTCTTAGGGTCGCTCAGCTGATCAACTCACCCCACCACCCACCGGGAGTGACCAGCGGGGCATGAATCCCAGCCGACCCACGGCCGCAACACGCTGAGCGCCGCCGGGCCACCCCATTCAACTGCCGCGCAATCCCACCCACGCACCCGCAGGCGCCGATCCCCGCCCAGGACCGAGGGAGTCGTCGCGTGGCCACGCCCCCGGGCCGCCCTCCGAGTGTGAAAAGGCGACCGGAGGCGGTGGGTCAAGGGTGAAGCGAAGCGCAATCGGCGAAGCCGACGCGACGCAGGAGCGCCCTTGACGCACCGACTCCGGTCGCCACACTCGGAACGAGGGCGGCCGAACCAGAAGCCCACGGGGGCGTATCAGACCAGGAGGCTCAGAAACCCGACCCCCACCAGACCCCCCACACCAAGCCCCTCAGAACCCCAAGGTGGTCAGCAGCGGCGCAGTTCGACGGTGGGGTCGGAGGGGTCGGAGGGGTCGCGCCGGCGGCCATTCCCTCGCGGGGTGCCGTGAATGCGGAGCCAGTCGTGGATCTCGATCAGCTCGTCGGCGAGGACATCGGGCCGGGTCGGTGGGGTGTAGGTGTCCTCCGGGATCCGGTGGAGGGCGACGACCGGGAGGATCCGGTCGGTGGCCCGCTGGTAGTCGGCGTAGCCGGGGGGCCTCGGCGACCACCTTCGCGAAGAGCTCGTCGCGTTCGGCGCCCGTGGCCGCGACGGCCGTCGCCTGCCATGTGTCCGTACCCAACTCCACGGTGACGGTGGGGTTGGCCAGGATGTTGCGGTACCAGTCCGGGTGTCGGTCGGAGCCGCCCGCCGAGCCGACCACGAGGAGCCGATCACGGTCGTCGTCCCGTACGAATCCGAGCGGGGCCGTTTCCTCCCGGACCGGGCGCCCGTCGTGGTGAGAAGAAGGAGCACCGATCCCTCGAAGGGACCTACGAGCCGGCCGGCGTTGATGCGGACGGAATTCATCGATGATCTGCGTTGAAGGAGTGGGGAGGCAGAGCCGTCCCCACAGCCTTCTTGCCTCCATGCAGTCCTCTTGCCTCCATGCCTCCGCTTTCCAGCGCGGACCGGCACGCGACGCGAGTTCCTTCATCTCAACGAACCGACAAGCGCGTCGTCAAGATCCGTTTCCGCCGACGGCGCCCGGAGGAAGGAGCGGTTTGCGCTCCACCGGGGACGACAGGACGATCGAGGTCGTCGTCCGGCCGAGCGCCGAGGTCTGCTCCAGGATCTCTTCGAGATGGATGGTGTCGGTGACGGCGACCTTGAGGATCCAGCAGTCCTCGCCCACCACGTGGTGGACCTCGCGGATCTCGGGCCGGGTGGTGAGCTCCAGGGTCCGCGGGTGCTTGAGCGTGTACCCGCCGTGCGGATTGACGCGGATGAAGGCCTGGATGCCGTAGCCGAGCCGGGACGGCGAGACGTGGGCTCCGTATCCGGTGATCGCCCCGCAGGCCTCCAGCCGGCGCACCCGTTCGGTGACGGCCGCAGGGCTCAGTCGGACGCGCCGGCCGAGCTCGCTGAGTTTGATGCGGCCGTCGGTCTGGACGAGGTCCAGGATCTGCCGGTCGATGGGGTCGAAGGCGCCTCCCGAGGTTTCGTCGGCGGCAGGGCGCAGATGCCGTGGTTCCTTCGGTGCGGCGGCCTGCACTCCCATGTTTCCCCCTTCAGACGGCGAGCGCACAACGTAACACTTGTCGCATGAACATTCTGATCATCGGTGGGAACCGCTATTTCGGAAAGCGCCTGACGGCTCGTCTCCTGGAATCCGGACACGCCGTGACGATTCTCAACCGCGGTTCCTCCCGCGTTCCGAACGGCACTCCCTACGCCGCTCCGAATGACACTCCGGACAGAGTGGACCACCTGCTCGCCGACCGGAACGACGAGACGGCTCTGGAAGCGGCGCTCGGCGACCGGACTTTCGATGTCGTCGTCGACCAGGTCTGCTACACCCCGCTCCAGGCCGCCATTGCCCGGCGGGTGTTCGGGCCGCGCACGGGGCGCTATGTGATGACGTCGACGGTGGAGGTGTACGAGTACGAGGACTCGGCCGCGCCCGTACGGGAGGAGGCGGTCGATCCGCGCACGGTCACTGTCGATCTCGACCTTCCCTGGGACGACGGGGAGTTCCTCGACGCGCACTACGGTGAGGGAAAGCGGCAGGCGGAGGCCGTGTTCGCGGCCGAGCCGCCGTTCCCGTACACGGCGGTGCGGGTCGCCCATGTGCTGGGCGGCGGGGACGACTTCACCGGACGGGTCGAGCATTACGCGCGGCGCATCCGGGCGGGTGAGCCGATCTCCGTTCCTGCGGTGAACCACCCGGCCACCTTTGTGTACGTCGAGGAGATCGCGGAATTCCTCGCCTGGGCGGTGGAGGCCGAATTCACCGGACCGGTCAACGCCCATTCTCATGGCCCGCTCACCACTGCCGACATATGCGCCGAGATCGAGAGGCAGGTGGGTGGAGAGACCGTTCTCCATGAGGTGGAGGTCGGCGAGGTGTCGCCGTTCTCCTTCGCCCGCTCGTACGGAATGGACAACTCACGCGCGACGGCTCTCGGTTTCTCCTTCTCGAATTCCGCGCAGTGGCTGCCGCAGGCCCTCTCCGAGACGCTGGGGGCGCGCTGATGCGGTACCGGATGCTCGGGGACGTACGGGTCGGCGCGATCGGCCTCGGTGCCATGCCGCTGTCGATCGAGGGCCGTCCCGACGAGGCCCGCGCGCTCGCCACCATCCACGCGGCGCTCGACGCGGGCGTGACACTGCTCGACACGGCGGATTCGTACCACCCGCCGGGCGGCGAGCCCGGCGAGGGCGAGCTGCTGGTGGCGCGGGCCCTGGCCACGTACGGGGGTCGTGGCCGGGGCGGGGACGGTACTGACGACGTACTCGTCGCCACGAAGGGCGGGCGGGGGCGGACGGCCGACGGTGGCTGGACGGTCGACGGAAGGCCCGCCCACCTGCGGCGGGCGGCCGAGGCGTCCGCGCGCCGGCTCGGGGTCGAGGCGATCGGGCTGTACCAGCTGCACAAGCCGGACCCGGCCGTGCCGTACGCCGAATCGCTCGGCGCGGTACGGGAGTTGCTGGACGTGGGCACGATCCGGCTGGCCGGGATCTCCAATGTGGACGTGGCGCAGATCCGGCTCGCGCGGGAGATCCTGGGCGACCGGCTGGTTTCCGTACAGAACCGGTACTCCCCCGCCGTGCGGACCGACGAGGCGGAGCTGCGGCTCTGCGCGGAACTCGGTCTGGCCTTCATGCCGTGGAGTCCGCTGGGCGGGATCTCGCGGAGCTCGCTGGACGGGGCATCGGCGCCGGACGGGGCGCCGACGCCGGACGGAGCGCCGGCGCCGAACGGGACACCCGACGGGGCATCGGCGCCGGACGGGGCGTCGGCGTTGGAGGCGGACCCCGAGTTCGGAGGGTTCCACCGGGTGGCGCGGGCGCGCGGGGTGAGTCCGCAGCGGGTGGCGCTCGCCTGGCTGCTCGCGCGGTCGGAGACGGTGCTCCCGATCCCGGGGGCGAGCCGTCCGGAGTCGGCGCGGGACTCGGCGGCCGCCGCCGAACTCGTACTGGACGCGGGTGAGTTGGCGGAGCTGGACGTTCAGTAACCGAAGACACCGGACCCATTGACGGGGCCGGTGTCTCCAACTACAAAAGCCTCCTGAGAGCGCTCTCAGGCGCTCATCCCCCACCGGAGGTGTTCTCCTTGAGCCGCGTCCGACGCACCCCTCTGCTCGCCTCACTCCTCGCCGCCGCCCTCGCCACGGGCGCCCTGCTCGGCCTGGGCGGCACCGGCACCGCCAGCGGCGCCGTACCGCCGCCGGCGCCCGGCTGGTCGCTCCAGTGGAGCGACGACTTCAACGGTCCCGACCGCGCCCTGCCGAACTCCGCCGACTGGCAGATCGACACCGGTCACGGCTACCCGGGCGGGCCCGCCAACTGGGGCACCGGAGAAATCCAGAACTACACCTCGAGCCCCGACAACCTGCGCCTCGACGGCACCGGCAACCTGCGGATCACCCCGCTCAAGGACGGCGCCGGCAACTGGACCTCGGCCCGCATCGAGACCAAGCGCGCCGACTTCAAGGCTCCCGCGGGCGGAACCCTGCGCATCGAGGGCCGGGTCCAGATGCCGAACGTGACCGGTGACGCGGCCCTCGGCTACTGGCCCGCCTTCTGGGCGCTCGGCGCGCCCTACCGGGGCAACTACTGGAACTGGCCGGCCATCGGCGAGTTCGACATCATGGAGAACGTCAACGGCCTCAACTCGGTCTGGGGCGTGCTGCACTGCGGGGTGAACCCGGGCGGCCCCTGCGGGGAGACCACCGGCATCGGCGCCAGCCGCACCTGCCCCGGCGCGAGCTGCCAGTCGGCCTTCCACACGTACCGCTTCGAGTGGGACCGCTCGACCTCCCCCAACGAGCTGCGCTGGTACGTGGACGACCAGCTCTTCCACAGCGTGAACGAGACCCGGGTCGGCGCTCAGGCGTGGGCCGACATGACCAGCCACGCGGGCTACTTCATCCTGCTCAACGTGGCGATGGGCGGGGCCTTCCCGGACGCGCTGGCCGGGAAGACGCCGACGGCGGCGACGGTGTCCGGGCGGCCGATGCTCGTCGACTACGTGGCGGTGTGGACGAAGGGCGGCGGCACGACCCCGCCGACCACTCCGCCGACGACTCCCCCACCCTCGGGCTCCTCGCAGCTGTATCTGCGGACCGGCTCGGGCGCGGGCGACGCCGAGTCGGCCGCCTCCGCCGTCACCCTGGCTTCGGCGGGCGGCGCCAACCATGACGGCAGCCCGGTCAACGCGCAGGTCTTCACGTCGGGCCCGATCACGCGGACGTACAACGGCGGCTCGACGCAGTTCGACCTGTCCGTGGACGCCGGTTCCGTCGTCGCCAACGGACAGCAGATACGGGTGAGTTACGACCGTACGGGCGACGGGAGCTGGGAGCGCGTGGAGACGTACCAGTACTTCGCGACCGATCCCGTACCGGGCTACGAGCACTACACGCAGGCGAGGGGACTGCGGTCGGCCACCGGCAGCCACGGGGACCTGGTGAACGGACGGGTCCGGATCGAGGTGTGGAACGCGATCGGGAACGGGCCGAGCACGGTCGGCGTCGGGAACCAGTCGGTGGTCAGGATCCCGTTCTCGTGACCCCTGCCGCCTGAGACTCGAGCGAGCGGGATCGCCCCGTCCGTGACGCACGAGCAGGACGATCTCGCCCCGTGACGCACAGAGCAATCCGCCCCGCCCGTGACGCACGAAGCAAGCGATCCCACCCGTCTATGCACGAAGCAGCACGACCCCGGCCGCACGCGCGGCCGGGGTCGTCCCTTTCCCCGAGGCCCGGATCCGGCTCAAGGCCCGGGACTCGGGAAGCTTCAGACGCCGGCGCGGGCCTTCTCCACGCCCTCCCCGGGGCCGTCGGCCCGCTGGTCGGGCATGGAGGTCGCCGGGGCGTGGTCGTCGACCAGGGTCTTCTCGTCGAACGGGACCCGGCCTGCCAGGACCTCGGAGACCCGGGCCTTGTCGATCTCCTTGGTCCAGGTGCCGACGAGGACGGTCGCGACCGCGTTGCCGGCGAAGTTCGTCAGGGCGCGGGCCTCGCTCATGAAGCGGTCGATGCCGACGATCAGACCGACGCCGTCGACCAGCTCGGGCCGGTGCGACTGGAGGCCGCCGGCGAGGGTCGCGAGACCGGCGCCGGTGACGCCGGCCGCACCCTTCGAGGCGATGATCATGAAGACCAGCAGGCTGATCTGCTCGGCGAGCGAGAGCGGGTTGCCCATCGCCTCGGCGACGAAGAGCGAGGCCATGGTCAGGTAGATCGCCGTGCCGTCCAGGTTGAAGGAGTAGCCGGTCGGCACGGTGATGCCGACGACGGGCTTGCTGACACCCAGGTGCTCCATCTTGGCGATGAGGCGCGGCAGCGCCGACTCGGAGGACGAGGTGGAGAGGATCAGCAGGAACTCGCGGCCGAGGTACTTCAGCAGCGCGAGGATGTTGACCCCGGCGACCACCCGCAGCAGCGCGCCGAGCACCACGAAGACGAAGAGCGCGCAGGTCACGTAGAAGCCGATCATGATGACCGCGAGCGACTTCAGCGCGTCGATGCCGGTCGCGCCGACGACCGCCGCGATGGCGCCGAAGGCGCCGATCGGGGCCGCCCACATGATCATGGCGAGGATGCGGAAGACCAGCCGCTGGATGTGCCCGATGCCGCGCAGGACCGGCTCACCGGCCCTGCCCATCGCCTGGAGCGCGAAGCCCGCGAGGAGGGCGACGAGGAGGGTCTGGAGGACCTCGCCCTCGGTGAAGGCGGAGACCAGGGTCTTCGGGATGATCCCGAGGAGGAAGTCGACGGTGGACTCGCTCGCCCCGTCGGCCTGCTTGGCGCCGGCCTCGGCGACCTCCTTGGTGAGGTGGAGGCTGGAGCCGGGGTCCAGGATGTTGCCCACGAGAAGGCCGATGGCGAGGGCCACGGTGGACATCACGAGGAAGTACCCGAGCGCGAGCCCGCCGACGGCACCGACCTTCGCGGCCTTCCGGACCGAGCCGACGCCGAGGACGATCGTGCAGAAGATGATCGGCGAGATCATCATCTTGATCAGGTTCACGAAGCCGGTGCCCAGTGGCTTGAGCTCAACGGCGACGCCCGGCGCCACGAACCCGACCGTGATGCCGAGTACGACGGCGGCGATGACTGCGAGATACAGGTAGTGGGTACGGTCCCGTTGTGCGGCCACGGGGTCCTCCTCGTGCTGATGGATGTCCACGTCCCGGTGGATCCCAGCGAATATCCATCAGCCTGTGACCCGGGTCACCCTTACGTTCGTTTCGTTCACGACCGAACCATGTGCGTTCCTGACCGAACCGTCCGGCGGAGAACGATTCGGGAACGGGATTCCCCGCCGCAAATCCGGCCAGGCACACTTACCGACATGCGCATACCGTTCCCCCGACCCCGCAGCCTCGCCGGCCAGCTCTTCGCGATGCAGGTCGTGCTCGTGGCCGCGATCGTGGCCGGGTGCGCCGTCTTCGCGTACATCACGGACCGCGCCCAGGCCGAGGAGACCGCGACCCGCCAGGTCACCGCGCTCGCGACGGCCGTCGCCGAGTCCCCCTCGGTGGTGGAGGCGGCCGGCTCCACGGACCCGAGCGCGCGGCTCCAGCCGTACGCGGAGTCGCTGCGGCAGCACTCCGGGGTCGCCTTCGTGGTGATCATGGCCCCGGACGGCACGCGCTGGACGCATCCGGAGCCGGACCAGATCGGCCGCACGTACCTCGGCCACATCGAGCCGGCCCTCAAGGGGACGACCTTCTCCGAGACGCACATGGGCACGCTCGGCCGCTCGGTCCGCGCGGTCGCACCGGTCCTCGACGACGGCCGGGTCGTCGGTCTGGTCAGCTCGGGCATCACGATCGAGAAGATCAGCGAGCAGGTACGGGAGCAGGTGACGGCCCTGCTCGGAATGGCGGGGGCGGCGCTGGCGCTCGGCGGTATCGGCACGTACGTCATCAACGCCCGGCTGCGGCGGCACACGCACGGCATGAACGCGGCCGAGCTGAGCCGGATGCACGACTACCACGAGGCCGCGCTGCACGCGGTGTCCGAGGGGCTCGTGATGCTGGACGGGCAGCGACGGATCGCGCTCATCAACGACGGGGCGCGGGAGCTGCTCGGTCTCGACGCCGACGTGGTGGGCAGGTCGGCGGCGGATCTGGGGCTGCCGGTCTCGCTCACGAGTGCGTTGCTCGCCTCGGAGCCGCGGGTGGACGAGCTGCATCTGACGTCCGAGCGGGTGCTCGTGGTCAACACCCGTCCGGTGGTGGGCGGGGAGCGTCGGGGTACGGTCGTGACGCTTCGGGACCGTACGGAACTCCAGGCGCTGTCGGGCGAGTTGACCTCCGAGCGGGGGTTCACGCAGGCGCTCCGCTCGCAGGCCCACGAGGCGGCGAACCGACTGCACACGGTTGTCTCGCTGATCGAACTGGGTCGGGTGGACGAGGCCGTCGGCTTCGCTACCGCCGAACTGGAGCTGGCGCAGGCGCTCACCGACCGGGTGGTCGACGCGGTCGGTGAGCCGGTCCTGGCGGCTCTGCTGCTCGGCAAGGCGGCGCAGGCGAACGAGTCGGGGGTGGAGCTGGTCCTGACCGAGGACAGCCGCATCGACGACGGGCTGCTGCCACCGGCTGTTCCGTCCCGGGACCTGGTCACGATCCTCGGCAACCTGATCGACAACGCGGTCGAGGCGGCGAGCGGTACGCCGCAGGGGCGGGTCACGGTCACGGCCCGCACCCACGACGGGGAGCTCCTCCTCCGGGTCTCCGACACCGGCCCGGGGATCGAGGCGGGCGCCCCGGACGCGGTCTTCGACCGCGGCTGGTCCACCCGAGGCCCCGGCCGAGGCCTCGGCCTCGCCCTGGTCCGCCAGGCGACGACGCGGGCCGCGGGCACGGTGGTCCTGACCCGGGCCCCGGAGGGCGGCGCGGAATTCACCGTACGACTGCCTCTGACGGACGAGGCGGGGGCGCCCCCGGAGCCGGCACAGGCGGGACAGGCGACCCCGGAGCCGGCACAGGCAAGGCACGCACCCTCGGAGGCGACACAAGCGGGACAGGCGCCCCCCAAGCCGGCACAGGCGGGACAGGCGACCCCGGAGCCGGCACAGGCAAGGCACGCACCCTCGGAGGCGACACAAGCGGGACAGGCGCCCCCCAAGCCGACGCAGGCGACCCCGAAGCCCGCACAGACGGGGGCGACCCCGACCCCGGTGTCCCCAGACCTCGCAGCAGACGCGAGCCCCGCATCCCGGCCCGGCACGCCCGGCCCCACTCCGGCGGCGGAGGCCGCGCCCGGCTCCCCCGGTGCGGAGGTGCCCGCATGAGTCAGGACATCCGCGTGCTGGTCGTCGAGGACGACCCCGTCGCCGCCGACGCGCACGCGCTCTACGCCGGGCGGGTGCCCGGGTTCGTCGTCGTCGGCGTCGCGCACTCGCGGGCCGCGGCCGTCCGCGTCCTCGACCGCCTGCCGGTCGATCTGATCCTGCTCGACCTGTATCTGCCCGACGGCCACGGGCTGCAGCTGCTGCGGTCGCTGCGCGCCGGCGGGCACTCCGCCGACGTCATCGCCGTCACCTCCGCCCGCGATCTCGCGATCGTGCGCGAAGGGGTGTCGCTCGGTGTCGTCCAGTACGTCCTGAAGCCGTTCACCTTCGCGACCCTGCGGGACCGGCTCACCCGGTACGCCGAGTTCCGTGCCACCGCCGGGGAGGCGTCCGGGCAGGACGAGGTGGACCGTGCCCTGGCGACCCTGCGCACCCCGCAGCCCGCCTCGCTGCCCAAGGGGCTGAGCGCCCCCACCCTGGAGGCCGTCACCCGTACCCTCCGGGACACGCCGGACGGGCTGACCGCCGCCGAGGCCGGGGCGGCCGTGGGGATCTCCCGGATCACCGCGCGCCGCTATCTGGAGCATCTGGTCACGGACGGGCGGGCCGCGCGGGCCCCGCAGTACGGGCAGATCGGCCGTCCGGAGCTCCAGTACCGGTGGATCACGACGATCGGTCGCTGAGACGGGTCTCCGCGATCGCCGTCACCTCAGTCCGGGCACGTTCCCCGCGGCAGCCATGTGGGAAGGCCCTGGCGTTCGTCCTCGGAGATGTCACGGCCGAGGACCTCGCACAGCCGGTCCTTCCAGAGCTCGGGGTCCAAGCGGAGGACGTCGACCTGGGTGTCCTCGGTGAGCCGTAGCAGGGTCCTGCCGTCCGGCGAGGCCGCGAGGAACCGCTGGTTCTCCTCGAAGTCGTAGGACTCTCCGCCGCCGGGCTCGGTCGCGTCCTGGACGCGTACGGAGTCCTCGTTGGCCAGGAAGAACCGCGAGCCACCCGGCAGGAATCCCATCCGGTAGTCCCCGTACGGGTGGAGGGGCCCGAGGGGGCCGAGTACCCGTTCCATGGGCCGCCCGGGCCCTACCGACCACAACTCCACCATGTCGCGCGTGTTCTTCACGACCGCGTAGCGGCCGCTGGGGTCGAGCACGGCGTGAACGACATCCGGAGGGAAACGGAGCTGAAGTTCCTTGTCCTCCTGGCCTGTTCGCAGGTCCACGGCATGGATGACCGAAGACCCCTCGATCATGATCTGCGCATGGTCGGGTTTCGGATAGCGGTCCACCGTGAACCGCGGCGGGCTCTTGTCGGTGAGTCCCAGCGAACCGACGTCGATCGGCTCGGACTGCCGCCTGCCGGTTCGGGCGTCCCAGTGCTCGAGGCGGGTTCCGGTAACGGTCAGCAGCCGGCCGTCGTCGAGGAAGGTGAGTTCCACGTCGTCCGTCGTCTTCCCGGCCTTGTCGACCGGGGGCCGGGCGGTGGTGATGTCCGTGACCTGGCGCAGGGACGGGACCTCCCACACCCGGATGGTGTTCGGGCCGACGAGGTCGGCCGCGAGCGTCTGGGAGGGATTGACCTTGACCTCCGGGGGACCCTGGCGAAAGTCCGCCGATGTGTCCCGCGCCGGCCGCTTCACCTGTTGGAGCGGGGTCGTCTCTCCACGGTCTCCCATGCGGACGACGGCCAGGGTGTCACCGTCGGCGCCCGCCCGTACGAGCGCCGTGCGTCCGTTGCCGAGCAGCACCGGAGGGCTGTCGGCCTCGAAGGTGTCCATGCTCAGGGGACGTCCGGTCACGGCGGTCTCGTCCCATGTGACCAGGACCGGATCCCCGGGTCCGCCGACGAGGGACAGGTCTTCGAGGTTGACATCGCTCGGCCCGGCCGCCTCCTTCGCCCCCTTGCCCGGCCGTGTGTCGACAGCGCCCACTTGGCTCCGGACACCCGCACCGCGAAGCGCTCTCCCGTCCGGTCCATGGCGATACCTCGGTCACAGCCCTTGTGGACGGGGTCGGACTCGTACGTGGTGAGCAGGCGTCCGTCCCTCACCCGTACGGCCCGGTAGACGGCGCCGCCCTCGCCCTGTCCCGGCCGGCAGATGGTCAGCACCGCTCCGTCGCCCGACAGTGCGAGGCGCGGCCGCTCCGGCATGCCGGCACCGCTCGCCAGCAGCCGTGTCTTCCCGGTGCCCGTGGCGACGGCCATCACCGAGGCGTCCGCGCCCTTCTCGGTGTCGTGGGGCCGCTGGATCACGAGCGTGCGCTCGTCCGGGCCGAACCAGACCTTCTCCAGCACGGGGACGCGCGCAGGAAGCCCTCGTCCCTTCTCCGTCGCCAGATCCCAGATCCGGGCTCGCCCGTTCACCGCCAGGACCACCTCGCCGGCGTCCGGGGAGAAGTCCGCGAGGCCGACGTTCTGGTAGATCCCCGTCGGCTCGACATCGCCGAAGTCGCTGTGCCGGATCGTGTGGGCAGGACCCAGCACGTTCTCGGCGTCGCGGTTCACGTCGTGCCAGACGAGGGTGCCGCCGTCCTGCGCCGACAGGTACGCGATCCTCCGGCCGTCCCTGCTGACCAGTGGGTAGAGGACCTGCTGGGCCAGGCGCAGGGGTTCGCGGTGGATCCCGCCCCCAGCCCGGCGAACGAACAGCACCGCGCCGCCCTTCCCAGTCGCCGTCCCACCGATCTCGGTCGTCGCGAGGATCACGGCGCCGTCCGTGCTGGTCGCCACGTCCTGTATCGGGGACTCGGTGCCGGTCAGCACCCAGCGGGCGGCGTGGAACTGGTCGTACCGGCGCAGCAGCGCGTTACCGGCCTCCTGGGTGGGCTCGATGTCGTGTGCCGCGATGGCGACCAGGGCCGCGAGCCCCGGATCGCGCGTCGTCAGGTCGTCCGAGAGGGAGGCCAGCGCGCGCGAGCGCCCTTCCGCCTGACGTTCGGCACTCACCCGCGACTGCTGGACGAGGAACGTGCCCAGCGCGGCGATCAGCGCGAGCACGAGCGCGGCCGCGATCCACGCGGCCCGTGAGCGGTTCCGGCGCGTGCGTTGACGCCGCCACGCCAGGTCGAGGAACGCCCTTTCCTCCGGGGCGAGTTCCGTCTCCCGGCCGTGCAGACGGCCGCGCAGGGAGTGGAGCTGCGGCGGGCCGGGCAGCAGGTCGTTGGGCTCGTCGGCCTTCCGCCAGCGGTCGAGGTCATGGGCGAGTTCCGCCCGGCCGGCCAGGAACTCCGCGTCGGCCGTCACCTGGCGTGCGAGCGTCGGCCAGGCGCTGATCAGTGCCTCGTGAGCGAGTTCGGCGCTCTGCGCTTCCCCCTCGTCCCCGTGGAGAACGAGCAGCCGTCGTGCGGCGAGCGAGGTCGCGATCCGCCACCGCGTCTCCCCGGCCTCTTCCCGGGTGAGCATGCGCCGCAGCGGAGCCTCGCTGCCCGGCAGGACCCGGACCAGGCCGGTCAGCAGCCGCCGCGCCTCGTCGTCGTCACCTCTCTCGACGCACTCGCTCCAGGCCTGCTCGGCGTGGCGGCGCAGGGCGCCGGACACGCCCCCGCTCGCTTCGTACGTCGAGGTCCGCAGCCGTCCCCCGGCCTGCTGGTCCCACAGCTGGGCGAGGACGAATCCCAGCAGGGGCAGGATTCCCGGTTCGCCGCCCGCGTCGTCGAGGACGCGCCGCTCCAGGCCCGGGTCGTACTCCACGGCCGGCACGCGCCTGACCGGCTCACTGATCACTTCCGCGAGTTGGGACCGGGACATGGGGGTGAGGGGTACCGTGACGCCCCGCTTCAGCGCGGGGCCGAGACGCGCGTGGTTCAGGGCCGCGTCCATGAAGTCGGCGCGCAGGGTGACCAGGACCCGTACACCGCCCTGCTGCCGCTCGGGGAAGAGCAGACGGGCGACCTCCTCGGCCTCGGCTTCGGAGCGGTCCAGGAGCGCCTCGGCCTGGTCCAGTACGACGAGGAGTCGGCCGGTCGACGGGCCCAGGGCACGCTGGACGGTGTCCGCGAGGCCCAACTCGTCGAGCCATCCCTCCACTTGGTCGGCGCTCCGCGCGCGCGACGGTCCGTGCTGCGGCCCGGACCGTGCGGTCTCGAACAGTTCGGTGGCGAGCGCGGCGCGGAGGGATTGGAAGCGTACGGCGTTCAGCCGGACGATCCGGTGTCCGTCCTGCCTCATCCTCGGTACGACACCGGCCAGGGCGAGCGAGGACTTGCCGCAGCCCGACGGTCCGTACAGCGTGACCGTGGGCTGATCGCCCCGCAGGGCGGTGACCACACGCTCGATGTCGTCGTCGCGTCCGAAGAAGACGTCCGCGTCGCCCTCCTGGAAGGGGGCGAGACCCCGGAAGGGCGTGGCCGGGGTCACGAACGGGGCGAGTTCGGGTACTTCCCGCAGCAGGGTTCTCACGCGCAGGACGAACGCCTGCTGGGCCTCGCGCACCGGCTGTGCGGCCACCATCATCCCGACGGCGGCTCCCAGTGTGTCGTCCCAGACGGGGCTGCCGCTGAAGCCGCCCTTGACGTGCACGGCCTCGCCGTCGGTCCGCGAGAGCTGGATCCAGCCCTGCCGGGTGGGACCGCGGAATCGGCCGCTCTGCCAGATGCCGTCGGGGTGTTCGTCGGTGAAGCCGACGGTGCGCGTCTCGTGGTCCCACACGCCTTGCCGCGGGTCGGCCATGGGGAGCGGACGGGCTCCGGGGATCCGGTTCCGAAGCCGGAGAACGGCTATGTCCCCGGTCTGGTCGGGCCTGATCGGCACCCAGCTCTGGACATGGGCGAGCTCGTCACGACCGTCGGCGTCGTGGGCGAGCTCGCCGCCGTCGCCGTCGGAGTGCTCGGCGTAGGCGCCGTCAGGGTGCTCGCCTCCGTCGCCGTACGGGTGCTCGGCGAGTGGCAGGTCGACCGTGACCTCGGTGCCGGTGTCCACCGCGTCCGCGCGGGGCCGGCCCAGCGCGTCCGAGACCACATGCGCGCAGGTGAGGACGAGGTCGGGCGCGACGAGGAAGCCCGCGCCACCGATCGCGCCGTCGGCTCCCTTGATCCGTACGACGGCCGAGACCAGCCTCGACTCCGCGTGCTCGGCGCCCTGCTCCCCGACCCCCGTCACCACACCCTCCGAGCCCGGCTCAGCCCTGGCGGGAATTGTCTCCCTCTGCGTCCCTCGCGTCACGCCTGTTCCAGGTCAAACTCACGGAGAAATTGGCCGCTGTCGCCGTGCTGGCGATCACCACGTCCGCCTCGGCCGACAGGGAGACCCCGAACTCCAACGTGATCTCGTCCGGCGCCTGCGCCATCCCCTGGAACCGCCCCACGAAGCTCTCCGCCACGGGGCGTACGGTGTCCAGCATCTGGCCGAGCGACCTCTCGGCCCGCGCTATGGTGCGTCCACCTCGGCCCACGCGGACGAGCGAGTCGTCCACCTCTCGGATCTGGACCCGCACGAACTCGTCACTGCCGTCACCCAGAGGCACTTCCACCGTATGGACGGGGCGGTCGCTCATGTCTCCTCCATCATTTGGGAGTTGGAGATCATAGCCGGATGCGTTCCGGCGCTCCGCCGCCGAGCGTGACCGGTCATCGGACATTGCCCACCGGTCACCGAACGCGACGGAGATCAATACGGATTGTTACCGACCGGTTCCGACGTTTCTACGACTTCTGGCCTTGGGTGAACGCACCGTAGCCATTTGTCACGTTCCGCATCTACCGTGTCAGGGTGCAACCCTCCCCTCCCTCACCTCCCTTCAACGCCCTCGCCGCGCGCCGATTGCGCGAAGGCCTCGGCATGGCTCCGGGCCATGTCGCCTACGGTCTTCGCGCGCAGTACGGCCTCGCGGTCACCCCCGACACCGTCATCGCCTGGGAACGCGGCCGGCTCGCCCCGACCGCTCAGGAGCTCACCGCTCTCGCGGGCGTCCTCTGGTGTGCCCCCGGCGAGCTGATCGCGGCCGCCACCACCCTGCGCGAGCACCGGATGGCCCGGGGCTTCGCCCCGGACGACCTGGCGCGCCGGGTGGGCCTCGACGCCCCCGGCTATCTGCGGATGGAGGAGTCGGGCCGCTGGCGCGGCAACGAACGCCAGACCGCCGCCCTCGCCCAGACCCTCGGTCTCGGGCCGCGCGCCCTGCTCACGGTGACCGGCAGGAACGAGGACCTGGCCCAGCTGCTGCGGGACGCGGCCACGACGCGCTGGCAGGCGTACGTGCGCCCGGTCGTGAAGCTGCTGCCGGTACAGAAGCGGACTCTGGAGTTCGCGCTCCAGCGGCTGCACACCGACTACCACGCGAAGATGGCGGCGACGAGCAGCTGGGGCGCCTCGGGCGACAGCGGGGACTCGGGCCGCGCGTACCTCGACGGAATCGTCGACCGCTTCTGGGAGTTGGTCGAGTCGTAGGGTGTCGTCATGAGACGACACGTACCCTTCGAGAACCTCCACAACTTCCGTGACCTGGGCGGCTATCGGACCGCCGACGGCGCAACCGTCCGCTGGGACGTCCTCTACCGCTCCGACTCCCTCGCCAAGCTGCGCGGCCCCGACCTGGACCGCTTCCAGGAGCTCGGCGTGGCCGCGGTGATCGACCTGCGCTACCCGTGGGAGATCGCCGCCAAGGGCCGTATGCCGGAGACGGACGGCATCACCTGGCACAACCTGAGCATCGAGCACCGCCCCTACGACCAGGCGGAGATCGATCCGGACCTCGACCCGTGGCGCTACCTCGCCGACCGGTTCGCCGAGGTCGCGGCCGACGGCGCCGTGGAGCTGCGCGAGGCCCTGGAGGTGATCGCGTCCGCGGAGGGGCCCCTCGTCTTCCACTGTGCCTCGGGGAAGGACCGTACGGGCCTGCTCGCCGCCGTGGTCCTCTCCCTTCTCGACGTCTCCGACGAGCAGATCCTCGCCGACTTCGCGCTGACCGAACTGGCCACCGAACGGCTGATCGCCGACTGGCACGCCGCCCATCCGGGGCGGGAACTGCGCTGGCCGGGATACGGCAGGGCACCCGCGGAGATCATGCGGCTCTTCCTCGCGGACCTGCGCGCGGAGTACGGATCGGTGTACGCGTACGTCACCGGGCACGTGGGCCTGGATCCGACCGTGGTGGAGACCCTCCGCAAGCGCCTGGTGGAGCCCGCGGGGGTCTAGAGCCTGACGGAGGACGAGCACCGCCTCGCAGCCGCTGGGCTCTTCGCCCTGCTGGAGGAGTGAGTTCTTCGACTGCCGGAGAATCCGAGCATGACGACGAACGCCTCAGGCGCGGACAAGGTGGAAGCGGCATGGCAGGAGCTGCTCGACTCCGACAGGGTGAGCAAGGAGTTGGTCACGGCGGCATACGCCGAGCCACGGCTGCGGCAGCTCTTCCCCTGGACCGGTATGTGGGAGCTGCACTTCAGTCGCTGCACCGAGCAGAGGTGGACGTGGGACGTGCCCTACATCGGCCCGGCGAAGGCCGGCCCGAACCACACCGGGCCGTACTACGTCGAGGGACCTTCGCGGACTCGGAAGGTCGGTAGCGCTGGTACGGCGCAGGAGGCGGTCGCCATGGTCGTCGAGCGACTGCCGGCCAACTGCGGCCCCGCGTTCCATGGCACAGCCGACGAACTCGCCGCGTGTGAGGGCCTGAAGAGCCGCAACGAGTGACCGCGAAGAGAGAAGGGCCGTAGTTCCCCTTGGACGAAGCACGTGAGGCAGGCGGACGCGTCCTGGGTCGAGCCCCGAGCGGTTTCAGTTGTGGAGGTACGGCGTCGGCCACTCGCGGCTGTTCATCCTCAGCGGCGGAGGGTATTTCGAGGACACCGCACCGATCGGGCTCTGCTTCGAGGACGTGCGGCGGATGAACATCGGCCGGTCGTTCCGCGGCCTGAGCCTGGAGACGGCGGACGAAACCGTCCTGGCGGACATCGCCGCCACGGGCTGCATGGAGCCTCCCCGTCCCTGGCTGACTCCGGTGCTGCGCAGCGAGGATTCGCTCAGCTGGGTCGTCTGCTCCGCGGTGACCGTCGGAGTCTGCCCGCCCTACGCCACCCGGCAGGGTCCCGTCGAAATCGATCCGGTCCACTTCACCACGAAGCCCGCCTAGGACTTGTCCGGCCGATCATGTGACTACCGCGTGTCCGAGTCGTTGATGTGGGCATGGGGCGGGGTGATCTGAGTGATGCCGAGTGGGAACG